>DATAUL010000324.1:0-82391 GCA_036268255.1 Solirubrobacteraceae bacterium | reverse complement strand
AGCCGCGCAGCGTGCAGGCCGCACCGACGTTGGCGAATGTCACGGTCAGGTAGATGGTCCCGGCCGCACCGTTCGGGGAACCGATCGTCGGTACCAACTGCGAGGTCGTGCAGGCGGGCGGCGCTGCGGCCGGATGGGCGGAGCGGGCGCCTCCGGCCGCAGGCAGGACGAGTCCGCCGGCCGCGACGAGCGGGAGGGCGAGTGCGCCGAGTCGGAGACGGCTTCGGTCAGGTGGTTGGCAACGTATGGCAACGTGCGGCAAAGCCTCCGCCCGACTTTGCAAGCAGGAGGTCACCGGTTCGATCCCGGTTGGCTCCATCGAAGGAAGGCCCTGTAACTGAGGCGAGAGCGGAACCCTCCATGGGTGCCGTTGAGCCAACGATCGGGCGACCAGCCACTTGCGGGTTCTCTAGTACGTGGTGATGGTGAGTGTGGCGAGGGTGTGGGTGCTCATCGCAGGGATGTAGGTGAGCTCCTGGGGCGGAACCTGCAGTTTGGGGAAGCGGCGGCTGAGTGTCTGGAGCGCGACTCGGGTTTCCAGCCGCGCCAGCGGTGCGCCGAGGCAGAAGTGGGTGCCGCGGCCAAATGCGACGTGTCGGTCAATCCCAGGGCGGTCGAGGGTAAATGCTTCCGGATCGGGGAATTGCGATGGGTCGTGGTTGGCGGAGCCGTAGAGCAACTGGACGACCGCGCCCTCTGGGATGGTGGCGCCGCCGATCTCGACGTCGCGCGTGGTGATGCGGAATAGTCCCTTTGAAGATCCCCGCCGTCGTAGCGTCTCCTCCACCACGGCGTGGGTGAGGCCGTCGTCGTCGGCGAGTTGGCGCCAGCGGTCCTGATCGGGGGACAGGTAGAGGACAGCGTGCGCGATGAGGTTGGCGGTGGTGTCCGTCCCGGCAAGGATCAGCTCCGCGGTCATCGCGAGGATGTCCTCGTCCTCCAGTCGCGTGCCGTCGTTCAGCGTTGATGTCGCCAGCGCCGACAGCAGGTCGTCTCTCGGTGTGTGTCGGCGGGCTGCGAGCTCCTCGCCGATCTCGCTGTGCAGCGCGCTGATGCGCGCGATGCGCGCGATCACGTCCTCGGCCTCGGCCTGGTCGAGCTGGCGGCCTCCGGGTGAGTTGACGACAAGCAGGTCTTCGGAGACGGCGCGCATCTGCGCCGCGTGTTGCTCGTCGAGGCCGATAATTCCTGCGATCACCGAGGTCGTCAGCGGGTAGCTGAACGCGCTCATCAGATCGACCCGTTCCGCGGCCCCGAAGCCGTCGCACAGCTCCTCGGTGCGCGTCCGAATGAGCAGGTCGAGCGTGGCCACCCGTCGCGGCGTGAATGCCTGTTGCGCGAGCTTCCGTCGCACGTTGTGAACGGGTGCGTCGGTGATCGCCAGGAAGCGCGAGTCGTCCGGCACGCCGCCGGCGAGGGCGTGGTCGAGCTGGGGCTCCAGCGACGCCGGCACGCCGTCGGCCAAGGTCTCGCCGGCCATCTGCGATGAGAACGTCTCGGTGTCACGAAGCGCGGTCGCGACGTCCTCATAACGGGTGATGAACCAGAGCCCGAAGGCGTCAGAGCGGAACACCGGCGCGTGCTCTCGCGCCACCGCATAGGTTGGATAGGGATCCAGCAGCTCGTCGGGGGCGAGCGGGTTGTAGGCCGCCAGGCGCGGGCAACCGCTGGCGGAGGGCGAGATGGTCGTCATGAACGCATCCTCGTACCCGGCTCAGAGAAAGTCAACGCCTGTCGAGAATAATCTCGACAGGCGTTGACTCGGTACCGTACGTCCATGGCGACCACTCCGTTGCGCCGCCGGACCGCTCAACAGCCCAAGGGCGATGCGCGCGAGCTGGCACTCCTGGTAGCGGCGCGCCGTCTGATGGAACGGAACGACTTCGAACGGGCGTCTGTGTCGGAGCTCGCTGCTGCAGCTGGTGTCTCGCGGCCGACCTTCTACTTCTATTTCGAGTCCAAGGACGCACTGCTGGCCAGCGTGATCGACGCTACTCAGTCGCAGATCGCAGACGGCCTCGATGTTGCGCTGCGCGCGCCGGGCCCGCCTGTACGGCGGCTCTCCGCCGCGATCGCGGCAGCCGCGGACGCGTGGTGGGAGCACCGGACCGCCATGTCCGCCGCGCTGGCGCTCGCGGCACGAATGCCTACGCTCGAGGCTCGGATGACGGGCGCCATGGATGCGATCAACGAGCAGTGCGCCGAACTGCTGCTCACCTACGGAACAGTGCCCGAACGCGAGGACCGGACCGCCGCCGAGGCGCTTGTCGCCACGCTCGCGCTGCTCAACGAGCGCGCGTTCAGCCATGCGCTTACCACAGCCCAGGAGCGCGCAGACCTGATTCCCGTGCAGCAGCGACTCCTCGACATCTGGCAGCGTGCACTCGGTCTCCCCGACGACTAGTCGAGAATCAGTGCCAGCGGTCCGAACACCGTCAACACCGCGAACGACAGATACAGCCGGGGCACCCGACGGCGATCGATGACGAGGGCAGAGTATCGCCCAGGCGCCGCGCCGAGCACCGTCGCCATCGGTCCCGACGTCATTACAGCCGTGCCCCCGCCGATCAGCTCCCGGGAGCGGGCGAGCCCGAGTGAATGAGTGTGCGGAGCTGCGTCGGGGTGTGTCCGGTTTGCTGGCGGATCGTGCGCGTCAGGTGGCTCTGATCCGCGAAGCCGAGCTCGGCGGCGAGCCGGGCGAGACTGTCCTCGCCGTTCGCGATCCGTTCCAGCGCCGCGCGGCCACGTAGCTGCAGCCGGTGTTGGGCGATCGTATGTCCGGTGTGCGCGTGGAATACACGGCTGAGATGGTGGGGTGAGACGCCGAGCTCTCGGGCAAGCGCCGGCAGTGCCCGCGCGGGTGCCTCGGCGAGTGCTTCCCGGGTGTCATGCACCAGCCGCCGCCTGGCACGGCGGCTGCTTGGGCGCGCGGCGTGAAGTGGCTCCGGCTCACTCTGCGAGAGTGTCGCAGCGGCCAGGTTGACCGCGTGCTCATAGAGGGCGTCCGGGTCAGCGCCGCGACGCCCTTCGGCGAGCAACTGGCGGTGGGCGAAGTCCAGTCGCGCCGAGACCGTGAGCGGCCGCTCGGGCGGCGCCGCTCCCCAGAGCGCGGCGGCGGTGGGCTCGTCGAACGTCAGCGCGGTGCAGTCGTCGCCTGCGTCGGTCGGATGGTCGTAATGCTGCTCCTGTCCCGGGGCGCGGGCGAACGCGACCGTGGGATCCAGCACTTCCCGGGCGCCGTCGGCGTGACGAACGAAGCAGCCTCGGCGAACGAATACGAGCCCGTATCCGCTGCTGGGCTCGGTCTCGGCTCCACGGCCGCTGCGATGGCGGCACGCGACTTCGGCGACCTCGATCCCGGCGTAGTCGAGCACCGTGTGGCTCACCAACATGCGTTCATTCTCGCAGCCTTGATCGAGCACCAATGTTCAAGACTCAGCGGGATGTAACGGCGAGCATGCGCGCATGGTCGCGCTCGTGGTTCTGCTTGTCGGGCAGGCGATGACGTCGATGGATGGATCGATCTTGGTGGTCGCCGCACCCTCGCTCCAGAGCAGCCTGCACGCCTCCGGCGCCGAGCTGCAGTTGGTCATCGGGACCTACTCGCTCGCCTGCGGCGCGCTGGTCGTCACCGGCGCGCGGGTCGGCGACAACATCGGCCGCGGCCGCGCGTTCATGTCGGGGCTCGGCGGGTTCACGGTCGCCTCAGTCATAGGTGGGCTCGCTCCGACCCCTGCGGTGTTGATCGGCGCGCGTGTTCTTCAGGGCGCGACCGCGGCGGTGATGACTCCGCAGGTGCTGTCGATCATCCAGGCAAGCTTCGAGGGGGAGCGTCGGGCGCGCGCGATTGGCGCGTACTCGATGATCCTCGCCGTCGGCGTCGCCGCCGGCCAGATCGTCGGCGGGCTCCTGATCGGCGCGCACCTGCTGGCCGCCGCATGGCGTCCAGCGCTCCTGCTCAACGCCCCCATCGGCGTACTGTTGCTGGTCGCATCCCGGAAGCGTCTGCCGGCGATTGCGCCGAGCCGGCAGCGCCTCGACCTCGCCGGGGTGGCGTTGCTGTCAGCCGTACTGCTTGCCTTGATCATCCCGCTCACCTTCGGCCGTCAGCTGCACTGGCCGACATGGGTGTGGCCATGCATGCTGTCTGCGCTGATCGCGGCACGCGCGTTCGCACGGCACGAACGGCGCCTCGTGGCTGACGGCAGGCGTCCGGTGCTCGACCTCGACCTGTTCAGGCTGCCGATGGTCACCTTCGGCGTGCTCGCGGTATGGCTCGTGATGGGCGGCTACGCCGGGTTCCTGTTCTCACTGACCCTCCATCTGCAGAGCGCGCTTCGCTTCACGCCGCTGCATGCCGGGCTGATCTTCGCGATCTACGCCTGCGGATTCGCGAGCGCCAGCCTGACATGGACGCGCGCGCCACAACGCGTGCGAACGTGGTTGCCGCCCGGCGGGGCGATCGCGATGGCAGCAGCGATCTTCGGCGTCGGCCTGCTCGCCCGCGACGGCGGCTGGTCCACGGCGGCCGCCGCCCCGCTCCTTTTGCTCGCCGGCGCCGGCCACGCCCTCGCCTTCTCGCCGCTCGCACACCGGCTCACGACCTCGGTCCGCCCGGCGCAGGCCGCCGACCTGAGCGGATTGCTCCTGACGGCCAACGTGCTCAGTCAGGTCGCCGGCGTCGCAGGTCCCGGCGGCCTCTACCTGAGCCTTCAGGCCCGCGGCTCCGGGAGCGCGCTGGCGATCACCACCGGCGCCCTGGCGGCCGTGCTGGTGCTGGCGGCGGCCACCGCGGTCATTGCGCAGGCGCAGACCGCGCACGCGCGGGGCCCGGTGGCGAAGGCGCGCATGTGACTGCGTCACCGCGGCCGGCTGATCGAGTAGTGGGGGCCGTGTTCCGCTCGCCGCAGCGAGCGCGGGGTCGCCTGACGCGACTATCTCATCGGGCGCTGCCGCTGGTTTCGGCCACCGGTCGGAGAGGCTGTGGTGGCGTACCTGGGGGAGCGGGCGCCAGGCGGTGGTCGTAGTCGGGTACCGACCCTTCGACGTTGAGTCGGGGCAGGACGCGATTCAGGAACTCCGGTAGCCACCAGTTGGCGTTCCCGGTCACGAGCATCAGACCGGGTACCAGCACCATCCGTACGATCAGCGCGTCCATCAGCACCGCGGCGGCGAGCCCGAGCCCGAACATCTTGATCACGAGCTGCCCGCCGAAGATGAACGAGGCAAAGACGAGGATCATGATGGCTGCCGCCGCAGTGATCGTGCGTCCGGTTGCTGACAACCCGTTGATGACGGCCTGACGGTTGTCACCGGTGCGGTGCCACTCCTCGAAGATCCGGCTGACCAGGAACACTTCGTAGTCCATCGAGAGGCCGAACAGGATCGCGAACATCATCACCGGCACGAACGCCTCAACAGGACCGGTCTGGGTGATGCCGAATACCGAATCAAGCCACCCCCACTGGAACACGGCCACGACCGCACCGAACGCCGCGCCGGCCGACAGCATGTTCATCGCGGCGGCCATCAGCGGCACCAGGAGGCTGCGGAAGACCGCGGCCAGCAGCAGGAACGAGAGCAACACCACGACGCCGATGAACAGCGGCAGCTTGCTCGAGAGCACGCTGGCGAAGTCGGCGAAGATCGCCGTCTGGCCGCCGATGAGGACCCGGGCGTTGCTGCCGGTGGTGGCCCGCGGCACGACCGTGTTGCGCAGTCTGGTGAGCAGCTGACTGGTGGAGACGGCCTGCGGGGAGCCGGTCGGGTAGATGTCGGCGGTGAGCACCTTCTTGCCGCCGGAGACACCCGACCCCAGCGTCACTGCGGAGGTGACCGACTTGACCCCGGACGTCGTCTTGGCGGCCGCCAAGACCCTCGTGAACGCCTGTGTCTCGGCGGCAGAGTCGACCTGGGCGACGACCTGGAGCGGACCGTTGTAGCCCGGTCCGAAGCCCTGGGCCAGCAGGTCGTAGGCGACGCGTGTGGTGGACCCTGAGGGATCGGAGCCGGCGTCTGCGGATCCCAGCCGCAGCGAGAAGAACGGGATCGCGATCATCGCCATCACGACGAACGCGGCGAGTGCGACTGGGGCGGGATGCCGGCTGAGCAAGCCCGACCAGCGTGACCAGAAGCCGCCGCCGAGGGCGGTCTCGAACTCCCCGCCGGCGAGCCGCCGTCGGGCTCTACGTCCGAGGATCCGGGGACCGAGGAAGCCGAGCAGCGCCGGCAGCAGGGTCAGTGCCGCGAAGACGGTGAAGGCGACGACGATCGCGGCGGCGATCGCGACCCCGTAAAGGAAGCTGACGCCGAGCGCGAACATACCCAGAAGCGCGATGCAGACGGTGATCCCGGCAAACATCACCGCCCGGCCGGAGGTGTCGATCGCGTCGACGATCGCGTCCTCGGCCGGCCGGCCGGCCATCAGGCCCTGTCGGTATCGGGTGACGATGAACAGCGCGTAGTCGATGCCGACCCCGAGGCCGATGAGCAGCGCCAACTCGGAGCTGAACGAGGCCATGTCGATCCCGTTCGAGAGCAGCCCGACGAGTGACACCCCGACGCCGAGGGCGAGGCCCGCGGTGACGAGCGGCAGCAGCGCGGCCACGAACGAGCCGAATACGATCATCATCACGATCAGTGCGGCGAGCGCCCCGAAGCCGGCGCCCGCGTCGCTGACCGGCTCGGCGTTTTCGGCGACCTGTCCGTCGACGGCCACCTGCAGCCCCGCGGGCTGGTTGTCGGTTGCGGTGTCGACGAACGTCTTGGACTGGGACGTCGAGTACGCTCCCGCCTCCTTGGTCATCGTCACGTCGGCGAACGCGATCCTCTTCGAAGCGGAGATCTGAGCCGATCCACTCTTGGCAAACGGCGAGGAGATCGACGCCACCGTCGGCAGCTTTGACAAGCGACTGAGCACCGCGGTCACATGCTCGCGGGCGGCCACGTCGGTGACTGTCCCGCGCTTGACCGAAAAGACGACCTGCTCGACGTCCCCGGACGCCTTCGGCGCTGCCCGCTGCAGCAGATCAAGCGCCTCGAAACTCTGGGTGCCCTTGAGGCTGAAGCTGTTCTTGTAGTCCGAACCAATGGTCTTGGCGGCGCCGGCCACCACAATCAGGCCCACCAGCCAGGCCGCAAGGACCGTCCTGCGGTGCTGAACACACCAGCGCGCGATCGCTCTCATGGTCATCGTCTCCGGGTCAGGACGGGCAACAGAAGTGGGACAAGAACGTCCCGCTTCAGAAATAGCACACTCGCGTCCCGTTTCTGCGAATCTAGCTCCGATGACGGCCCAGAATCGACTCCGGCGCGACGCCGAACGCAACCATGAGACGATCGTGACCGCCGCGATCGCTGTGCTCGCCGACGCTCCCGAGGCGACGATGGCCGACATCGCGGCTGCCTCCGGAATCGGCCGCAGCACCCTATACCGCCACTTTCCCGACCGCCAGTCGCTGATCGCAGCGATCTACGCACGCGTCTTCGCCGAGGCCGGGGAGATCGTCCGCGCGCGGCTCGACGCCGGCGTCACCGGGGACCCGATCGAGGTTCTCGTCGACTTGGTGATCTCCCTCGCTGGGCTGGGTGATCGCTACCGGTTCCTGGTCAACCACGAGGAGCATCTCCACGCCAAAGAGGCCAACGACGGTTGGCGGCGGCGGATGCCACTGCGCAGCTACATCGACCGTGCACAGGCCGCAGGCACGCTGCGCGACGACCTTCCCGCCGACTGGCTGTCGCTCGTCCTCGGCCGGCTCATCGCCGCCGCCGCGAGGCACGAGTTCGCCGACGCTCAGGCGCGCCGCGCCAGCGTCGGAGCGACCGTGCGCAGCCTGCTGACTCCAGCCTGATCGTGACCTCCTAGTCCGGCGGCCACGCCACCCTGACACCCCGGATGGCATGCCGGCGCGGCAGTCTCGGCCAGACTGCCGCACTTGCGGCAAACGACGGCAACGTGGGGCAAAGGCTCGGCCCAACTTTGCAAGCAGGAGGTCACCGGTTCGATCTCGGTTGGCCCTACTTTAAAGTCCGGCAAATCGATGCATTTGGCATTTGGTGTTGCACAAAGTGTTGCGCCCTCAAGGGAACAAGCAAGTATCTGCTTTCCAGCAGTCACCCGGCACGTTCGACCCGCTGACTCGGACCCGAGATCGCCCGGCCGCCGATTACCGCCGACCGGGATGGAACCTTTTCGGAGTCGCGAGCATCTGAATGGGCGTAAGCGGAGCCGCCCGGTGTGGCTCCGGACCTTGAAATGAAGGAGCCGACATGATCTCAACGCCTAGCCAGGCGAGCGGCCGGTGAGGCTGGCGCGAGGCCGGCAGTCGGAGTTTGAGAGGTTCGCGGCGGTTCAGGCCGAGGGGCTGGTCAAGCTCGCGTTCATTGTCTGTGGCGATCGGGAGCGCGCCCAGGATGCGGCGCAGGAGGCGCTGATCCGGGTGTACCAGCGCTGGTCGCGGATTGACGACCCGCTCGCCTATGCCCGGCGGACCGCCGTCAACGCCACGCGCGAGGACTGGCGGCGTGAGCAGCGAACGGATCGCACGAACGCCGCGATCGAAGCGCTCATCAGTCGCCAGGAGTCCGATCACCCCCAGGAGCGGCTGCTGCAGCGCGATGCGCTGATGGCCGCGCTGGATGCGCTCCCGCACGCACAGCGTGCGGTGATCGTCCTGCGCTACGGCCTGCAGCTGTCCGAGGCCGAGACGGCGACCACCCTTGACATCCCGATCGGCACGGTTAAGAGCCGCGTGACCCGCGGACTCGCGCGGCTGCGCGAGGTTCTGGGCGCCGAACTGTTCCTCACTACCACGGAGACCACCGCATGCTGAACGACACCGACCTCCTCGAAGAGCTGCACGCCGGCATGTGCGAGCGTGCTGCCACCATCGACGCGCCGGCCGGGCTTCCGGCCAGCGCCCGCCTCATTGCCCGGCGGCGCACCGCCACGCGGGCGGCGACCGCCGGAGTGCCGATGCTGGCGGCCGCCGGTGTCGCGACCGTGCTCGCCGTCGGCGGCGGGTCTGGCCACGGCGGCGCGTCCGTCCAGGCAGGCTCGGGCGCGCAGGCGTCGGCGCCACAGGCCCTGTCGGGCGACGCTGAGGACACCGCGTACATCGTGCGCCGTGTGAGCGCCAACCTCGACCACGCCGGACAGACCGAGGTCGTCGAGCGGGTCTCCGCCGGCGGCAACGGCAACCCGGGTTCGGACAGCACCAACCCGGTCTGGTCCTACACCGACCCGCAGACCGGCGACTACTACAGCTCCAGCCAGCTGATCTCGTCAAACGGGACCGACGTCTACGAGCAGTACATCGTCGGCGCCCCGGACGGCAACCAGATGAGCTACCAGTCGACCAACCTCGACCCCGTCCAGCGGGAGTACGCCGTTCAGACGAGCGTCGGGCCGGTTGACTCCGACAATCCGGCCGCCGACGCGGAGCAGATCAAGTCCGAGCTCGCCAGCGGCAAGGCGACCCAGGATGGGACCGCGACGATCGACGGGCAGTCAACGATCAAACTGACCCTGCCGAACGAGGCCGGGTACACGGACACGCTCTACGTCAACTCCCAGACCTATGAGCCCGTCGAGAGCACCGGCGAGATGGTGATCAATCCCAACGGCGGCGCGGACGGGACCAACACCGTCTCCGAGAAGTGGCTGCCGGCCACTGCGGCGAACATCGTCAACGCCAAGCTGGCCCAACTCCCGTCCGGGTTCAACGAGGTCTCCCAGTCCCAGCTTGAGAAGGACAATCCGGCCGGGCGCTAACCCTCCAGCTGTGCGATGCCGAGCGTGGCGTGACGCCCCAATCAGGGCCCCCCCAATCAGGGCCCCCATAGATGGGAGCCACGCTCGGCATCCGGGAGGTCGTGGTACACGAGTTGTGGCGGCGCGCCTCCGTCCACCTCGCGGAAGATGATCTCGGCCAGGCGCGGACCCGCGGCGACGCTGGTGGGCTGCCGCGGGTCAGTTGGGTCAGTTGCCCGCTCGGCGTCGAGGCCTTGCGGCCGATCGCAACCCATCGATGAATGCGGCACCGCTCGGGGTGCCTAGTCCCGTCATCGTGTCGTAGCCCGTCGCGGTTACCTGGTGGGTGTGCCTTGGATCCTGGTCGTCGAACAGGGAGACAACCGGCTTGTGCCGCCGGTGGTACAAGGTCGCAGGGTTCGCAAACGCGGCGCGGTCGACCTGCGGATCGGATGAGCTGAGCGGCAGGATGTCGTGGAACGCCGGGCTTCCGGCCAGCGAGTAGAGCAGCGGGTTGAGGAATCCAAAGTTCCTCGGCTGTCCCTGCTCGGCGTCGAGGACGATGCCGGCCACGAGAGGAGTGGACAGACTCGTGCCGCCGCCGACGAACGTCGTGTACGGAGTCGTCTTCCGGTTGGACTTAGGCTGGAACTGGCCGAACAGTATTCCCGTCATAAGATCGGCGTCGGCGGAGATGTCAGGCACCGTCCGGCCGGGGTGACCTGCGTGGTTGGTGGCCATCGAGCTGGGGACGACGGCCTTCTGGTAGCTCGGCTCGCGATAGAGGTGGCTCGCCCCACCGCCGCTTGCGAGATAGATGTCCCGGTACTGCCAGGGGCCGCCGTTGCCAGTTCGCTCGACGAGACCGTCCGACCAGCCGGTCTCGAACAGCCGCTGGCCTTGGGCGCCGATGCCGAGCGTCGTGCCGCCGACCGCGGTGACGTCCGGATCCGTGGCGGGCAGCGCGGGTCCCGGGTAGTCATTGGAGGCGACCAGCAGACTGACGCCCTCGGCTGCGGCGCGCAGCGCGATCGCGTGGCTGGCCTTGCGCAGCGCTGGTGACACGTTCTCGGTTCCGATCCCACCGGACCAGGATTCGATGTCGGCGCTCGGGCTGGATCCGTGGCCGGTCAGCGGCGCCAACTCAGCGTCGAGATCTGCCTGCGGGCCTTCTTTCTCTTCCACGCAGCTGTCGCCGTCGACCATCAGCTGCTTCGCGCTGGGCGCCATCGCGTAGGCGGCCTCGGAGTCGATCTGCTCCTCATCCCCGTAGTCGTTGGGTGGTGTTCACGCCGGTGATCGACAGAACGTCGTCGCGGATCGAGACGGGGACCGTGGGGTCGCGGTCGCTTGACTCGATCGTGAGGTGCGTTCCCCGAGGGCCGATCAGGTAGCGGCGCAGTCGCACCGAGAACACCCGGTCGATCGTCGCCAACGGCGCGGTGGCCGAGATGAAGTCATCGTTGACGCTGGCCCGCACCTGGCTGAAGCCTGCCCTGGTCAGATGCGATTTCACCGCATCAACCTGCGCGGCACTGGGACCGAACCTCTGGGTGTAGGCGGTGGGGCTCAGGAACCGCTGGTAGGTCGGTGACCCCGGCGTGCTGACCGCGTCAGCGAACCGCTGGGCGGCCTGCTGACGGACGGCCATCCACCCCTGGACGGTCTGGTTCGGGGAGTCGCGGACCGCCTCGACCGCGAGCGGGTCGCTCGTCACGGCGGCGGCCGACCCGGCGAGCATCCTAGTCGTCTCGGTGTCGGCGCTCGCCCGGGCGACCGCCACCGGAGCGCCGACGGCGCACACGCCTGCGAGCGCCGCGACGCGGGCGGTCAGGGATGATCTACTCATCACTCGTCCTACCCAGCGAGATGAACACGTCGCTGGCCGGTCGCGAGGGGGTAGGCGTCGTTGCACGGCCGCAGTTGTACGCTGCCACCGGTTACGTGCCGGGAACACTGGTTGTAACCGAACGGTAATCGCTCTCGAGCATCCTTGCCCCGCCGCCAATCGGCGTCCAGCGCAATGTCGCCGGGGTATGCATGGTTCTCGGTGGTTGTAGCGAACAAATGTCGCGCGCTTCGATCCTCCAGGTCAGCGCTGGCTGCCGGCGACCTTGCTTGTGCCGTTGGGGTTGAAGCCGAAGACGCCGGGGGTGTCACCACCCGTGTTGCCGCCAGTGTCCGTGGGCGTCTCGATAAACAGCTGACATGCCGTCAGGTGCACTGGACCGGTGACGCCGCTGCTGCCGCCCGGGACGCCTGGGATCGCATTCGGGTCGTTCGCCGGAATCGTGCCTGTCCCGTCCTGGCCCAGCTCGACCTTGATTGGCGTCGGTGGCATGCCCGGATTGCCATCCTTCATGGGCGTGCATTTGACCGGGCCGGGAACGGTCGCCGGCCCGGGCGCGACGTTGACCGCGATCATCTCGCTGTGGCCCCCGATGAGGTCATGTTCGAGCTGCCAGAAATTCGAACCGGGCGCGTAGTTGAACGTGACCAGCACCGAACCGTCGGCGTTCGTCGTGATGGCGTACGCCGGCGGTGCCGTCGACCCGCCGAGGGCAAGCACCAGCGCCGAGCCGATGCCGACCAGCCCGAGCGTGCCACCGGCGAACACCCGTGTACGTGTGCGCCCGAGCCGCGCCCGCACCGATCCCAAGGTAGTGGACAGCTCGCGGTGCGCCGCGCGGTCGAGCTCCTCGCCGAAGCGGTCGAGGCCCGGTGGGACGGGACTGGTCATGTTTCCTCCTGTGGGACGGTATGAGCGAGGCGCCGCAAGGCGCGTGAGACCCGCAGACGCGCGGCCGCGGGTCGGATGTCGAGACGGCCAGCGAGCTCGTCGTAGGGCAGCTCGTCGACGACACGCAGCTTGAGCGCCTCCCGTTCGCCAGGCGGGAGAGCATCGAGTTGACGCTCCAGCGCACGACGCGGGGACAGGCGCTCCTCCACCTCGGAGAAGCCGTCGTCGACGGCAAGGTCGAGGGGCAGGCCGAGCCGCTCCCGAGCGCGCGTCTCGATCCGGTCTTGCCGGACGGTCTCCAAGAGGACGTGACGGGCGATCCCGAGCAGCCATGGCAACGCCGTGCCTTCGCGGTCGTCGCTGAAGCGGTCGATGCTCAGCAGGGCTCGCGCGAACGTCTCGGCGGTGAGGTCGTTGGCCGCCCACGCGATTCGTCGAGACAGCCAAGCGTGCACGTCGCCGACGTGTCGCGTGTACAGCTCCGAGAACGCCGAGGGATCACGCCGAGCGCTCCTGAGCAGCTCTGCGTCGCTGCTCGTCCGTCGCTGACGCTGATGAGACTTCACGCCTCGTTATTGCACTCCACCGCGCGTTTGTATCGCGAAGTCCCGAATCGCTCGGGATCTGTCTGCTCTGCGCCTTCGGAGCAGGAGCCGAGCAACGACGCGCCGCCGCCCACGGCGCGATGCTGATCAATCTCGAGTTAATGGTCAGCCGGGGATCGTGGGCGCGCAGAAGACGCCGTGCAGGAGGCGCTCGTCGGCGTCTTCGACAACACGGAGCCTCTGAGGAGCAGTGGATGCCTCGCTGACCGAGCCTCAAGCCGGCTCGTTCAGCAAGCTCCACTTTTCAGCCGGCGCAGAAATTCCAATCCTTCCGTTCGCCCGCACAGCGCCGCTCTGAGATCCCTGGTTACAAACGCGGGGGCGTATGCGATATCGGCGTGTGAGACCACTAGAACACAAGCGCGGGGCACCCAGCGACGCTGAGCTGCTCACGAGCTCCCGCCGTGATCCGTCGGCATTCTCCGAGCTGTACACCCGGCACGTTGGCGACGTGCATGCGTGGCTGTCCCGGCGGCTTAAATGGGCCGCCAGCGACCTGACCGCCGAGACGTTTGCGCGGGCTCTTTTGAGCATCGATCGCTTTCATGACGACCGTGACGGTTCTGCACTGCCGTGGCTGCTCGGGATCGCCCGCAACGTCCTCGCGGACACGGTGCGGCGCGATCAGATCGAGACGCGCGCTCGCGAGCGACTCGGCCTGCCGCTCGACCTCGCCGCCGAGGATGGGTTCACCGAGGTCGAGGAGCGTCTGTCCCCTCGCGTTGCGCTGGAGCGGCAGCTCAATGCTCTCTCCCCGGCCGAGCGTGAAGCGCTGGAGATGCGAGTCGTGGACGAGCTGCCCTACCGGGAAGTCGCCGAACGTCTCGACATCGAGCCCGCGGCCGCACGTGTCCGGGTCTCGCGTGCGCTTCGGCGCCTGTCACACACCGTCCACCTGGAGGAGTCATGACCAGCCCCATCCCACAGAGCCTCGAGCGCTTCCGCGACGAGCTCAACCGTGCGGCACACCACGAGCTGGCCACCGCTTCAGAGCCGGCGCGGGCGCGTGCCAGATTGCTGCGAGGTCCACGCGTTCTCGCAGGCAGCTCTCTGGGGCTGGCGGGGGTTGGCGTTGCCGTCCTGCTCGCGCTGAGTGGCAGCACCGGGACCTCAGCGGCGTACGCCATCACGCAGAAGAGCGATGGCACCGTGTTCGTCAAGCTCAACTTCGGCGGGCACAACACGCTGATGGCCGCGGACACCAAGCTCGTCGACGAATATCACGAGACGGTCATGATCAAGACGGCACCCGGGCGGTCGACCAACCCGGCCCCGATCGACTGCGCCGCGACCGCCGACCAGTACGCCCCGGGCGATCCGACGCCCTCGGGTCCGCGGGTCAAGCTCCTCATCGGAAAGGACAACACGTTCGTCGGCCCGCTTGTCGGTCCGATGGGCAATTCGGGCCTTGGCACCGAGCACCTCGTCAGCTGCCAGACCTACGTCAGCGCCCCCAACAGCGGGCGTTCCCCCGGGGGCACCCATCGCGTCCGCACAACGGAGCTCAACACCGGCTCCGGTAATTCGGGCAACACGGGCAGCTGATCAGAGCTCCCTGAGAGCAGCGGCTGCAGGCGTGCTCCGTGCCGTGTGCTCATTCCGCGTGGCGACGGCGTTGGAACTGCCCCGGCTGGTAGTGGCCGGGCTCGGTGCGCGAGGCGATCATCAGGCGATTCCATGCGTTGATGGTGGTGATCGCGAACACCAGCTGGCCCAGCTCGACCTCGTCGAACGCCGCGGCAGCGGCCTCCCACACCGGGTCAGGCACGTGGCCGTCTGCGATCAGGGTGATCGCCTCACAGAGCTCGAGCGCGGCTCGTTCACGCTGGTCGTAGAGCGGGCTCTCGCGCCATGCGTTGAGCATGTACAGCCGCTGCTCGCTGATGTCGGCGGCCGGAGCGTCCTTGTAGTGCATGTCCAGGCAGAAGGCGCATCCATTGATCTGCGACGCCCGCACGTCGAGAAGCAGGCGGAGCTGATCGTCAAGTTCGAGCGAGTTCGATAGCGCGAACACGGCGCCGTACAGCCGGGGCGCCACCTGCAAGAGCTGGATCCGTCCGGCGGGGATGGCTGTCGTCATCTCGGTCTCCTTGTCTGATGGTCAGGTGCTGCTCGGAAGCGGTGAGCGCTCGAGTGCGTCGCGCATTGCGTCGATCGCCTCGTTCAGCGTTCGCAGTGGTCGCAGGAGGAGCGTCGCCTCCCGAACGCGCCCGTCTTGGTCGTAGGTCTCGCTGACCAAACCGGTCATTCGACGACCCTTGTGGTAGGCAGTGACGTCGGTGATCACGTCTTGGCCACGGGCCATCTGGCGCTGGCTACTCACGGTGTCGAAGACGGCCGCGATGGTCGAGAGCAGGTGTGCCACGTCCCCACGACCGTGGTAGTCGGTGACGGGACTGTGAAAGACCACGTCTTCGCTGAAGCGCGCTTGGTAGGCGTCGCCGCGCTCCAGGGATGAGACAGTTGCCGTTTGACTCACCTCCGCGGCCCCGACCTCGGTAAACCCGTGGTCTCGGGCGTACAGGGTGTCCATGTATTCACGCACTGCATGAATCCGGCCGTCCCGGATCGTGAACACACCGATGCACTCGTTCTCGTACCGTCCGCCGGTGTGTGTAAGCGCGCGGCTTGTCCATTGCATCACGACCTGGTCGCTCTCGGCAAGGGTGCCGGTGACCTCGATCTCGATCGAGTCAGGTTGATAGTGGGTCAGTGCAACGGCAAGGAATTTGTTGAGAATCGCGTCGCGCCCTCGCCATGTGCCGGCGATGGGAAGGTTGCCGGCGGCAAGGGTCCAGGTCGCGTCGGGGGCGAACAGCCCTTTGAGTGCCTGTGCGTCGCCGGCCTGGACGGCGGCGGCGTATCGCTCAACCGTGGCCTTGGTGGTGTTGGTGCTGATCTCCATATCTGGTAGCTCCTTCTGGGGTTTCGAGTTGTCAGTGGCCCGCTGCGACCGACGGCGCGGTGACGAAGTCGCGCTCGCGGATCAACGCGCACCAGGCCGCCGCGATGAATGCGACGACGGCTGCGATGAGCAGGATCGTGTTCAAGCCTTGGACGAGCGCAGAGCGAGCTGCGACAGCCACGCCTCGACGCGAAGCGGGGGGCACGCTCGTGACGGCTTGCGCAGCAGCGCCGATCGAGACCTGGTGCGCGATCGTGTGCATCTGGCCGCTGAGCACGGTTCCGCGCAGATCGTCGAGCACCAGGCTGTGGACACGCGCGGCCAGCGTCGTCCCCAGCGCGGCGACGCCGGTCGCGACCCCCACCTGTCCGCCGCGCGCCAGAGTGAGGAAGACGACCCGGTCGCGAGCCCGCAGCACAGCGACCCCGCGGTGAACAGCACGATCCCGGTTGCGAACAGCAGCCGCCGGCCATAGAGATCAGCCAGCGAACCGGCGGTGAGCAAGAACGCGGCCAGCGTCAGCGCGTAGGCGCTGACGACCCACTGCAGGTCCGACAGCGACGCCTGAAAGGCGCGCTCGATATCCGGGAGCGCCACGTTGACGATCGTGAGATCAAGGAGCAGCATGAACACCCCGGTGCAGACCGCGGCGAGCGTCCACCACCTTCTTGGGCTCGTCGCTTCGGTTTCCGTGTGTGCCTGGGGGACGTCAGAGGTGATCAGTTGCATGTCGTTCTCTTTGTTGCGGAAGTTGATGTCAGGAGCACATCACCGACCGGTGTGCCGACCAAGGGCGCAAACGCCCGTGCTGCTATCACGTCATGTGATGGAACTCCGGCAGCTGTACGCGTTCGTCGCCGTCGCCGAGGAGGGCACGTTCGTCGCCGCCGCTGACCGCCTCGGCGTCGTGCAGCCCGCCGTCAGCCAAACCGTCGGCCGACTGGAGCGCGAACTCGGCTTCGCGCTGTTTCAGCGCTCCAGTCGCCGGGTCTCTCTCACCGGCGAGGGTGAGGCATTTCTGCCGCACGCCCACGCCGTGCTCGCGCGGCTGAAACAGGCCCAGCGCGTCGCCGAGGATCTCGCCGCCGGTCGGGCCGGGATCATCCGCCTGGCCACCACCGGCGGGGCCTGGGACGTCACAAACACGCTCCTGGCCGAGCATCGTGCCGCCCATCCCGACGTGCACGTCGAACTACAGCAAGCTCGGCGAATGCCAAAGCTTGAGGCGATCCTCAACGGCGAGATCGACGCAGCGCTCGTCCACACCGCGCCCCCAACCCCCGGGCTGTCGTTCACCGAAATCACATGCGAGTCATGGCAGGTGGTCGCTTCTTCCACCCATCCACTGGCAGGCGCGGGCCCTATCGCGCTCAAAGCACTCGCTGACGACCCGCTCGTGCTCGTCGCCGGTGACCGCCAAGGCACTCGCCGGCTACGGGAGCAACTCGCCGCGCTCTGTCGCGGAGCGGGCTTTGAGCCCAGGATCGGGCCTACGCTTGAGTCCCTCGAAGACGCGCTGATCGAGATCGCTCGCTCCACCTCATGGACCTTTCTGCGGGCGGCCAATGCGCGAGACGCCGGCCGCGTCGGTGTTGCCGCGCTCCGGGTCGCTGACCCGTTGCCGCCGGCACGACTGTGGCTCGCGCACCAAACCTCCCCACCGCCAGCCACTCGAGCGCTAGCCGCCCTCGCCCACCGCCTCTGCGAATCAGCGGTAGGCCTCGATCACGCCCGGTGAACGGCACGGCAGATAGAGAAGTGGCGGCTCGCAGACATGCCCCGAAGGGCTCGCCGAGCGACTCTGCCGGCGTTGATGTCTCGGGGCAGAGCCGGGGGTAGGCTCGAAGTGATCCCGACCAGACGGAGGCAGGAATGGAATATCGTACGCTCGGACACAGTGGCTGCGTTGTGTCGACGCTGGCGCTGGGGACGATGACCTTCGGGACCGAGGCTGATGAGGATGGGTCCCATGCTCAGCTCGACGCGTTCGTCGCGGCCGGAGGTAATCTCATCGATACCGCCGACGTCTACAGTGACGCGGCTTCTGAGGAGATCATCGGGCGATGGCTGGGGCGACAGAGCGGGGAGGTCCGTGACCAGCTCGTGCTCGCCACCAAGGGCCGCTTCCGTATGGGTACCGGTCCCAACGACCTCGGCCTCTCGCGCCGTCACCTGCGCACTGCCTTGCACGCCTCGCTGCGGCGGCTGGGCGTGGATCACGTCGACCTCTACCAGGTTCACGCCCACGATCCGTTGACCCCGCCCGAGGAGACGTTGCGGTTCCTCGACGACGCGGTCCGGGCCGGGGACATCGCTTACGTGGGCCTGTCGAACTACACCGGCTGGCAGCTGCAGCAGATCGTCGATCTGGCCGAGTTGCGCTCGCTCGTGCGACCGATCACCCTGCAGCCCCAGTACAACCTGCTCGTTCGGGAGATCGAATGGGAGATCGTCCCCGCGTCGCTGGCCAATGGGCTGGGGCTGTTGCCCTGGTCGCCGCTCGGCGGGGGATGGCTGACGGGTAAGTACACCCGTGACGCCCGTCCCTCGGGCGCGACCCGATTGGGAGAGAACCCTGATCGAGGGGTCGAGGCTTACGACCGACGTCGCGGGGTCGAGCGGACATGGGCGGTGGTCGACGCCGTGGCCTTGATCGCCGAGCAGCGGTCGGTCAGCATGGCGCAGATCGCGCTTGCCTGGCTGATCGACCGTCCCGGGGTGAGCTCGGTCATCCTCGGTGCGCGCACGGTGGAGCAGCTCGCCGACAACCTGGGCGCCGCCGGTCTCCATCTCTCCGAGGAGGAACGACAGATGTTGGACCAAGCGAGCGACCCGGCGCCGGCCGACTACCCCTATGGAGAGCTGGGCACCGAGCAGCGCGCCCGCGCGCTGCCGACGCCGAGCGGCAGCTGACCCGACCGGCGGGGGCCACAGACCTGATGCGTTCGCACGTGGTCAGCCCGCGGTCAAGTCTCGGCCAAGGCAGGCTGGGGTTGCGAGAACAGCGTGCGGATCGCATGGTGAGGCAGGCCTGCACTGCGGTGGCCGTTGATGCCAGTCGAGGTCTCGGCGGCCACCAGCGCGTTGATGACAGCCTCTTCGGTCGCTTGGATGACCGCCTCGTCGAGCGGGTTGACCGAGCCCCACGGGACGAACGTCATCGTCGCATAGTTGGTGCCCTGCGCCGTGTCGTCCTCCGGCGCGTGTCGGCTTGCCAGCGCGTCGTCGTTGGCGGTCGAGAAGGCGAGGAAGATGTCGCCCGAGAAGTGCGACCCGGTGGCGCCGGTGCGTGCGAGGCCAAGCGGGACTCGTCGCGCGAGGGCCTTGCACTGCCCAGGCAGCAGCGGCGCATCGGTGCCGACGATCACGATCACGCCTCCAGCCCCGGGGGGCTGATTGCTGACGCTCTTCTCAGGGTCGTCGTCTGCGAGCATCCGTCCGACTGGCAGGCCGGCAAGTGTCAGCTCCACGCGCCGTCCGAAGTTGGCCTGGACGAAGACCCCGACGACATGCTTGCCGCCGGCGCCGACCTCTACGCGACGCGAGGCCGTGCTCGAACCGCCCTTGAACCCGTAACAGGTCATTCCCGTGCCGCCGCCCACCGACTCGACTCCGGCATTCGTGTGGTCGGTGGTCATGCGCTCCCAGGGGCCGGGGTTGGATCTATGGCCTGAACGACCGGGAGTACCGGCAGCCGTCGCGGACCGCTTCGAATGACACACCGTCCACGGGTGCGGCGAACACGAGTCGCTCGGGAAGTCGCGGGTCGGCCCCGACCCGGAACGTCCGCTCCTCGACCTGCAACAGTTCGAGCTCGTTGGCGGGGGCCTCGACACCAGACCCGGCGATCAGCATCAACGCCCCGTCGCGCTGCACGACGCGAAAGCTCGGGTACCAGGGCGTCCAGGAGCGGTAGTGACCGACGAAGGGGTCGGCGCCGCCGACTTCGCTTGCCGTGCGCGGGGCCGGCGTGCCGGCGGGAGCGAGCGCGTGCGGCCCGTACAGCCAGCGGGAGGACGCGCCTGCGCGCTCGAGCCGGTGGGGGAACACCCGCCAGTCCGGATGATCGCAGCCGAGCCGTCCCTCGCCGAGGTGGTACAGACGGCCGGTGGTCTCACCGGCGACGAGCTGCAGCTGCCCTGCCGCGCGGCGCTGCACCTCGATCCGCAGCGCCCCCTCCCCGTAGGACCCCACGTGATTCTCGGCGTCCGGGATCAGCGAGGCGTCGAGGTCGCTCGCCGGGCTCGTCTCCGGCTCGCCCACCGCGGCGGCGAGGACCCTGCGCGCCAGCCGCTCCGCCACGCCGGACTCCCCGGGGGCATTGGTGAGCACGACAACGCCTCGCTGGGCCTGCATGTCGACGGCCAGGAACGAGGAGTAGCCGACCATGCCGCCGCCGTGCGTCAGACGGTGGCCGCCTCCCTCCTGCTCGACCTCGAGCCCGAGCGCGTAGCGCCGTTGAGCCTGCGGCGACGGGTCCTCGTCGGTGAGCTCCGCGAAGCGCTCGACGCTCACGATCTGCGTGGCGTCGAGGCGGCCCCGGCCCAGGAGCATCCGCGCGTAACGGCCCAGGTCGGACGCTGTCGCGATGATGTTGCCGTCCGCGGCGGCGACCTCGAACCACGTCGCCGGCGTGAGCGGGTCGCCGGGCAGCAGCGGACGGTCGTCGTGCAGGGCCTGGTAGCCGGTCGCCATCGACGCCCGGTCGTTGTGCGTGATGGTGGCGGCCGACTCGCGCATCTCCAGGGGGGCGAGGAGGCGATCGGTGACGACGGCGCCGACCGGCTCTCCGGTGATCCGCTCAATCACCAGACCGAGCACCGCGTAGCCGATGTTCGAGTAGTGGAAGAACTCGCCGGGCGCCGCCCCGACCTCGCTGTCGCGCAGCGCGAGGCCGGCGGCGGCCGCGTCGGGGACGGCGTCCGCGCCGCAGATGAGCCCGGAGGTGTGGGACATGAGGTGCCTCAGGGTGATCGGCGCAAAACGCGCTCGCGGCGTCAGCCAGGGCAGGTGGTCGAGGACCGACGCGGACAGCTCGACCCGTCCCTCGTCGGCGAGCGCTCCGAGCGCGAAGCTCGTGAACGACTTGCTGATCGACCCGATCTCGAACCGCGTGCCCGGGCCGACCGGCGCGCCCGAGCTGGCGTCGGTGAGCCCACTGCTGGCGAGGAGCAGCTCCGCGTTGGGATCGACCACGCACACGGCCGCACCGGTGAGCGGCCACCACCGGTGAGCCTGCTCCAGCGACGCATGGACCCTGTTCGCCAGGTCGGTCATCGGTCGACCGTCCC
Organism: Solirubrobacteraceae bacterium; assembly: GCA_036268255.1. Taxonomy (GTDB): domain Bacteria; phylum Actinomycetota; class Thermoleophilia; order Solirubrobacterales; family Solirubrobacteraceae; genus Palsa-465. The sequence continues at coordinate 61,096 of DATAUL010000324.1, read as the reverse complement.
GTTGGTGAGCAGGACCTCCCGGCGCAGGAGGTCTTCGAGCGTCTCGCGGCGCACCGCCAGGCGGCTGTAACCGTTACTGCAGAGCACGACCGGTGGACGAAATGCGGCGTTGTAGTTGTTCGCCATGGTATAGGTGTAGGCGCCGGTGACCGGCACCACGACCAGGTCCCCGACGCGCGGCGAGGCGAGCTCGACGTCGTAGGCGAGTACGTCACCGGATTCACAGTGTCGTCCGACGAGGTCGCAGATCTGCGGCGGTCCGTTCCCGTCGAGCAGCCACGGCTGGAATCTCTGACCGTAGAGTGACACCTCCAGGTTGTCGCTCATCCCGCCGTCGACCGCCACGTGCGTCTTGGCTCCGTGCTTGACCGTCACCACGGTGTACAGCGAGACGGCCGTCGGTGCGACGAGCGACCTCCCGGGTTCGACGAGCAGTCGGACATCATCGCCGAGATGCTCGTGCACCGTCTCGACGAGGGTCCGCGCGTAGTCGTCAATGCTCACCGGGGAATCCGCGCTCGTGTAGCGGGCGGCGAGGCCGCCTCCGACGTCGTAGACCTCGAAGCGTCCGAGCGTGGCGAGGGCGGCGATCGCCTCGCGGAACTGCCGGAGATCGAAGATCTGCGAGCCGATGTGCATGTGCAGACCGTCGAGTCGCATCGACGGCTCACGGCGGATCCGCTCGATCAGAAGCGGGGCCTGATCGACTGGGACGCCGAACTTGGATCCGGTGTGTCCGGTGGCGATCGCGTCGTGGGTGTGCGCGCGGATGCCCGGCGTGATGCGCAGCAGCACCGGCTGGGTGCGCGACGCGAGGCGGCAGATCCGATCGATGTCGTCGAGGTTGTCGACGACGATGTATCCGACCCCGCATTCGATCGCGTCCCGGATCTCGTCGTCGCTCTTCGCGTTGCCGTGCAACAGCACACGGCCGGGATCGACACCGGCGGCGCGGGCGATCGCCAGCTCATTGCCCGAGGCCACGTCGAAGCTCAGGCCTTCGTCGCCGAGCAGGCCGATGATCGAGGCTGACGGGAACGCCTTGCAGGCGAAGTGAACGTCGGAGCGTGGGTGGCGGCCGCGCAGGGCGCGGACGAACTCCGCCGCGCGGGCGCGCAGCGCCGCCTCGTCGACGATCAGGGCCGGCGTCCCATGCTGCGATGCCAGCTGTCTCAGCGAGCAGCCACCGACCGTGAAGCCCTTCCCCGCGTCGTTGCGGGTGCCGTCGGGGAACAGCGACAGGTCGGGTGGCGTGAGGGACTGCTGCGGGGTGTCGATCGCGGTCGAGTCGGGCACGGTTCAGGCCTTTCCGCCCGGCGCGGTCGCCGGACTCGTCGGGTGGGGTGCGCGGGGCATGAGGGAGGGAACCGACGCGATCAGCGTTCGCGTGTAGTCATGCCGAGGATGCTCCACCACCGCCTCGGTCTCGCCGGCCTCGACGATCCGCCCACGGTGCATGACGATGATCCGCTCGCTGACGTGGCGGACGACGGCCAGGTTGTGGGAGATCACCAACAGCGTGAGCCCGAGGTCGGCACGCAGGTCGGCGAACAGGTTGAGGATGGCGGCCTGGACGGAGACGTCGAGCGCCGAGACGGGCTCGTCGGCGACGAGCAGCCGCGGCTCGGTTGCCAGGGCGCGGGCGATCGACGCGCGCTGGCGCTGACCGCCGGACATGTGGCGCGGATGGACATCAATGAACCGCGACGGCAGCTGCACGAGCGCGAGCAGCTCGCGTGTGCGCTGCGCGACGGCGGAGCCCTCACGCATCCGGTTGACACGGATCGCCTCGCTGATCGCGTCGCCGACCGTCATGCGCGGGTTCAGGGACGAGTAGGGATCCTGGAAGATCAGCTGGACCAGTCGCCGCTGCTCCCGGGTGCGTCGTGTCGAGGCGACCGCGCCGGCCAGCACGACGCGACCTCGGTCGACGGGGACCAGTCCGACGATCGCGCGCGCGATCGTCGACTTCCCGCTCCCGGACTCACCGACGATTGCGACTGCCTCGCCGCCGGCGACCTCCAGGGTCGCACCGTCGACGGCCCATGAGGGCGATTCGGCGCGCAGGCGCCCGAGCAGGCCTCGTCGCTCATAGGTGACGCCGACGTCCTGCACCGACAGCAGTGGTTCAGGCATCGGCGACCACCGGATCATGGCCGCCGACCCGCTCGGAGTGCACGCAGGCCGATCGGCGACCGCCACCCACCGCGCGCAGCGGATAGCCGCGGTCCAGACAGCAGGCGTCGTCGGCGAGTGGACAGCGAGGATGAAATCGGCAACCCAGTGGCATGTCCGCAACGCCCGGCGGCATCCCGGTGATCGCCTCCAGCCGCGCGCGCGTGAGGTGCAGGTCAGGCACCGAGCGCAGCAGCCCGTCGGTGTAGCCGTGCCGGGGAGACGCGAATACCTCGGCGGTCGGCCCCGACTCGACGATCTGGCCTGCGTACATCACCGCGACTCGTTCGCAGATCTGGGCGATCACCGCCAGGTCGTGGGTGACGAAGAGGACCGCTAGCTCGCGGGAGCCGCGCAGCTCGTCGAGGATGGTGAGAATCTGGCGCTGAATCGTCACGTCGAGCGCGGTCGTCGGCTCGTCGCACAGGATGAGCGCTGGCTCGCACGCCAGCGCGATGGCGATCACCACCCGCTGGCGCATCCCACCCGAGAACTCGTGGGGATAGGCGCGAGCGCGACGGGCCGGATCCGCGATGCCGACCTGCCCCATCAGTGCCGTCGCGTAGCGCCGGGCGACCCGCCGAGACTCCCCCAGGTGGGTCACGCGCCCTTCGGCGATCTGGTCGCCCACCGTCATCACCGGGTTGAGCGCGGTCATCGGATCCTGAAACACCATGCCGATCCGCCGGCCGCGCAGTCGTCGCAGCTCGCTCGCCCTCGCCGAGACGAGCTCGGTGCCATCGAAGCGGACGTGTCCGGATGTCACCTCGGTCCCCTTCGGGAGCAGGCCGAGCAGCGCGCGCAGGGTCAGGCTCTTGCCGCTGCCGGACTCGCCGACAAGCCCGAGCGCCTCACCCCGCGAAAGCGAGAAGGAGACGTCGTCCACCAGCCGCACGTCGCCGCCGGTGAGCGAGACGGCGAGATGTTCGACGCTCAGGAGCGGCTGATCGTGGTCGTCCATCACTCGATCCTCATCAGGTCGGCCAGCCCGTCGCCGATCAGGGACAGCCCGAAGCCGACGATCACGACCGCGACGCCCGGAGCGGCGGCGAGCACGGGGTGGGTGGTGAGAAACGGCGTGCCGTCGGAGATCATCGAACCCCACTCGGGGGTCGGCGGTGTGATGCCCAATCCGAGGAAGCCGAGCGCCACAATCGAGGCGGTCGTCAGCACGACGTCGGACATCGCGTAGACGATCGCCTGGGTGACGACGTTCGGGAGCACGTGGCGCAGCAGGATCCGCCGCCGCGAGTAGCCGAGCAACTGTGCCGCCAGTACATACTCCTGGTGGCGCTCGGTGAGGACCTGGCCGCGCACGATGATCGTGTAGGAGATCCAGCCGGTCACGGTGAACGCGACGAGCACGCTCACCACCCCGGAGCCCATCACGAACACGAGCGCGAGCACCAGCACGTTGAACGGGAACGCGAGCACGATCTCGCCGATCCGCATCACGAGCGCGTCGACCGCGGTGCCGAAGTACCCCGCGAGCAGGCCGATGGCGGTTCCGGCGATGAACGGCAGCGCCACCGCGCCGAGCGCGACCGAGAGGTCGATCCGGATCGAGTAGACCAGGCGCGCCCACACGTCGCGTCCGAGCTGATCGGTGCCGAGCAGGTGGTGCCACGATGGATTGGCCAGCGGCGCGGCGTCCTGGGCGAGGGGGTTGTGCCCGGCGACGAGCGGAGCGCACGCGCCTGCAATCGCGAACACGATCAGGATCGTCCCGCCGGCCACGAGCGAGCGGTTGTGCAGCCACCGTCGCCGCAAGCGGACGGGGGACCCGGCCGATGACGACAGTTCGCCTGGGCCGCCCGCGGGCCTGTCAGCCGCGACCGCGATGTCGACGCCGCCGGGCACCTAGCTCAGTCCCGTTCGCGGATCGAGCACCGACCGGGCGATGTCGGTGGCCAGGTTGACCGCGATCACCATCAGGGCGAACAGCAGCGCCAGGCCCTGCACGAGCGGGAAGTCGCGCTGAAGGATCGAGGTGACGAGCAGGCTGCCCAGCCCGGGCAGTCCGAAGACGAGCTCGACGACCACGGTGCCGCTCACCAGCCACGCGATGTTCAACCCGAGCACGGTCACAGCCCGGATCGCCGCGTTGTGCAGCGCGTGGCGGAGTAGGACGCGCGACTCGCGAAGCCCCTTGGCCCGCGCGGTCGTGACGTAGTCGGCGCCGAGGACCTCGAGCAGCTCGACGCGCAGTGCCCGGATGAGGATCGGCGCGATGCCGATCGCGATCGTCAGGCTCGGCAGGAACATCGCCGAGATGTGACCGGCGAGCCCGACTCCGAAGCCACCGACCGGGAACACGTGGATCTTGAGAGCGAAGCCCAGGATCAACAGCAGCCCAAGCCAGGGCTGGGGCATCCCCAGGGCGATCTGCGAAAGCAGTCGGACGCCTTGATCGAACGGGCGCCCGCGCAGCACCGCAGCGGCCGCCGCCACCGGGATCGAGATGGCGACCGACAGCAGTGCGGAGTAGACGATCAGCCAGACCGTCGGCGCAACGAACGAGCCGATTACCGCGGTCGCCGGACGGTGGTAGAAGAGAGACTGGCCGAGGTTGCCCTGCGCGAGGTGAACCAGGTAGTGCCAGTACTGCACCGGAAGCGACTGATTCAGGCCCCACCGCGCTCGCAGCGCCGCGACCGCGCGCGCGCTCGCGTGGGGACCGAGCGCCGTCCGCGCCGGATCCCCCGGGATCAGCCGGATGAGCAGGAAGGTGAGCACCGTCACCCCGATCGCGGTTGGGATCGCCTGCAACGCCCGTCGCACGACCGCGCCCAGACGGCTCCACGCCGCGTTGCCGGGCGTGGCGCGCGGGGAGGTGGCGACGCTCACGTCGTCAACCATGCGTCCTCCAGGCGGTAGTCACCGGTCGGCGGAACGACGAAGCCGTGCAGTCGATCGACTGTCCCGTACGCGTACGGCTGCGAGTAGAGGGGGATGAAGGGACTGATCTGGCGCAGGCGGGTTTGCACGTGCGCATACGCGTCACGGATCGCGGAGGAACTCGTGCTGTGCTGGGCGCGCCGATCCCAAGCCAGGACCACGGGATCGTCAAGGTCGGCTGACGGGCCCAGACCACCGCTGAGGTGTGGGTCGATGAGGTAGGGCACGTTCTCGAACGGGTCCATGACGTCGAGGCTCAGGTCCGTCTGAGCCATCTGGAATGTCTCCTGGGCAATCATGTTGAACAGCGCGTTGGGATCGAACTCCTCGATGGCGACCTTGATCCCGATGTCGGAGAGGTTGCTCTCGATGATCTGAGCCGCGGTCGCCTGGGTCGCGTCGCCGGTGTCGATCGAGTACTTGACGCGGAAGCCGTCCGGATGGCTCGAACGCTTCATCAGGCGCCTCGCCACCGCGACGTCCCGCGTCGGCGGGGTGAGCGAACCGTCATAGTCGGGCCAGGTCGGGGCGAACATCGAACCGAGCGCGCGGCCGTAGCCGAACAGCCCCAGCTTGACGATCGAGTCGCGGTCGATGGCCGCGGACATGGCGCGGCGGACATCGACGTCGGCGAGCGGCGCGTAGCGCTGGTTGAGGATGAGGAAGTCGAGTCGCGTCGAGGAGGCGAGCACCACTCGCAGGCCCGGCTCGGCCTTGACGCTGGAGATCTGTGAGAACGGCACCTGCTCGACGACGTCCGCCTGCTGGCCTCGCAGCTGGAGCATCCGCGAGTTGTCGTTGGGGACGACCGTGAGCGTGACGCCGTCCAGGTAGGGCTTGCCCGGCTGCCAGTAGTGCGGATTGCGGGCGAGCACCATCCGCTGCCCGACGGCCCAGCTCGTCATCGTGAACGGGCCCGTCGTCACCGGCCGCGCGAAGAACGCATTGGCGGTCCGTCCCCCGAGGCCGCGGGGAACCACTCCATTGCCGTAGAACGAGACGACGCCGAGCAGGTCGGTGGGATAGTGGGTGCGGATCTCGACCGTGTGGGCGTCCGACGCCGCGACCGATGCGATCGCGGCGTTCATGTATCCGTTGGCGGCGGACGCGGTGTTGCGGTCGATCGAGAACTTGACGTCGTCCGCGGTGAGTGGGGAGCCGTCGGAGAATCGCAGCCCCTTCCGGAGCGAGAAGCGCCAGGTCAACCGGTCAGCCGACAACGAGTGCCCGGTCGCCAGGCACGGAACCGAGCGGCCGTCGCTCGTGGCCGAGGATCGGTAGAGCCGTGCGAAGAGGTTGCTCACCGACCAGATGGACTCGTTGTCGGCGACGGCGACCGGGTCGATCGAGATCGCGTCATCCAGGCGAGCGAACGTCGCGTGGCCGCCGCGACGCGGCGGACCTGCCGGACCTCCCGAGGCGCCGGATGAGCCCACCGCGCCGGCACATGCCGACAGCGCCAGCGGCGAGGCGATCAGCGCCGCGCCGTGGGCCAGTGAGCGGCCCAGGAACCGGCGCCGGGTGGTCCGCGTGATCTCCGGGGTCACCAGTCTCGCTCCGGAGCGAGAGCAGGCCGGGTCGCAGTCCGGTGGCGACTCAAGAGGGGTTGGGTACGCAATGCGATCACAACGACGACACCGTCTCCTTCGGCTGCCACGCGGTCCGCCGCACCAGACCCGGTCGCGACGGTGCCGGCATGCTCGCAACGGCCGGCGCGCTCCGGAAGTGGAGCTTGGCGCAATGTTTGTCCAGGCGGCTTGTAGGATTCTCCAATGGGCTTCACGCTCGGCGAGCTCCTCTCCGACCCCGGCTTCACCTGCGATGTCGTCGTCGTCGGGGACGCCGACCGGGAAGTGCGATGGGTGCACGCGACCGAGACGACCGACCCCACCCCCTACCTGCGCGGCGGGGAGGTCGTTCTCACTGAGGGCCTGTGGCTGAGCGACGCCCAATCCGCCGATCCCTACGTCGAGCGTCTGCACGCCGCCGGCATTGCCGCCGTCGGCTTCGGCCTGATGCCCGCCAACCCGGAGCTCCCGCCGCCGCTACTGGAGGCGTGCGCCCGGCACGGACTGTGCCTGTTCTCGATCCCCGAGGAGGTCCCGTACGTCGACCTCACCGAGGTGTTCTTCGAGCGCCTCGCGACCGAGCGCGAAGCCGACCTCGCGATGAGCATCGAACGCCACGCTCGGTTTCTCGCCGTCGCGCGCGCCGGCGGCGATGCCGCTGCGCTCGTCGAACAGCTCGCTGCCGAGGTCGGCGTTCCGGCGTGGGTCTCGACCGGCCACGGACAGGCCGTCTCGGGCGGCGCGCACGTCCCGTCCGAGCAGGACCGCGCGGTGATCGCCTCGGCGCTCGCCCGCGGTGCCCGCCGCGAACCGGTCACCGTCGAACCCTGGCGCGTGGCGCCGATCGCCGCCGGCGGCATGCCCCCTTGGTTCCTCGCCGTCCGGGACCACCCTCAGCTGCGGCCGGCACAGCTCGTCGCCATCGAGCAGGCGATGCCGTTCCTGGAGATGGCGCGGTCGCACGCCTGGTCGCTGAGCCTCGGCGCCCGCGAACGGGCCTCAGAGCTCGTCGAGCTGATCCTCGCCGGCGAGGACCAGGCGGTGCACGTCGCCGCCCGGCTGGCGACGATCGGCATCGACTCCCGGCAGCAGCTGGCCGTTGTGGTGTGCGCGGGCGAGGAGCCCGCGCTGATCGTTGAGGACGTCGAGTTCGTCCTGCGGGACCGGGGGCTGCCGTCGCTGACGATCGAGCGAGACGAGCAGGTGATCGCGGTCGCCGCATGGGACGGCGGGGCCGAGAGCCTCGAAGACTTCGTGAGGACGCTGCGCCACCACGTCGAGTCGGCGGTGACCATCGGCGTCGGGTCGCTCGCGGATGACTGCCGGTCGCTGCGTCGGAGTCTGATCGAGGCTCGCCACGCCTGTCGCGCGGCGGCGGCCCGCCGGCGCGGACCCGACCATGCCAGCTACGCCGACGTCGGGTCCCACCGGCTGCTGCTCGACCTGCAGGACGTCGACACGCTGCGTGCCTTCTCGGCGGCGTTGCTGGATCCGATCATCGAGCACGACCAGCGTCACGGCAGCGAGCTGCTGACCACTCTCTCCCGCTTCTTGGATCTCGACTGTCAGTGGCAGACGACGGCCGACGCGCTCTACGTGCACGTCAACACGCTTCGCCACCGGCTCGGTCGAATCGAGCGATTGACCGGTCGGCGCCTACAGTCGACCGACGCCCGGGTCGACTTCTTCCTTGCCGTCCGCGCGATCGAAAGAGTGTGAGCAAGCCAGCGGATGCCTGTTCCTGCCACTCAGTGTGCGAGCGCTCGGCGTGCTGTCGAGAAGGGCGACATGCAGCAGCGCGGAACGACTACCCGACTCGTATGGGGTCGAGCTCGAGCAGCGCTCCGGGGGCCGAACCTCGCTATCGGAGTTCGGGCCTTCGACCGAGATCCTGGGCAAGATGCGGTCGAGCCACGCCGGCAGTGTCCAGTTGAGGGGACCGCACGCTCGCAGTTGCTCGACGAGATCCTCGGCTTCCTGCAGGCCGGCATCGACCGGATCCAGGCGGGTCGTCCGGCCCCGCCCGAGTGATCGATCACTGCCGGAGCTTCGAGACCCGCGCCCGCTGAACTCGAGGACCCGCCCGGACCAACCCATACCCTCGGCGCGAGCGACAGGCGTCTTCGCGCCGACGAATAGGAGCGACAGGATGCGCAGGATCAGAGCGGTGATGTACGGGGTTGGCGCGATGAACGCGATCACGACCCGCATGCTGTTGGAAAAGGGGGTCGACATCGTCGGAGCGGTCGCGCGGAGCTCCGAGAAAGTCGGCCGCGACCTCGGTGAGGTCGCGGGGCTCGGGATCACGACGGGAGTCCTCGTCGAGGACGATCCGGATCGAGTGCTCGGCGAACGCAGCGCCGATATCGCGCTCATCGCGGTATCGAGCTACATGACCGACCAGTACGAGCACCTGCGACGGTGCGCGATGCACGGCGTCAACGCAATCACCCTCTCCGAGGAATCCCTGTACCCGTGGCGAACCTCGCCCGCCATGACCGCCGAGCTCGACCACCTGGCCAAGCAGAATGGCGTGACCCTCACCGGCTCTGGCTTTCAGGACACGTTCTGGGTCAACCTCGTGGGTTTGCTCATGGGGACTGCCCACAGAATCGACTCGGTCGCCGGGCGCGCGACCTGGAACGTTGATGAGTTCGGGCCTGAGCTCTCCCGTGACCAGCGTGTGGGCAACACCGAGCAGGAGTTCGACCAGTGGCTCAGGGACGCCGATCGGCCGCCCACTTTCGGCCTCAACGTGCTGCACGCATTACTCGCTGACACTGGCCTCACGGCAGCCCAATTCACGTTGACCACCAAGCCGGTGATCGCTTCCAAATCGATGCGTTCCAACAGCCTCAACCTTGATGTGCCGGCGGGCGACGTGATCGGATTCACCGACGTCGATGAGGTCACGACTCGGGAAGGGACGAGCCTTCGATTCGAGATGCGAGGATCGCTCTACGATGTCGACGAAGCCGACGTCAACGAGTGGCGCATCGACGGCGAGCCCGACGTGCACGTCATCAACCCCGCGGTGCCGACTCAGCTGGCGACGTGTTCGCAGATGGTCAACCGCGTTCCTGACGTGATCAACGCCCCACCGGGATTCGTCACCGTCGAGCAGCTGCCGCGGCTGAGATATCGCCCGCACCCGCTGGCGCAGTACCTCACCGCGTGAGCGTTGATCTCGTGGGCAGAACTCAGCGAAAAACACAGTTCTAGAGGTATGGTGGTCTAGGGTTGCCGGAGCCACCGTCCAGCGAGCCCGCAAAGTGACGACGTGAACGCCAGCCACCTGACGCCCGTGGAGGAGGCCAGCACCGTGACGCGGCTGACATCGCTGATCGCGCCGGAGTCCGTCCGCGGACGCGCCGATGAGATCGTGCAGCGGATCAGCGAGGCGATCCATCTCGGACTGCTCAACGAGGGTGATCGCCTCCCGAGTGAGATCGACCTGGCTGCGCAGTTCGGCGTCGCGGCGATGACCATCCGCGAGTCGCTGGCGGCACTGCGTGACGCGGGGCTGGTCGAGACACGACGCGGGCGCACCGGCGGTTCGTTCATCCAGCGGCCTCGCGGGGCGACGGTCGACCAGGTCCGTCGCAAGCTGTCGGCCATGACGATCTCTGAGCTGCGTGACCTGACCGATGAGCACCAGGCAATCGCGGGGCAGGCGGCCCGACTCGCGGCGGAGCGCGGTTCCCCGGCAAACGTACGACGTCTGTTCGCCCTCACGGAACAGCTCGGCGCCGCAGCGACCCAGGTCGACCGCGTGCGCGCAGATTGCCGTTTCCACGTCGAGATCGCCGTCGCGTCGCAATCGATTCGACTCACGCGCCGCGAGGTGGAGCTTCAGGCCGAACTGTCGGAGCTGCTGTGGTTGCCGTCGGCCGGCGAGTCCGAGGTCGCGGTTGCGACGGACGCGCACCATGCGATCGCGGCAGCGGTTCTCGCCGAAGACGCGCCAGAGGCGCGACGTTTGGCCGAGGAGCACGTGACGGCCAACCTGCGTCGCCTCAGCCAGTTGCGGCTGAGCCTTGCCGACCCCGACGGCTCCATGGAAGCGTGATGAGTCGCCCTCGCGCCGTCGCGCTCGCCCGGTCGGTGTCGGCGATCCTTGAGCCTGTGTTCGCGCGTCTGGAGGAGATCTCGGAGCTCGCCGCCGCCAGTCGTCCGAGTGACGGCGTGGGCTGGTCGGAGGCCGATCTCGGCGACGTCCGTCAGTTGCTCCTGGAGCTGATCGTCGAGGACAGCCTCACCGTCGGGATGGGTTTCGTCGCAGCGCCGGCAGCGATCGATGGCAAGGACCGATACATGCTGTGGTGGCAGCAGCAGGGGGACCGTCTCGCACGGCTGCGTCTCAATTTCGATCGGGCCAGCATTGACGTCTACGACTATGTCGAGATGGACTGGTTTCGCCTCGCCGGCCCGGGCCGCCCACGTGTGACCTTCGGCCCGTACATCGATTACTCCGGCTCGGAGCAGTACATCGTGACCGCGAGTGTCCCGGTCATCGTCGATGGTCACACCGTCGGCATTGCCGGAGCGGACCTGCTGTCCCGGGAGCTCGAGCGGCGCCTCCTGGAGGTCCTGCGTGGCATACCGGACGAGGCGTTGATCATCAACGCCGAAGGTCGCATCGTCGCCGCAAACAGCCCTCGCTGGGTGCCCGGCGTTCGGCTTCGATCGCGGCCTGAAGCCGGGGATCGGCTTGAGGACCGGATCGTGGTCGACGTGGCCGAGCCCGACGTCGGGATCGGATGGGCGCTGGTCACGACCGAGCCCACTTGACAAAATAACTCTACTACTAGAGTATTTGAGGACGTCATCACGACCGCTTGGGAGGTTGTCGTATGCAGGCCGTCAGTCGGGCCCACGCGTTGGACGTGTCCAGCCCAGCTTTCTCAATCACCTCGCCGGAGGTGCGTGCCGCCCGGGAGAGCTCCTGGTACGCGACGACCCCCTACGGCATCGCGATCCTGCGCTACGACGAGATGGGCCGCCTGCTCAAGCACCCCAAGCTTCGTCAGGGCAGCGTGGCCTGGCCGGCCCACAACGGCGTCGACGAGGGCCCGTTTGCCGACTGGTGGGCGAGTTGGATTCTCAACCAGGAGGGCGAGGAGCATCATCGGTTGAGGCGGCTGATGAATCCGGCGTTTTCCCCGAAGCTGATCGGCGGGCTCGTACCGCGCTTCCAGGCCCTGGGGGACGAGCTCATCGACGGGTTCGCTGCGCCCGATCGATGCGAGTTCGTGGGCGAGTTCGCTGAGCCCTACGCGGCGAGGGTGATCGCGATCATGCTCGGTCTGCCCGAGGAGGAGTGGCCGATCATCGCGGAGGTGTCCGCCACGATCGGTCTCGCGATGGGGGTGACGCTCCGCGACGACCTGCCCCGAATCGAGGCAGCTCTGGAGCGGCTGTATCAGTACGCCGACGCGCTGATCGCCGATCGGCGCGCCACGCCACGTGAGGACTTCGTGACTGCGCTGGTCAACGCGTCGTGTGACGGGGACGGGCGACTGAGCGCGGCGGAGCTGCGGGACGGACTTGTGCTCCTCATCTTCGGCGGGTTCGACACGACCCGCAATCAGCTGGGCCTTGCGATCCAGACCTTCAGCGAACATCCCGATCAATGGGCCTTGCTCGCCGGGCGCCCGGACCTGGGCAAGGCGGCGGTGGAGGAGGTCATGCGCGTCAATCCGACGGTCCGCTGGGTGACGCGCGAGGTCCTGGAGGACTTCGAGTTCCAGGGTCTCACCTTGACGGCCGGGACAACCCTGCACCTCTACAGCGAGTCGGCGGGCACGGACCCCAGGGCATTCACCGCCGGCTTTGACATCACCGCCGATCGCAAGCCGCACTTTGGCTTCGGGGGCGGAGCGCACCACTGTCTCGGTCACTTCGTCGCGCGATCGGATATGAGCGAGGCGCTGCCGCTGCTTGCGCGGCGTCTGCCTGAGATCCGCGTGCTCCCGGACAGCTCATGGCTGCCTGACTCCGGGAACACGGGGGCGATCACGCTGCCCGTCGGATTCGCGCCGGGGCACTGATCCGGTCCCATCCCATCAGGAGGAGAGTGCAGTGAAAGTCATCGTCGACATGGACGTATGCGAGAGCCACGGCCAATGTGCGATTGCGGCGCCGGAGGTGTTCGCCATCAACGACGCCGGGGAGCTCGAATACAACGCTGAGCCCGACTCCGCCATGCGGGAGAACGTCGAGGAGGCCGCCGACGTCTGCCCGGTGCAGGCGATCACGGTGGAGGACTGATGGAGCACGCCCCGCTCGACGCGCACCGGGAGGAAAACGCCTCCAATGGGCTCCTCCCCGCTGCGCTCGAGGAGATAAAGACCCATGCCGTGAAGTACGTCTATGTACAGGCGGTGACGATCACCGGGCGAGTGGTCGGAAAGGTGATGCCGGCCGAGCACTTCGACAGAGCGGCGATCAAAGGGGTGCAACAACACCGCTCCGCGATGGCCGATCTGCAGGCGACCCGCGATGGCGTTCTGCTTGGCGGGATCGAGACCGCGGAGTACACCGCGATGCCAGACCTGGACACGTTTGCAGTCCTGCCGTGGGACACCGACTTCGCGCGCGTCTTCTGCAGGCTCTATGAGCCCTCCCATATGGCGCAGGACGCGGGGGCTCGGTTCCCCTGCGACACCCGAGGACTGCTTCGGCAGGTCCATCGGGAGTTCACCGAGCGCACCGGTCTTGAGCTGCGCACCGGTTGCGAGCCGGAGATGACCTGGCGCGGCGACGGGTTGGAGGCCAGCTGCCGCCCTGACTCGAGTCCGGCGTACCACATCGAGCACCTCGAGCGTAACCGGGAGGTCGTGACTCGCGTCATCGACTACGGCCGCGCGCTCGGGCTCGACATGATCGAGGCGGACTACGAGGACGAGTTCCAGATCGAGTGCAACTTCATGTTCGACCGTGCGGATCTGACCGCGGACCGGCTGATCACATATCGACAGATCTGCAAGCAGGTCGCCCGGGAACTGGGGATCGAGGCCAGCTTCATGCCCAAACCGGCGATCGGGATGATGGCCAACGCGTGTCACCACAACATCAGTTTCTGGCGGGAGGGTGTGAACATCCTCGAAGACCCCGACGTCGCGGAGCTCCATCTCACCGGGACGGGGAAGCACGCGCTCGGCGGCCTGCTCGCTCACTCAGCAGGGGCGATGCTCATCAACGGCCCGACGGTCAACTCCTACAAGCGCTTCTGGGATGTCGGCCAGTTCGCTCCGTCGCGCATCAACTGGGGCATGGACAACCGGACATGCACCGTACGTCTCTCAGCGAACGGGCGGCTTGAGTACAAGCTCCCAGACGCCACGGTCAACCCGTACCTCTCCCACATCGTGCTGCTCGCCGCGTGCGAGGACGGGCTGCGCAACGAGATCGATCCAGGTCCTGCGACGACGGGGATCTCGACCGCCGCTGATGACGACGGCAGGTTCGGGCGCCTGCCACGAACGCTCGGGGAGGCGATCGACACCTTCCAGGCGGACACGCTGCTGACGGCCGCCCTCGGGGATGAGCTGTCTGGGCTCCTCGTCGACTTCCACTCCGACGAGTGGGCGCGCTTCTGCGCCACAGTGACCGATTGGGAGCGCTCGATGTACTGGGAGGACCGTCCATGAGCCCCGGCGAGGAGCTCCGGCTGGCCTGCATCGACTCCGACGCGCCGCCGTTGTTCACCCCGATCTCCAGCGCCGGCGGCCGCCGAGGTTTCGAGCCGGCTCTGGCCGAGCTCATCGGATCTCGCCTCGAGCGACCGGTGCGGTGGGTTCCACTTGCATGGCCGGAGATGATCCCCGCGGTCAACTCCGGGCATGCCGACGCCGTCCTCTGCGGGCAGGGCATCACCGAGCAGCGGCGCGCAGCGGTCGACTTCACCCGGCCGTACGCGGTCTTCCACGAAGGCGTGCTCGTCCGGCGTGGGTCTGGAATCGGTGACGCCGGCGACCTCTCGGGACGACGAGTCGCCGCGATCGAAGCGAGCACGAACCTGGCGCTCGCCGAGACGTTCACTGCCGCCGTGCTGGTTCCGTTCGGCGCCGATGGCTCCGATGACGTGTACGCCGACATGCTGGCCGCGCTCCGGACAGGTGACGTCGATGCGGTCGTCGATGACGATGTGGTGTTCGTGCCGCTGGGCGAGACCGATCCTGATTTCGAGCTCGCCTTCACGGTGAAGACCGGCAACCGCTGGGGCATCGCGGTCGCGAAGAACCGGCCGGATCTGCGCGCGGCGCTTGACCGGGCACTCGCTGGGCTGATTGCGGATGGGAGCCATCGAGCGGTGTGGAGCGAGTGGCTTCCAACCCTCGACTATCCGTTCCCTTGAGACCGGTGACGGCGAGGCCGTCGATCGCGGTGCTCGGACGGCTGCGCATCAGTGCGGTGCGCTTCATCATCCCTCGCGATCGGCGTCCGGGATCGGTGGCCACCGGGCCAGGTGGCAGCCGGGGAGTCGGCAGGTGAGGTCTTCGAGGTCGTCGTCGTGCCCGCCGGGTTGCCGCAGCTGGGCGACGATGTGAACGGCGAGCGGGTCGCAGCCGACGCTGGCAAGGTGTTCGCGCAGGAGACCGGCGGCTCGCGCGCCATCTCCTGAGGCGGCGCTGCGGACCACCTCGATGTGGTGGCGTTCCCAGCTCAACTGCTGGTGATTGGCGAGCCGGCCCGCCGTTCCGGCGATGGCGTTGAGGTCGGCGATGGCCAGTGCGAAGGCCGGGTCGGCGTCGATCGTGAGGCGCAGTGCCGTCATTGCCTGGTGTGCATCGGTCGCCCGCTGGGCCTGGCGATAGAACGCGGCGGCCCGCCGGTTTGCGGTGACCACTCGGCCGTGGTCCTCGACCGCCGGTCCCGCCTCGGCCGGACGATCCTGATGGCTGCGGGGTTCGCCTGGGGTTGGGTCCATGGTGACCAGGGTGGCCGGGCGGCCTGAGCCGGCGCTGAGGTGATGCTGAGGGCGACCGGTTCAGCGGGTCGGCGCCGCGAGGCGGACTGCGAGCGCGGCGACGTCTGGCTCATCGACGAGAGAGCGGTAGGCCGGTCCGGAGGCGCGCCGCTGAGCGAGGGCGAGGAATGCTGTGACGTTGACAGCGGTGGGGACGGCGATCGCCTTGGCTGCGGCGACGGCGGTGTCCGCCAGGAGTTGAGTCGCCGGGTCTGCGCCCGCGGAGGCGGCTTGGGCGGCGTCAGCCAGCTGCGGTCGGGCGGCGCCGCGAACGGCAAGATCTCCACGAGCGGCGGCGGCTTGGGCGGCGGCGGCGAAGACGGTGGCGTCGTCCGGGTGGCCAGCGGCGAGCGCCCACCAGGCCAAGCCGGCGAGCACCAGGGGCTGGCCGGCGGGGAGGCCTGCCTCTCGGTACTGACTATCAGCGGCCTCGAGCAGCGTCCGTGCCCGCGTCAGGTCTCCGAGGCGACGGGCGACCGCGGCCTGACCGATCATCGCGTCGGCTGAGAGCCACGGGTGGACGCAGATCCCGATCGCCTCGCCGTACAGGCGGTCGGCGAGTGCGTCGTCGCCCTGCCTGGCCCGCAGTCCGGCGAGCGCGACCAGAGCGAACGGCACGTACAGGCGCTGTCCGGTCGCGCGGCATCGATCGAGGAGGGTTTCATAGGCGGCCGAGGCCGCATTGAGGTCGCCTCGAGCCTCCGCAATGCCGGCGAGCGCGTTGAGCGGAGAGACGACCAACAGATCATCTCCTTCGGCCTCGAAGTGTTTGAGGCTGGAACGTGCGGCCGGCTCCGCGTCCTGTGGCCGTCCGAGCGACGCCAGGTTCCACGCGACGATCAGGTCGTGTGCGCCGAGGAGCCAGCGGTGCCCATCCGGCTCCAGCAAGTCGTGAGCCTCCCCCAACATCTCGAGTGATCGTGCGTACTCGTGCGTGCGCACCAGTACGGTCGCGCACAGCACCAGTAGCTCCGCCAGGCGCCCGCGGTCGTCGCTGCCCCGGAGCTGCGCCACGGCCTCCGCGCACTCGATGGCGCCCGCCGCCGGGCTGGAGGACATCCCAACGCAATAGCCGTGCCAGCCGTGGGCCGTCGCGGCGAGCTCGACTCGGCGATCCCCCTTCACCTCGAGGGCGTCATCGAGCCAGCGTGCCCCCTCCGCGAAGTCCGTATTGATCCACCACAGCCAGGCAATCCCCGATGTCAGTGACAACGCGGCGTCGGGATCGCCGGTCGCGATGAACCAATCCAGCGCGGTCCGCAGGTTGCCCGTCTCCACGGTGAGACGATCGCGCCACATCAGTCCGGTGCGGCCTCGCAGACCCTGGTTGGCGTCCAGCGCCATCTGCCGGTAGTAGGCGCCATGGCGGGCGCGTACGGCGCCTGCTTCGCCCGATTCGCCGAGGCGTTCGCGTCCGTACTGCCACAGCGTCTGCAGCTGGGCGAATCGGGTCTCGCCGCCGTTGTCCGTGGCGGTGAGAAGCGACTTGTCGACCAGTCGGCTGAGTAGGTCCAGGATCTCTTCGCGCGGAACGTCGTCGTCGGCGCAGACGGCCTCAGCCGAGGTCAGCTCGCATCCTCCGGCGAACACGGCAAGTCGTGCGAACAGGCGGCGCTCGTCGTCGAAGAGCAGGTCGTAGCTCCAGTCCACCACCGCACGCAGGGTTTGCTGGCGCGGGAGGGCAGTGCGGGCACCCCCGGTGAGCAGCCGGAAGCGGTCCTCCAGACGTTCGGCCACCGTGGCCAGCGTCAGCGCACGGAGTCGGGCGGCCGCGAGCTCGACGGCCAGCGGAAGGCCATCCAATCGGCGACAGATGTCCTCGATGACCGGACGGGTGTGATCGTCGGCAGCGAAACCGGGTCGGACCGCTCGCGCGCGGTCAACGAACAGCTCGACGGCCGCCGGTTGGGCCAAGCCTCCCACGTCCACCAGGACCTCACCGGAGACGCCAAGCGGCTCCCGGCTGGTCGCGATCACCCGCACACCGTTCACCGCGCCGACCAGCGCCTCGCCCAGGACAGCCGCTTGGTCGATGACGTGTTCGCAGTTGTCGAGGACGACCACCAATGACCGCCCGGCCAGGTGGCGCGCAATGAGCTCGACGGTCGAGCCCGCGGGCTGAGTGCCAGGGACGGCAGACGCGCTTGCCTGGAGTGCGACGGCGGCGGCCGGTCCCACCCCGTCGGGTTCGGCGACGTCGGCCAGCTCGACCAGCCAGGCGCCGTCCCGGTGCTCGTCGCGGAGAACGGCGGCCGCCTCCACCGCCAGGCGTGTCTTGCCCGCGCCGCCCGGGCCGATCAGCGTCACCAGTCGGTGAGAGCGGACTGCTGCGCAGAGCTGCTCCAGCTCGGCGTCTCGGCCGATGAATCTGCTCAGCTGCGCTCGCAGGTTCCCGGCCGCCATCGTCGCGCCCGCCACGCGTGGTGGCGGGGTGCCGGGCAGCGTGAGCGCGGGATCCTGGGCCAGGACGCGGGCCTGCAGCTCTCTCAGGGCGGGGCCGGGTTCGATGCCCAGCTCCTCGACCAACCGGTCGCGCGCTTGGGTATAGGCGCTCAGTGCCTCGGCCTGCCGCCCGCCCCGGTACAGGGCGAGGATGAGCAGCTCCCACAGCCGCTCGCGCAGCGGATGGTCCCGGCACAGAGCCTCCAGCTCCTCAACCAACTCCCCGTGGAGCCCGAGCGCGAGATCCGCTCCGGCGCGAGCCTCGACCGCCACCACGATCAGCTCGTCCAGGTGCGCCCGGTCGACGTCAGCGAAACCGGCATACGCGAACTCGGCCAGCGGCTCTCCCCGCCGCAGCGCCAGTGCCTCACCCAACGTGGTTGACGCCAGAGCGACCTCGCCCTGCTCGACGAGGCGCCGTCCGGTGGCCACGAGCTTCTCAAACCGGACGACATCGACGTCGTCGGGACCGACCTCGAGGGCGTAGCCCGCCTCGGTGGTGACGATCGCCGCCGTTCCCAAGCTGCGGCGCAGCTGGCCGATCTGAGCCTGCAACGCGTTGGCCGGGTTCGTCACCTGCCCCTCGTCCCACAGGTTGTCGATCAGGCGATCGACGCTGACCGGCTTCCCACGATGCAGGGCCAGCAACGCCAGCAGCGCCCGCTGCTTGGCGCCGCGGACCGGCACCGCGACTCCATCTCGAACCGCTTCGAGCTCACCGAATAGCCGCACCTCCATACGTCCACCGTACGCCCTCGCTGCCGGGCCACCTCAGCGCCGCGTCAGCCGTACCTCAGGCCCCGACCGGAGGCTTCGCTGCACCGATCAAGCATTCGAGGAAAGGTCAGACAATGATCGAGGCGCAGCACCTCACCAAGCGCTACGGCAGGACCGTCGCGGTCGACGAAGTGTCTTTCGCAGTGAAACCCGGCCGGGTGACTGGCTTCCTGGGTCCAAACGGGGCCGGCAAGTCGACCACCATGCGAATGATCCTGGGCCTGGACGCGCCGAGCTCCGGCTCGATCCTGGTCAACGGCAGGCCGTATCACGAGCTGGACGACCCGCTCAGATGGGTTGGAGCGCTCTTGGACGCCAAGGCCATCGTCGGAGGTCGTAGCGCCGCAAACCACCTCAAGTGGCTGGCCGACAGCAACGGCCTCGATCGCCGACGCGTCAGCGAAGTGCTCGACATCGCGGGACTCAGCGATGTCGCTGGGCAGCGGGTGGGCACCTTCTCGCTCGGCATGAGCCAGCGGCTCGGCATCGCCGCCGCGCTCCTGGGTGATCCCGAGACGGTGATCCTCGACGAGCCGGTCAACGGGTTGGACCCCGACGGCATCCTCTGGATCCGCGAGCTCATGAAGAGCCTGGCCGCCCAGGGGCGGACGGTGTTCCTCTCCAGCCATCTGATGAGCGAGATGGCCCAAACCGCCGATCACCTCCTGGTCATCGGCCGGGGGCGCATCATCGCCGATACCAGCACCGAGGAGTTCATCAACCGGAGCTCCGCCTCGAGTGTCAGGGTGCGGGCCGTGCAGCAGACCGAACTGGCCGACGCGCTCACCCGGCGCGACGGTCAGGTCGAGCGCTCCGCCGACGGCGCGCTGCTTGTCACTGGTTTGGACTGCTTGGCGATTGGCGGGATCGCTTCCGCACACGACATCACCCTGTTCGAGTTGTCCGCGCGTGCGGCGACGCTCGAGGAGGCGTTCTTCGACTTGACGCGAGACGAAACCGACTACCGCGCCGGCGAGCTGACCGACGCCACCCAAGGAGCATGACATGAGCGCCACCACCTACCCCACTGCCCCGGCCCGGACGGTTCGAGCCGCCACCGTCCGCAAGACCCTCAAAGCGGAGTGGACGAAGCTTCGCACCCTGCCCTCCACCTGGCGCACCGCCATCGCGGCCGTCGTCGTCGCCGTCGGCTGGTCTGTCGCCGTCGTCGCGATTCAACTGAGCGAATGGCACGCCATGAGCGCCCAGCAGCGTGGCGTGTTTGATCCCACCAGCACCTCACTCAGCGGGGTGATGCTCGCGGCAGTGATCCTCGGCGCGCTCGGCGTGCGGGCCGTCACCGGCGAGTACTCGACTGGAATGATCCGCTCCACCTTCACGGCGATACCCGCCAGGAGACTGGTGCTGGCGGCCAAGGCCGCGACCGTGGCGGCGTTCGTCTTCCCTATCACTCTGGTCTGTGAGGCCGCCGGCTT
The DNA here is from genome assembly GCA_036268255.1 of Solirubrobacteraceae bacterium. Lineage (GTDB taxonomy): Bacteria > Actinomycetota > Thermoleophilia > Solirubrobacterales > Solirubrobacteraceae > Palsa-465. The sequence continues at coordinate 40,829 of DATAUL010000324.1, read as the reverse complement.
CGCGCTCGGCCAGCACCTCCTCGCCAGCAAGCACCTGCAAGTGGCGCTCGGCGACCCCGGTGTTCTGCGCGCCATGCTCTTCGGTGCATTGGCCGTCAGCCTGGTCGCCGTCATCGGGGTCGGCGTTGCCGGCATCGTCCGTCACACCGCCGGCGCAACGACCACCCTGGTCCTGCTCGTCGTCGGCGGACTCACCCTCGGCCAGCTGCTTCCCGCCGGCTGGCGTCAATACGTGCCCGGAATCGCGGCCCAAGCGGCCGTCACCGTGCACCGCTCGACCGGGCTCCTCGCGCCGACCGCCGCGATTGGCGTCCTCGCGGCATACGCCGCCATCGCCCTGGGAGCCGCATCGATCCGGGTGGCGCACCGTGATGCCTGATCAACGTGACAGTACGCCGACACTCACGATGAGCGAGGGACAACCTCAGGGAACCGACACCCGGCACCTCGTCACCGGTCTGCCCCACCCGGCGCGCGCGGTTGCTCGGTGCGCTCGGTTGCTCGCATCATAATTGGACGGCGACGCCCAATGCGATCGCTCCACGGAGATCGTGAGCCCTGGCGAGCGGGCGGAGGCTACCCGCTCTTGGTGCGCTTTTTGGCGGGCGCCGGGCGCTCGGTCGCGAAGCCGCGGACGTGATCGATCGCCATGTCGAGCGCCACCTTCATCGGCTCGCTGTCGCGTGCGGCTTGCGCGAGCAGGTAGCCACCCTGCAGCGCCGCGAGCAGGCCGACCGAGAGCTTGCGCGGATCTGCTTCCTTGCGAAGCCTGCCCGCCTCACGCATCCGTTCAAGGCCTGTCTCGATGAGGCCCTGCCAGCGCACGAACGTCTCCTGCAGAACCTCCCGGGCCTCGTCGTCACGGTCGGCCAGCTCCGAAGCGAGCGCGCCGATCCCGCAGCCGAACGTGGAGTTGTCGGCCGCGTTGGTCTGGACGAGCGCATCACGCCACCGCTCCAGGCCCCGGATCGAGTTCAGCCGCCCAAGCTGACGTTCCTCACGCGCGATGACGAGGGCCGCGCGGGCCCGGACAACGGCTTCCACCAGGAGGTCCTTGTCAGGGAAGTGGAAGTAGAGCTGGGACTTGCTGACGCCCGAGGCGACCTTGATCTCCTCGTAGGTCGTGGAGGCCACGCCCTGCCTGAGCATGAGCTGATTCGCCGTCATGACGATGCGATCGCGAGTCGCGGCGCCACGCGCAGTGATTCGGCGCCTGGGTGCCTCGGACACTTCGGCCACGTGGTCAGGCTACCCCTATGGGGTTAGGCTGGTCCCGTGACGCGGACCGCGGACCTGCTCGTGATCGGCGGTGGCGCCACCGGAGTCGGTGTTGCCTGGGACGCGACGTTGCGCGGGCTGTCCGTCATTCTCGTCGAGCGCAAGGATCTTGCGGAGGGCACCAGCGGCCGCTTTCACGGCCTGCTGCATTCGGGCGGCCGTTACGCGGTCAAGGATCCCAATGCGGCGCGGGAATGCGTCGCGGAGAACCGCATCGTCAGACGCGTCGCCGCGGATTGCGTGGAGGACACCGGTGGGCTGTTCGTGACCACACCGCACGACGATCCGGCCTTCGCCGATCGGCTGGTTGCGGGCTGCGCGGCGACGGGCGTCGACTGCGAGGAGATCGACCCGGGGGAGGCTCTGCGCCGCGAGCCACGTCTCAACCCCGGTATCTCCCGGGCCTTTCAGGTCCCCGACGCGAACATCGACGTCTGGAAGACGGTGTGGGCGATGACCCGCGGCGCCCGCGGCCGCGGCGCGGAGATCCTGCCCTACCACGATGTGGTCGCGATCCGGCATGACGGTGCGGCGGTCAGCGGCGCTCGCGTGCGGGACGTGCGCACTGGAGAGGAGCGTGAGATTGAAGCGGCCGTCACGGTCAACGCGACCGGGGCCTGGGCCGGCCGCGTCGCCTCTTTGGCGGGCATCGACGGAGTGAGGATCCTGCCCGGCCGCGGGATCATGGTCGCCCTGGGACATCGAGTCCTCAACACCGTCGTCAACCGCTGCCAGATGCCGACCGACGGGGACATCATCGTCCCCATCCGCACCGTCTCGGTCGTCGGCACGACCGACCAGAACACCGACAACCCGGACGACGAAACGGTGCCGCAGCAGGAGATCGACGCGATGCTCACCGAAGGCGAGAAGCTCGTTCCCGGCCTGCGCGATGGACGTGCATTGCGCGTCTGGGCCGGCGTGCGTCCGCTCTTCGAAGACGCGAAGGCCGACGACAGTTCGTCTCGCGACGTGACCCGCGCCCACGCACTCCTCGATCACGCGCAGCGCGACGACGTCGACCGCTTTGTCACGATCACCGGCGGCAAGCTGACCACGTTCCGTCTCATGGCCCAGGACACCGTCGACGCGGTCTGCCGCAAGCTCGGAGTGGAGCGTGCTTGCACGACCGACACCGAGCCGCTGCCGGGCTCTGAGTCCGGGGAGAACTACCGGCTCGGCGCCAGGCTCGCTCGCAAGGAGGCGGCGCTCGTCAGCGAGCAGATGATCTGCGAGTGCGAGCTGGTGCCCTTGGCCAAGCTCAAGGATGCACTGAACGACACCGCCAGCACGGTGCTCGACGACATCCGCCGGCGGCTGCGTCTCGCCATGGGGCCGTGCCAGGGAGGATTCTGCATCTACCGGGCGGCCGGCGTGATGCACGAACTCGACCATCTCGACGCCAGCCAGGCCAACGCGTCATTGCGCGACTTTCTCCAGGAGCGGTGGAAAGATCTCTGGCCCGTCCTCTATGGCGACCAGCTTCGTTAAGCGCGACTGGAGACTGGATCTACCAGGGCGTCCTCGGTGTCGCCCACCTGCCTTCATGACCGAACGGCTCCACTTCGACGTCGTCGTCATCGGCGCCGGAACAGCCGGGCTCGCCGCCGCCACCCGTGCGGCGCAGGACGGCGCGCGCGTCGCGGTCCTCGCCAAGGGGATCGGCTCAACCCATCTCGCGCCCGGAACCATCGACGTTCTCGGCTACCGCTCCGAGCCCATCACCGAGCTTGCGCCGGCGATCGCCGACCTGCCCGCGGACCATCCGTACAGCGCGATCCGCGAGCTCGTCATCGACGACGCGCTGTCATGGTTCGAGCGGACGGTTGAGCAGGGAAGACTCCCCGGATACCGGTACGTCGGCGACCGTCGCGCCAACCGGCTGCACCCGACGGCGCTCGGCGCGCTGAGGCCGTCGGCTCTGGTGCCGGAGACCATGGCCGGGTTCGAACACGTCGGCGACGGCCCCGTGGTCATCGTGGGGGTCAGCTGCCTCCGTGACTTCCACCAGGACCCGTGCGCCGCGAACCTGCGTGCCGCCGGCCTTGACGCGCGCGCTGTCACCGTCAGCCCCGAGCTTGAGCGCGCGGACATGAACGCGCTCGGAATCGCCCGCCACCTCGACGACGTCGACTGGCGCTCACGGTTCTGCGCGACGGTCCGGCCGCACATCGGCGGTGCGACCGCGGTCGGGCTGCCGGCGATGCTGGGCCTCAATGACCCGCACCGAGTCCTGATGGACCTGCAGCACCAGCTCGGCTGCTGGGTATTCGAGATCCCCACCGTGCCGCCGTCGGTGCCGGGCATGCGCCTGTACGAGATCCTCGCCGGCGCGTTGCGCCGAGCCGGCGGGCGCCTGGTGCTGGGCGCGGAGGTCGTTGCCCACGCGCGCGCTGAGGACAAGGTCACCGAGGTGAGCACCCGCGCCGCCGGGCGAGACCTCAGCTATTCCGCCGACTGGTTCGTCCACGCCGGCGGTGGGTTCGCCTCCGGTGCGATCGAGCTCGATTCCCACTGGGCTGCTCATGACCGCGTGCTTGATCTCCCGCTCACCGGGCTCCCCGAACCCGACGGGCAGCGGTTCTCCTCGACCTACCTGGACCGACAGCCGATGGTCACGCCGGTATCGCGGTCGACGGTCAGCTTCGAGCGCAGGGGCTCGCCAACGTCCTCGTCGCGGGCGCGTCACTGCCGGGTGCGGCGCCGTGGCAGGAGCTGTCAGAGGAGGGGATCGCACTCGCCAGCGCCAGCCACGCTGCGCTCACGATCGAATTCAGTGCTCGCCGAGCGGAGACGGCTGCGTGAACCTTGTCGATCTGGCAGAGCGTGAGCGGCTGCGCGGCACGCTGGATCACTGTGTCAAGTGCACCATCTGCGAGACCCAGTGTCCGGTCTCGAACGTGTCGCCGCTGTTCCCGGGACCCAAGTACGCCGGGCCGCAGGCCGAGCGCTACCGCGTCGCCGACAACCCATCCGTCGATCACTCGGTGGACTATTGCTCGGGTTGTGGCATCTGCTCGATGGTTTGCCCTCAGGGCGTGAAGATCGCCGAGATCAACGCACAGACGCGCGACAAGTACAAGCGCCAAAACGGCATTCCCCTGCGCGACCGGATCATCACCCGGCCGACCTGGCTCGGCCGGCTCGGGACCCCGGTGGCCCCCATCGCCAACTTCACACTGCGCTCCCGGCCGCTCCGGATCATCGCCGAAAAGCTCCTCGGCGTGCATCGGGATGCGGCGGTTCCAAAGGTTCGCCGGCCGCCGTTTCTCCCGATGGGCCCGCCGGCATCGCAGTCCGGCGACGGGGCGGAAGGTTGTCTACTTCCATGGCTGTGGCACCGAGTACTACGAGCCGTGGGAGGGCGAGAAGGTCGTCGCCGTGCTGGAGCACAACGGCTACGAGGTCATCGTCCCCGACCAGGACTGCTGCGCGTTGCCGCTGCAGTCGAGCGGCCTGTTCGACGACGCGCGCAAGGTCGCCCTCCGTCTCGCCGCTCGCCTCGACGCGCATCTGGACGACCCGGAGACGATCGTCGTCGGCAACGCCACGAGTTGCACCTTGATGCTCAAGCGCGAGGCGCGGGAGATCCTCGCGCTCGACGAAGACCCCGCGCTGCGACGCGTGTCCGAGCGGACATACGACATCTGCGAACTCCTGCTCGGACTCCACGACCGCGGCGAACTGCGGACCGACTTCACACCCGTCCACGAGACCGTCGCCTACCACGCGCCGTGCCAGCAACAGGGACACTGGATGGGCAAGCCGGCGCTCGACCTGTTAGCGCTCATCCCGGGACTCGAGGTGGTCGAGATGAACGCGCGCTGTTGCGGGATCGCGGGAACGTACGGGCTCAAAGCTGAGAAGTACGACATCGCCATGGCCATCGGTCGCGACTTGTTCGATCAGGTCGCCGCGTCCGGTGCGACGACCGTCGCGTGCGACTCGGAGACGTGCCGTTGGCAGGTCACCCACGGCACCTCCAAGAAGTCCGTCCACCCGATCGACTTCCTGCACCGCGCCTACGGCCTGGGCTGAGCCCACAGATTGGACGTGAGCGTCCAATCATCGCTACCCTGAGGGCATCGTGATCGAGACAACTCCAGATGCCGAATCGCCCGTCGAGCTGCCGATGCGCTGGAACGACCAGCGCAGTAAGCTGCTCGAGACCCAGCAACTCCCTGGCTATCGGGAAGCGGCGGCGGTTCGCACCTTCAAAGCCCTGCCGGCGCGTGACACCCGGTTCTGTGAAGTGCCACGAATATCTCGGCTTCGACGCCGGTCGTGGCTTCGGGCGTAGATCGTCGTCAAGACCACCGTCGCCGAGGTCTTCCGCGCCGAGTTGCGCCGCCCCGGTTGGACCGGCGAGATGGTCGCGCTGGGCACCGACCGCTACCAGTGGGCGGAGCGGCACTACCGGCTGATGCGCGGGATCTGGGAGGCGATGCGTGACCTCGCCAACCCCGCCACGATCCTGACGCGGTCCCCGCTCGTGCTGCGTGACCTCGATCTGCTCGAGCTCTCTGACCGCGCTCCGCTCACCGCCTATTTCTCCATCCCGACCCTGGACCGCCAGGCGTGGCGAGAGACCGAGCCCCGGTCGCCGAACCCACGAGCGCGCCTCAATGCAATGCACAAGATCGCTGCCGCCGGGATCCCGGTCGGTGTCATCATCGCCGCGCTTCTGCCGGGGATCAACGACGACCCCGAACAGATCTCCGAAGTCGTCGAAAGCGCCGAGAGGGCCGGGGCGGTCAGTATCGACGCAACCGCACTCCATCTGCGCGGCTCCACCAAGGCGGTCTTCATGGACTGGCTCAGGCTCCGCCGCCCGGACCTCGTCGATCGCTACCGGGAGCTGTACGGCTCAGGGTCAGAGATGGCCGGCCATGAACAGCGGTGCCTGAAGGCACTGGTCGGCCCCCGCGGGTATACCTGGGAGCAACGCGTGCGCGAGCTTCGAGAGGAAGAGCGAGGAGGGGAGCAGCCCGCGGCGATCCCGAATTCCAAGAAGCCGGCTCAACTGACCCGCTGGGTGCGGGCCTGACCGCGAGCGGATCGTCCGTCGCGTTCCAGCAACAGCGCGATCCCCTGGCCGCCGCCGATGCAGAGCGTGACCAGACCGAGGTGAAGGTCGCGGCGCTCCATGTCGGAGAGGATCTTGGTCGCGATCACCGCGCCGGTGGCGGCGATCGGGTGCCCGAGCGCGATCGCGCCGCCATTGGGGTTGACCTTGTCCTCGTCGAGGCCGAGGTCGTCGATCACTGCGAGTGACTGCGCGGCGAAGGCCTCGTTGAGCTCGATCACCTCGACCTCCTCCAGGCTGCGCCCGGCGCGCTCGAGCACCCGCCGGACGGCCGGGACGGGGCCGATCCCCATGATCGACGGCTCCACTCCGCAGCTGCCGTAGGCCAGGATGCGGGCGCGCACCGGCGCGTCGAGTTCGCGCGCGCGGTCGGCACTCATCAGCACCAGCGCAGCGCCGGCATCGTTGACCCCCGAGGCGTTGCCGGCGGTCACGCTCCCCTCGGGATCGAACGCGGGGCGCAGGCGGGCCATCGCCTCGGCGGTGACGTCTGGGCGGATGTGCTCGTCCTCGCGGAACTCGGTCGTCTCCCGTCGGGACGCGACCGCGACGGGAACGATCTCATCGGCAAACCAGCCCTCCGCACGGGCGTGCGCCGCGCGCTGATGGGAGCGCACCGCGAACGCGTCCTGCCGCTCCCGGGAGATCCCGCCGCGCTTGGCGAGGTTCTCCGCGGTGACGCCCATGTGCGTGTGGGCAAACGGGTCAGTAAGCGTGCCGACGACGGAGTCGACCATCGTCGCGTCACTCATCCGCGCGCCCCAGCGGGCGCTCGGCAGCCAGTAGGGCCCGCGGCTCATCGACTCCGCCCCGCCGGCGAGCACGACCCTCGCCTCGCCGGTCTGGATCGTCTGCGCGGCGGACACGATCGCCTGCACGCCGGTCCCGCACAGCCGGTTCACCGTGTAGGCGGGCACCTCCTTGGGGATGCCGGCCTTCATCCCCACCACCCGCGCCATGTAGGCGTCGCTGCCGTCGGTGTGGATCACGTTCCCGAACACGACATGCTCGACATCCGCCGCGGCGATCCCCGCGCGGTCGATCGCCGCCCCGGCCGCGGCGGCGCCGAGATCCGAGGGCGGCACTGACGCCAGGCCTTTGCCATAGGAGCCGACGGCGGTACGGGCGGCGGAGCAGATCACGACGTCGGTCACGGGCTTCCTCTCAGGCTGATCGTCATCAGGGGGCTCCCGAGCTTACCGACGCCCCGACACTGGCGACCGGACTCGCCAGGCCGGCCGTCATGATTGGGAGCGGATTCCACACGTCCCGATTGGAGGAGTCGATGAGCGAGGCCGAGACGCTGGACGAGCACGCCGGAGGTGATGAGGGCCTGCATCGCCTGGAGGAGATCTTCTACGCCAAGGCACTTGCCGACCCGGTCCTCAAACCCCTGTTCACAGAACTCCTGCCGACCGACGAGCGCTTCGTCAAGGCCGTTCGTGAGCACGTGGAATTCGGCGCTCACGTCGCGCAGCAGAACTCCCGAGCTCAGACAGACGCCGAGTTGCACCCGATTCGTGACGTTCCGATCTGGAGTTGGTGACGACGATGCGGAAGGTCCAGAGCCAGGGCGTTCATCACATCACGCTGGTGGGCGCTGGCCGGCAGACGTCGATTGACTTCTGGGAGGGGGTGCTTGGAATGCCGTTCGTCTTCGAGCAGCCCAATCTCGATCGGGCGGAGGAGAGCCATCTCTACTTCGACCCGGGCGACGGGCGGCTGATCACGATCTTCACCAACGAATCGCGTCGCGCCGATCCCGAACGGACCTCGACCGATCCGGGGGCGGTCCACCACATCGCCTTCTCGTTGTCGAACGCGACGTTTCGCCAGACCGTGGAGCGCTTGGACGAGCGCGGCCTCGAGCACAGTGGCGTCAAGGACCGCGGGTTCATGGACTCGATCTACTTCCAGGACCCTCTCGGTCTCATCTCGCCGATGCAATCGAGGAGCTTGTCAGTGGCTCGCGGGGATCACTCTCCGAGGACCGCTCACCCAAGGATCCGTACGTCACTACTCGGACCCCGGGCACCGATGGTCCGGGTGCCTGATCGCGGCCCGGCGTGTTGACCCAAATGGCCGCCCCGTCGACCGCGAGCTCCGGCCACCTCGGTGACCCTCGATCCCGTCACGCGTGGAGGCTGAATGGTGGGTAGCGATCCGTGATGAGCAGGAAGGCGTAGGCCCCGACGCGGTTGTGCCAGCGGAGTACGCCTTCGATGAAGTCAAACAGCGGGCGTGGGTAGCGGCCGGTGAACAGGACCGCGAACCAGGCCATGATGGCGGCGACGAACGCGGCGATCGTGAGGAAGAAGAGCACGACGTAGTGGGGAATCGCGAGGAGCCATTTGACGAGTGGCAGGGCGCGGCTGAGACCATGATCGGCGTCGGGGTAGGCGAACTGAAGATGGACCGATTGCTCGTCGTCGGTCGAGGGGTAGTGGTCGTTCATGAGGGCGAAGTAGACGGCGATTCGGTTGCTGAAGCGTGTGAGCTGGAGGTTCCAGTCGTACCACCAGCGCGGGTACTTCTTGCGGAAGAGGAGCATCAGCACGACCGGGATGACGAGGATTCCGATGCCGCCGGCGGCGTAGCGGGCGCCGGACGCTCCGGCGTTGGCCGCGAAGCTGCCGCCTTCCAGAAACCCAGCGAGGATCGCGATCGGGATGATCGTGAGGATGCGAAACGCCGTGCTGAGCCGGTTCAGACTGCGGTCGGGATAGTCGACGGTGAAGGTCAGTGGATAGTCATCGTCGCCACTGGTCGTGCTGCCGGGAGTGGATATTGCAGTCATGTGCGACTCCTGATGGTGGATCTGGCGATGAGGTGCTCGCCGGGGGCGCTTACGCCCGTGCCACGACGGGGGTGAGGACCTCTCCGTTGCCCGCGATGGGGCGGGCGTCGAGGACCGGGGAGGAGGTCTTGAAGCCGCGCGAGGCGAGGAAGCCAAGCGCCAGGCTTTCGTTGTGCCGCTTGATGATCGGGAACATCGTGACGGCGGTGCCGATGCCGGCAATCGCGAGGATGACCTCCAGCAACGCCCCCACCTGAATCCGCGTGTCGCTCCCGGCACCGAGCGCGTAGTGGACGTGATTGATGACTGGGGCGTAGAGAAACAGCGCCGGTATCGACGCGACAAAGGTGACGATCCAGAACACGCCCGCGATGAACGCAAGCTTCCGCGGAGGCGGCGAGGACACGGGCATACCAGCTCCTTCCGGATGAGTGCTGCGGAGCGCTGAGGGCCGGCTGCGGGCCGATAAGACACGAACGGCGGCCGAGGACTGCGCCTTTGGTGACGCTACTCCGATCTCTGTTAACTAGCAAGCTATTTCTAGAATGCGCCGTTCTATATTCATGGCGATGGCCGAGTGGAGCTTCTTGACCCAACACGCTCGCGCGCTGGTCTGTATCGCGCGTGACCCGGGCGTCCGTCTGCGCGAGATCGCGGACGCTTTGGGCGTCACCGAGCGCCGGGCCTTCGGGATCGTCACTGACCTGACCAAGGCCGAGTACGTGGTCAAGGAAAAGGACGGCCGTCGCAACCGCTACCGAATCCAGGGGCACCTCCCGCTGCGGGTGCAGGTCGGCGGAGACCCCACGATCGGTGAGCTGCTGGGAGTGCTCGTGGACACCGGCACAACCGAGTCGGCGCCTGGCCCAGACGCGTTCGGTGCGTCGTAGGTGGCGCCTCTGGAAAGCGTCTCGCTCGCGTCGGCAGAGGGTACGCTGCGGTGGTCCGATTCAGGTCGTGAGGCCTTGACAGGAGGTTGTCGATGGAGACGTGGGATGCCGTGACCGCTCGCCGGAACGTCCGCGAGTTTGCCGATCGCGAGATCCCTGAGACGGATCTGGATCGGGTGCTGGAGTCCGGTCGGATCGCACCGTCGTCGCAGAACAACCAGCCGTGGGACTTTGTCGTGGTGACCGATCGCGGGTTGCTGGGCGAGCTGTCGGGTGTGTGGCGCGGCGGCGGGCATATTGCGCACGCGGCTGCGGCGGTCGCGGTCGTGGTTGCGGATGAGGAGGAGCCCCGGGTGCGGGAGCGCAATCGCTTTGATATCGGTCAGTCGGCGATGCAGATGATGATCGTGGCTGCTGATCTGGGGATCGGTAGCGGTCATTCGGCGGTGGGCGATCAGGATCTGGCGAGGTCGGTGCTTGGAGTTCCCGAGGGCAAGCTGGTCGCGTTTGTGATCGACCTCGGCTATCCGGCGGATCGCCCGTTGAAGCCGGGCACGCGGCTGCAGCGTCGAGCGTTCGGCGAGGTCGTGCACCGCAACGGCTGGTGAGCCGGCTCGGGATGTCTCGGCGGCGCGTGGGCGTTCTGGCGGGCGTGTGCATCGCGGGGATTGCAGGACTCGTCGTCGGCGCGGAGAGCGTGGCCTTCGGCTCCTCAGCACAAGCCCCGGCTGCGGTGTATTACCGGCTGGTCCAGTACCCGGATGCGGGCTTTGGAGGGTTCTATCGCCAGATCGCGCTCGCCCGGAGAACGATCGACATGGAGATCTACGAGTTCGCTGACCCTGTGGCCGAGCGTGACCTGGCGGCCGCGGCAGCGCGCGGCGTGCACGTCCGGATCCTGCTGGACAAGGACTTCAATGGCGGAGGGGTCAACCGCGAGGCCGCCCAATATCTCGCGGCGCGTGGGGTCGACGTGCGGTGGGCGCCGCCGGGCTACATCTTCCATATCAAGACGACGACCTTCGACGGCGCCGTGTCGGACATCTCGACCGCGAACCTCGACGCGAAGTACTACCGCACGACGCGCGACGCCGAGGTCATCGACAGCAACCCGGTGCAGGTGCATGCGATCGAATCGACGTTCTCGAACGACTGGACGGCTGGGGCGTCAGGGACACCCAGGTTTCAGACGGTGCAGGCACCGGGGCTCATCTGGTCGCCCAACACCGGCTCGGGCACGGCCGAGACGGCGCTCGTCAGGGAGATCCGGTCGGCGCGGACGTCGGTCGACTTCGAGTCCGAGGAGCTTGCTGACCCGGCGATCTACGGCGCGCTTGCGAGCGACGCACGGCGGGGTGTGAGCTGCCGGGTGGTGATGACCCGCACTTCGGAGTGGGACACCGCGTTTCGGGCGATCTCCCAGGCCGGCTGCCACGTTCGGCTGTTCCCGGACAGCTCAACCGCTCTCTATATCCACGAGAAGCTGATTCTCGATGACCCTGCGGCCGCGAGCGAGTCGATGCTGATCGGCTCCCAGAACGCCAGCGTCACCTCGTTGACCCGGAACCGCGAGCTGGGGATTCTGCTCGCCCGGACGCACGGCGGCAGCAGCGTGATCGCCATGGCCAGCGCCACCTTCAACTCAGACTTCCAGCACGCCTCGCCATGGCCGGCATCGCCGGCCAAGCCAAAGCCCACGCCCACGCCGAGCCCGACGCCCACACCGACCAGTTGCTACCCGACGTCCAGCTCGGGCAACTGCTACGAGCCCGGCGAATACTGCTCCGACGCCGACCATGGGATGAGTGGCGTCGCGGGCGACGGCGAGCCGATCGTCTGCGAAGACAACGACGGATGGCGTTGGGAGCCCAAGTAGGTTCAGGCCATGTGGCGCATCGGGCGAAACGCGTCGCGGAGGCTGCGCGCCAGGAGCTCGGGCTCGGCGACGGCGGGGAAGTGGCCGCCGGTGGGGTGCTCAGCCCAGGCTGTGATGTTGTAGTAGCGCTCGGCGAGCGCTCGAGGCGGTTTCGGAAATGGGACGCGTTCACCCCCGAAGGTGCCGATCGCGGTGGGGACCGGCGATACGTCTTGAGACGGGAGGGCTGCGTCGGGGATGTGGCGGTGAGCCCAGTAGGGCAGTAGCGAGGTGCCGATCGTGCCGGTGGCCCAGTAAAGGGTCAGGGTGGCCAGCAGCAGTTCGCGGTCGAACGCTGGGCTGCCGTCCGCGCGGCGACTGCTCCACCCGACGATCTTCTCTCCGATCCAGGCGGCCAGTCCAGCGGGGCTGTCCGATAGCCCCGCGGCGAGTGTGCCCGGCTTGGTGGCGTGCTGATGCATGTAGCCACCCTCCTCCGCGGTCCAGTCCTCCACGGCGCGGGCGAAGTCTTCCTCTGGCTTTGTCTGGCGCCCGGGCGCAACAGCCAGGCCGGGGGTCGCAAGATGGATCGCTGCGACGGCCTCTGGTCGGTCGCGAGCCAGCCATGCAGTGACGCCGGCCCCAAGGTCGCTGCCGTGTGCGACGAAGCGGTGATATCCGAGGCCTGCGGTCATGAGCTCATGCCAGAGCCGCGCGACCTGGCGTCCGGTCATTCCGGTGGGCGGCGGCGGTTCGCTGAACGCGTAGCCGGGAAGCGACGGGACGATCAGCGTGAACGCGTCGGCCGGATCTGCGCCGTGCGCGCCTGGGTCGGAGAGGAGTCCAAGGACTGGCAGGTACTCCAGGAATGAGCCGGGCCACCCATGGGTGAGCAGTAAGGGCAGCGGGCTGGGACCGCGGCCTTCCACGTGCACCACGTGCAGCGCCTGACCCGCGACCTCGACGCGCTGCTGGCGCAGGGCGTCGAGCCGGAGCTGAAACGCGCCGGCATCAAAGACACGCCAGTCCTTCAAGAGGTCGTCCAGCCAGTCGCACGGTACGCCTCGATCCCATCCTGACCCGAGATCGGCGGGCTCTCGATAGCCAGCCAGCCGGCTGTCGAGCTCGCGCAGAGCATCGTTGTCCAGGCGGCAGCGCTCGTCGACCACGCGCACGCTCCGATGATCGTCCACACAGCCAATCCTGGCACGCGCCGCGACTCCCGGAACAGGAGCCGGTTCGTGCCAAGGAGTCCTCGGGGTGCGCGCTACGCCGGGTGACGCCCGGTGGTCGGCTGTGCCAGAACGTAGATCGAGGCCGGGAGATCGCCCTCGGCTGTGGACACCTCGGCTGCGATGCGCACGTAGCCGGGGCCCTCGAAAGCGTCCAGTCGGTCCCAGTGGCGGGGCAGTGCTGAGGATTCGAAGACGTACACCTCGACCGGCGAGCCCCCGGGGTCGAGGGTCAATCCGGGGTATCCAAGTTTCGCGCCCCAGCCGGCTTGGTTCAGTGTGCCGTGTACGTGGCCGGTGAGCCAGCGTCCGGGCAAGCCGTCGAGCTGGTGGTGGTTCTGGCGCCCTGGTGCCAGGGTGCCGTAGGTGGCAAGCCGTATCTCCGGGCCGCCCGCGGCGGGCTGAGGAGCCGAGGTCATCGGTGGGCGAAGCTTGGCATGGGAAGCCTGGCGGCGGGCACTCTCTCTTATGCGTGGCGCATTAGATGCGTCGCACATATAATGGTGGGGTGTCGTCCCGGGTGGCTCAACTGCTGGGTGTCGTTTCGCTGTCTGCGGTCGACCGTCTTCGCGATGGCGTGGCTCACTCGCCGTCTTCGCCGGCTGTGATTGACGAGACTGAGGCCGGTGCCTTGGTGCACCTGCAGGCCTGGCCGCGGACGTCGGTCAACGAACTGGCCTCCGTGGTGGGTCGCTCTCAGCCGGCGACTGTGCGTCTGATCGATCGATGCGTGGACCGTGGGTGGGTGCAGCGACAGCCCGGGCGAGACCGTCGGACCGTGGCGCTCGTGCTCACCGGGCGTGGCCGTGGCCTGGTCGACGAGATCCTGGCGGCTCGGTCTGACGTCCTGGTCGACATGCTCGCGGGGCTGTCCTCGGAAGAGCAGGCCGACCTGGAGCGTGTGCTCGGCACCGTCGTCGCGCGTTTGGCCGACGATCGTGCCGGCGCCACCCGCACGTGTCGCCTATGCGATCGAGACACCTGTAGCTCGGGACCGGGCTGTCCGTTGGAGCACACCATGGCCGCCGGGTCGCCCCGCCCGCAGCAGCGAGCGTGACCACCCAGGCCGTGAGGGCTGCCTCCGCGCGGCGTGCAGGGATATCGCTGGCGGTCGCCGGGTCGGCGTCGGTTGCGACCGCTTTCGGCATGGCCCGTTACGGCTATGGACTGCTGCTGCCCGATATCAAGCACAGCCTGGTCCTGGGCGAAACGGAGCTGGGCGCGATCGGCACCCTGGCCTACCTCACCTACATCGTCGCGGCTGCCATGGTCGATCCTTGCGTCAGACGTCGTGGGCCTCGGGCGACCGTGATCATCGGTGGCCTGCTTGGAGTGGGCGGCACGATCGTGATCGCTGTGTCTCGCGACTCGCTCGCGCTCGCTGCCGGTGTCGGGATCGCGGGCGCGAGTGCCGGGCTGGTCTACCCGCCGTTCGCCGAAGCGCTGCGTGAGCTGCCAGAGCAGATTCGCGACCGTGCGCTGGCCTCGGTCAACTGCGGGACGGGGTGGGGTGTCGCGGTTGCTGCGCCGATCGCGATCATCGCCGCCAGCTCTTGGCGAGTCGCCTACTTTGGGTTTGCTGCCTGCACCCTGGCATCGACCATCTACGCCGCGCGCGTCCTGCCCGCCCGAGGGTGCGCCACCTCTGGCTCTGAGCGATCGCGCTTGGCGTTGCGCGAGCTGCGTCCCGTCGCCTGGCGAATCACGGCCGGCGCGCTGCTCATCGGGCTTGGCAGCGGCGCCTACTGGACCTTCGCTGTCCAACACGCTCGAGCTGCTGGGTTGGACGTGACCTCCGGCCGTGTCCTACTCGGTCTGGCCGGGATCGGAAGCATCCTCGGCATCGGTGCCGCCGACACGATCGGCAGGATCGGCGCGAAGCGGACCTTCATGCTCTGCGCCTGCATCGAAGCCTCAGCAACCGCGCTACTGGCCACCCGGGCGTCGAGCCTCCCGGCGGTCATGATCTCAGCCTTCGCGTTTGGGGTCTCCTACAACGTCGCGGTCGCCGCTACCGTCCTGTCGATGACTCGGCTCCACGCCGACCGGCCTGCCTCGGCCGTCGCGCTCGTGGCCGGCGCCAACGCCACCGGCCTGCTGTTCTCCCCACTCGCCGGCGGTGTCATCAGCGCCCAGATCGGACTCACTGCCACGCTGCTCTGCGGAGCAGCCGTGCTGCTCGCCGCCTCTATCGGCGCGCCACCGTCACCCTGAACCCTGCGACACCCGGGAGGCGCGCGACCCCGAAGCCGGTCAAGACGCGGGCTCGATTATCCACTCGTGCTCGCGGTCAGACCGTCGTGAAAACCGCGATGTGCCGCGCGCCTGAAGTGCTAGCTCGTTGGTCCGAGCATGCCGCTGGGCGCGAGGACGATGATCGTCGAGTCGTCATCAAGTGCGTCGGGATGGGCTTCGCGCAGGGCGTCCTCGATCGCTCGGAGGGTTGCGGGCGCGGCGTTGTTGTCGGCTTTCGCGACCGCGCGAGCCACGGCGGGTAGCCCGAGGCCGTGATCGGGATCGGTGAAGCTGTCGGAGAGCAGGAGCAGACGCTCCGTCTTGTCGACCCGGGCCGTATTGCAGGTGACCGTGTCGGGGAAATTCTCAGCCCCCAGTTCGGGGTGCAACTGGCCCTCGAGGGGCCGGATTTGGCCGTCCGCCGTGATCCGCAGAGGAGGCTCGTCCCCGGCGGTGACCCAGCGGAAGGTGGACGCGGGCGCGTTCCAGAGGCCGACGGTCGCGGTGGAGGTGGCGCCTGCGCCCGCGAGCTCTCGAAGCACGCGGTGCATCGCGAGCAGACTCTCTGCAGGGTCCTCTGATTCGCGCCGGACGGACCTGAAGGCTCCCAGGGTGACGGCCCCGATTCCGGCGGCGGCGGCTCCGGTTCCCTCGGAATCCGCGATCCCGATCCAGGTTCCTTGGGGATTTTCTGTGTAGTCGAACCAGTCTCCGCCGATCTCGTAGCCGGGCAGAACGTTGCCAGCGAGTGTGGCTCCGCCGACTCGTGCGATTCGGGGGGGCAGGAGGTTCTGCTGGATCTCGGCGGCCGGGCTGGTCGCGCGGGTGCGGCGAACGGTGTCGATGTAATCGGTGTACGAGGGCGCAAGCGCCAGGGCGACGGCGGCTTCTGAGGCGAGGTCACGCAGCTCGTCAGTGACAGTGCCGACCGCGAGGAGAACTCCGATCGCCCGCCCTCGCAGTTGCAGAGGGGCTACCGTCGCGCCCGGCAGCAGCTCCTCGAACACGGCTCGGACAGCCGCCACCCCTTCGCGCGGGACCTCAGGGCCGACGGCCAGTGGTGCAGTGACCTGAGCCGGGAAGGTCGCCACGCCTGCGAGACGCTGCATGCTGGCCCCGTCGAGATCGATCACGTACAGCGCCGCGGAGGACACGCCCGGGAGGCGCTGTGCCTCCGCGATGATCTGTTCTCCAAGTTGGAACGGGGGGACCTTGTTTAGAACATCCGCGACCGAGAGCGGCGTGGTGCTGACGTTGGCCAGCTCTCCTGGTGGTCGCAGGTAGTCCTCTTCATCGGAGTCGGCATCGTCGCGCGCCTGTTGGCGTACGGCGTCCATGAGCTCCTCGCGGGTGGCGAAATGACGGTGTACTGTGCCGCGCCCCAGGCCCGCAGCGTCGGCGATCGCTCGCATGCTCGCGTCGCCATTCTCGGCGAGCAGTCGTCGGGCCGCGTCGAGGATCTTTGCGCGGTTCAGGGTTGCGTCACTGCGCTGACGACGCGCCGGAGCCTGTTCTCCGACCCGCTTTGCGTCAGCTGACGCAACTCTAAATGGAACAGATTGACTCATTTCAACCCCGCACTTGAGAACCAGACATGATTAGTGTGTACGGCGGATCAGCCGCGGCTATCTTACTAATCGCGATCTGGATAGGGCGCTAACTGAAACACACTGTTCTGTTTTGATGAGCGTCCCGGTCCATTCGTGGGCCTATTCATGCCCGTGACCGCCGCCGTTTCAACGGTTCACAACCGAGTCACCACTTTCAGTGGATAGGCAGGTGCGTCGCGGGCATAGGAACCCACGGGCAGTTCCTCCGGATCGCCCATCGATTCTTGAGAACAGGGAAAGAGGTAGCGGATGGCTGAAGCGGATCGACCGGTTGGAGAGCTGCTCAGGGAGCTCTCTGAGCAGACCTCGACACTGGTGCGTCAGGAGCTCGAACTCGCCAAGCTCGAGCTGACGCAGAAGGGCAAGCGCGCCGGGATCGGCGTTGGGATGTTCGGCGGCGCCGGAGCCGTCGGCTTCTACGCACTGGGCGCAGTGACAGCTGCCGTCATCTTGGTGCTCGCCACCGCGATGACCGGATGGCTGGCCGCGCTGATCGTCGCCGCCGCCTACGGAGTGGTCGCGGGTGTCTTGGCACTGATGGGAAAGACGAAGGTTCAGCAGGCCACGCCCCCAGTGCCGCAGCAAGCCACCGAGAGCATGAAGGAGGACGTGCAATGGACGAAGGCCAGGGCCAAGCAGGCGAAGTGATGAACCACGCGCAGGAGAACCGCACGACCGAAGATGTGCGGGCGGAGATCGAACAGACACGCGCCGAGCTCGGCGACACCGTCGAGGCGCTCGCCGCCAAGACCGACGTCAAGAGTCAAGCCAAACGCGCCGCCACCAACGCCCGGACGACTGTGAGCGACAAAGCCGCCGAGGCCCGACACGCCGTGTTGGGCAAGAAACAGGACGCCGTCACCGCCGCCCAGGAGGCCGCGCCCGCCTCCGCTGGTGAGGCCGGCCGCCGGATCTCACGTCTGGTGCAGGAGAACCGGGCGATGCTGATCCCCGCGAGCGCTCTGGTGCTGGGCATGGTCATCGGACGCAGGCGCGTCCGATGAATCTGGTCTTCAAACCAGTCGGGATCATCGTCGGTCTGCTGGCCGGCATCGTCGGCAAAAAGGCGTTTGAGCTGCTCTGGAGCGTGATCGACGACGAAGACGCGCCGCAGCCCAAGCACCGACAGGTCGCGCTGGGCAAGCTGGCGAGCGCGCTGCTCGTGGAGGGAGCGATCTTCCGCGTTCTGCGGGGTCTGGCCGACCATGGCGCTCGCCGCGGCTTCGCGCGCCTCACCGGTGAGTGGCCTGGCGAGGAACGACCCGAATCCAAGGAGAATTGATGCCCGCCTCAGAGCAACTGTCCCGGCTGGCGCCGTACGCCAAGCGATTGCTTGACGACGACGCGGTGCAGGACCAGTTCGACCGCGCATTTTCCAACCTGCGCAGTGGCACCAGGCGAGCCCGCGGCAAGGGAGCCAAGAAGGCGGTCAGCGATCGCAAGACCCGCCGCCAGTTGAGCGCCGCCGCGGTCGCGACCACTCAGATCGTGCGCGCGGTCCGCCAGCCGCCGCCTCCCGAACGTCATCTCGCCCGCAGGTTCGTCGCGATATCCCTCCTCGCAGCCGGCGCAACGGTCGGCTATCGGCGACTGTCGGCGGCGACCCCCGGCCTCGGCCGATGAGTGAATCCGCGACCGGAACACACCACGCGGTAACCGCGACGGCTGCCGGAGGTCGTGGCGCACCCGATCAGCCGACCGATCTTCCACGGGCGGCGCTGCCGGGCGTCATCAAGCGCACCCTGCGCGAGTTCAAGGCCGACAACCTCACCGATCTGGCGGCGGCTCTGACCTATTACGGCGTGCTGGCGATCTTCCCGATGATCATCGTCCTGGTCTCCGTGCTCGGACTGATCGGACACTCCGCCACCCAGCCGCTCATCGACAATCTCAGCAAGGTTGCGCCCGGACCGGCCAAGCAGATCTTTACCAGTGCCATCCACAACGTGCAGTCAGGCAAAGGCACAGCCGGTGTGCTCTTCATCGCCGGTCTCCTCGGCTCCCTGTGGTCGGCATCGGGCTATATCGCGGCATTCATGCGCGCCTCCAACGTCGTCTGGGACGTTGAAGAAGGACGTCCCATCTGGAAGACGATCCCGCTCCGTCTCGGAGTCACCCTCGTCACCGTGATCCTGCTCACCATCAGCGCGCTGGCGGTCGTACTCACCGGCAGCCTGGCCACGCAGGTGGCCAACGTCCTGGGGCTCGGGCACACGGCCGTGACGGTGTTCGACATCGCGAAGTGGCCGATCATGCTGCTCCTGGTCAGCGTGATCCTCGCGATCCTCTACTACGCGGGGCCCAGCGTCCGCCAGCCGAGCATCCGCTGGGTCAGTCCTGGAAGCATCCTCGCCGTCATCGTCTGGATCATCGCCTCCGCGGCATTTGCGTTCTATGTGGCGAACTTCAGCTCCTACAACAAGACCTACGGCGCACTTGCCAGCGTGGTGATCTTCCTGGTCTGGCTCTGGATCACCAACGTCGTGATCCTGTTCGGCGCCGAACTCAACGCCGAGCTCGAACGCGGCCGACAGATCCAGGCCGGCCAACCCGCCGACCGTGAGCCCTACCTCCCAACACGGAACTAGTGTGCCGCTGACCACCACTGCGACATCCTCGCGGCGATGCGCCCTGCGCGCCGACCTTCAGCGTGACCAGTCGAAGAAGGCTCTCGGCGCTGGGGTGTCCAGCGTGAGATCCTGCATCAGCCCGGCACCGATGAGTTCTCGCACAGCCGGTGAGCTGCCCGCGACCACGGTAAGGCGGGCGCCGCGGTGGCGGGCGAACCGAGCGATTGCGGCGAGCGTTGCGGCGGTGGTCCACTCGACGGTCTCGACCTTGCGCAGTTCAACTGTCACCTGCGTGAAGCCTCGGTCGATCAGCGAGCGAGCCTCGTTCTCGAGCTGGCTCAGCGCCCGCTCGTCGAGTACCGGGCCGGGACAGAGGCGGACTCTCTCCCGCTCCGCACGCACCGTGAGGATGTCATGGGGTGTCGGCCGTGGCAGCATAATCTGGACTAGGTCCGACTTAGGAGGATATCCCTGATCGGGCGTTCCGACAAGCCCCAGACCGGTCCTAATCTGGGGGTGGGCGACCACTCCGCGGGGCGGCTTGGGTTGCGGCGCCGGGCGAGGGTAGTCAGAACCTGGTGGCCGGTCCGGGCCGGCATTTCCGTGGCGGCCACCAAATTGTTCCTTCGGCGTTTGGATCTCTCACATGAATGCATCCCAGAAGATCGCTCAATATCTCGGGGAGGCGAAGGCCAGCGAGGACGCGCTCGTTCGTGTCCTGCAGTCGCAGATCGCCATGACCCCTGCCGGCTCCTATCGATCGAGCCTTGAGAAGCACCTGGAGGAGACTCGGGATCACTCGCGGCGGCTGTCCAGCCGGATCAGCGAGCTCGCCGGTAGTCACGATCCGGTCGGACTGCTCGTTGGTCTCGCGGAGGAGATGGTCGGCCAAACGCTGGCGCTCGCCAAGACCCCGCTGGATCTGATGCGCGGATCCGGTGGCGAGGAGAAAGTGCTGAAGAACGCCAAGGACGCGGCCGCGACCGAGGCGCTTGAGATCGCCACCTACACCGCGATCGAGCAGCTGGCCTCATTGCTCGGCGATGAGGAGACCGCACAGTTGGCTCGAACCATCCGGCGAGATGAGGAGCAGATGCTCGCGGTGATCATGCGGGAGATCCCGCCGCTGACGGCGGCCGTGGTCCGTGCCGAGCTCAAGGACGACCCGTCCTATGACGTGGGCCGGACCGGAGCCGCTGACGCCATTCGAGAGCGCCGTCACGAGGGGCGAGTGACGGTGCCCAGCCGGATCGAGTCCCTCCGTGGCGATGAGCCGTGGCCGGGCTATGACGAGCTCACCGTCGACGAGATCCAGAACGCATTGCCGACCTGCACCGACGAGCAGATCAAGGCCGCGCGGTCATACGAGACCGCGCATAAGGACCGCGCGGGAGTGATCAAGGCGACCGAGCGTCAGCTCGCCAAGTCGTCATGACGACCGTATCGCGCACCTTCACGGTCACGCCGCCGCCGCAGTGATCCCTTACCTCGCTGACTTTGCTCACGCCGAGGACTGGGGCCCTGGGACTGAGCGGTGCGTGCGCAACGGGGGCGGACCGGTCGGCAATGAGCTGCAGTTCGCCGGCGTCGCGAAGCTGGCGGCGCCGCTCGGGAAGGTGGTCTTCGAGAAGCTCGGCAATGACACGGAGAAGCAGCTGGTGAAGACCCTTGATGGACTGGCACCATGAGCGCGTTCGCAGCAGGCGCACGGTCGCTGCACCTTGCCCACAACCAGGGGTCTCGCTCCCGAGATGTTGCTCATGCTGCCCTGCGGGGGGCCATCGCCTCGATGGCGATGACCGGCGTGCGAGTGGTGACCGTCTCCCTGGGTCTCGTGTCTCAGGCTCCGCCACAGCAGCTTGCCGGTGAGGCCTCGGGTCGCCGACGTGCCGGCGTCGAGCTCGGTCACTGGGCGTTCGGCGCGGTCGGGGCGACGGGCTTCGCGGCGCTGCCGGCGCCCTGGCGCGGCAAGTCGTGGACCGGGCCGGCCTACGGGCTCCTGATCTGGAGCGGCTTCGAGGCGGCGGCCCCGCTGCTCGGGCTTCCGCACGCCGAAGGCGCGAAGGTGTCCGAGCGGCTCGCTCTCGCGGCCGACCATCTTCTCTACGGCTTCGTTCTCGACGAGACGCGGCGAGCTCCCCAACGCTGAGGCAGCGCCTGGCATCCCGGACGGCGCGCCCGCCGAGCATTTGATATGACTGAGTCATGAATTCAAGTCTCAACGGGCTGTCCGCCTGGATTGCCCTGGGCGCCGACGCCGCGCAGCAGGCCACCGCCGATGCCGTCGAGCTTCCGGAGCGTGGCTTGGCCGCGCTCGTCCTCGTTGACAGTCACCCATCGTGCAGCGTTGACTGGCTCTTCCACAGGCTCGGAATCACACAGTCAGGGACCGTCCGGCTGCTAGACCGTCTGCAGACTTCTGAGCTGATCGTGCGAACGCGGCAGCCCGGGCGACGCGAAGTCGACGTCACGATCACGGCCGCGGGGCGGCGAGTGTTGGCCCGAGGACTCGCCGCACGCTCGCGAGCACTGGAGGATCTCCTCGCGCCCCTCGCCGCGCATGAGCGCGAGGTGTTGACGGGACTGATCCGGAAGGCGCTGTCGCATCGAGGGCGCTCCCGCGGAGACGCCGACACGTTGTGCCGGCTCTGTGACTGGAGCGCCTGTGGCGAGGCGTGCCCGGTTGACGCCTCCGTGGCCTCGACTACGGACGAGGCGGGGTGAGCGAGTGGCCATCGTGCTCGCGCTCTGCGCGGCGCTCGCCTTCGGAGTCACCGACTTCAGCGCTGGTGTCGCCAGCCGTCGTCTATCGGCCGGCCCGGTGACCGCTGTCTTGCAAGCTCTCGGCCTGCTGACGGCCGGAGTCGGTGTCCTCGTTCTCCCTGGGGTCGGGCCTCGCCCGGCCGCCCTTGGGTTCGGCGCGCTGAGCGGACTGGGTAGCACGATTGGCTCGCTGTCGCTCTACCACGGCATGACCAAGGGCAGGATGGCGATCGTCGCCACGCTCTCGGCGGTGCTCACCGCAGTGCTTCCCGTGCTCTTCGGCCTGACCCTCGGACAGCCGCTCTCGGTGCTCGCCGCGGTCGGGATCGTGGTCTCAATCCCGGCCATCGCGCTGGTCTCCTGGCAGGCCGACACAGCCGACAAGAGCGCCACGAGCTCGGGCGCCGGCTACGGACTGCTTTCAGGCGCCGGCTTTGCGGTGCTGTTCATCGCGCTTGACCGCGCCGGAACCCGCTCCGGCGCTTGGCCCCTGATCCCCGGTCAAGCCGTCGCACTGCTCTCGGTGCTCCCCTTCGCCCACCGCCATGAGGCGCGACTCAACGACCTCTCATTGCAGCTGGGCGGCCTGATCTTCGCAACCGGGGTCATCAGCGCCGTCGCGAACCTCCTGTTCCTCGCCGCGACCGGACGCGGCGACCTAGCGATCGTCGCGGTCTTGAGTGCGATGTACCCCGCGATCACGGTTCTGCTGGCCCGCTTCATCCTCACGGAGAAGACGACGGTTCCACAGTCACTTGGATTGGCGGCTGCAGCCGTGGCCGTCGTGCTTGTGACCATTGGGTGAGCACCCGAAGCGGACGTCACCATCTGGCTTGACCGCGTCCGGCATCGCGGCCGGGCCGGCCTCGCGGAGACCCACAGTCTCCGCGTCGATCCCAGCCGCAATCACAGCCGGCGGTGGTGCTCGATGGACGGTTGCGGCACCGAGGTAAAGATCCGGCGTCTCACCGAGCGTCGACAACCGCCCGGCGAAGCGGAGCGAACTCCTAGCGTCAGCTCGCCAGCGAGGGCTGCAGCAACCCTCTGGCCAGCAACGACGGTCCCGAGACCAGGATCAGATTGAACAGCCGGTAGGTCACAACCGCGGCGAGCGCCGGGCCAAGTGGGGCACCGACCCAGTGCAGCGCGAACGTCAGCAACACCTCGGTGATCGCGGCACCCGCCAGCGGCAGCGAACGTCGCGTGACCACGTAGCCGGTTCCGTAGGCGAGCACGATCCGAGCGATGCTGAGATGGAGACCGAACATCCGCAACGCTGCGTACAGAGCAACGATCTCGGCCGCCCAGTACAGCGTCATGCTCAGCCAGGCAGGAGAGGTTCTGACGGGGGAGCGAATGAGCTGATGGAGCATCCCGACACCGTCGAGCGCCGCGGCGACGGGACCAAACCGGCGCAGCCAGGAGAGGCTGCGCTCGGGAACCGTCAGCCAGAGCCCAAAGGCGAATCCGGCAGGGACACAGAGCGCCCACGGCCACAGAAGCGATCCCATCACGTGGCTACCGCCGATCAGGAGCACGATCGCGCTCAGGCACGCAAATGGTGCGAGCACCGCCCACTCCAGAGCGATCAGACCAGCGACCTGGACTCGGGCGGTCTGCCGGTCGCCGTACACCTTGGTCAGAGCCGCCTCGTCCAGTCGGAAGCCGCCACCGACCACGAACGGACCGAACCCGGAAAGGACGATCGTGATGATCACCGGCAACTTTGGCGGCTTGAGCCCGGCCACCACCGTCATCTGCCGGTAGGCCAAGATGTACGGAACGAAGCCCGCCGCCGCCGCGATCGCGACCACGACGATCCATCCCGGTCGGAAATGCGCGAACACGCGGGTCAACGAGACGCCGCTCACTGCGCCGATCACGATCACCGCGACGACCGCCGCCACGATCGCAAGGCCCGAGAGGAGGAGAGCGCTCGGACGGCGGCTGAACATCGCGCTCAACGACCCATCTCAACTTCAGAGCGCCACCGACACGCGGATGCTCGAGACATCACAGCGCTCGAAGCGCCGGCAGCAGTTCGTCCTGCGCCCAGCGCAGGAACGGCGCCTGGTGCTCGCCGCCGATCTGCACCAGCGCGATCTCGGTGAAGCCGGCATCGATGAACGGGCGGACCGCCTCGACGTGTTCCTCGAGATCTGGGCCGCAGCTGATCGCGTCACCCACTTGCTCGGGAGCGACGAACGCAGTCGCGGCTTCGAACGACTCTGGGTTGGGAAGGTCCGCGTTCACCTTCCAGCCGAGGCCGAACCAGCGGAACTGCTCGTGAGCGCGTTGCACCGCGGTCTCGCGATCCGCGTCGTAGCTGAGGGCGAGCTGTCCGACACGGGGCTTGCCCTCGCCTCCCGCCGCATCGAACATCTCGCCGAGATCGCTGCGCGGCTCCACGGCGACCATCAGATCGCCGTGGCGTCCCGCCAGCCGGCATGACTGTTTCCCCGAGACCGCGATGCCGATCGGAACCCGCTCGCTGGGCAGGTCCCACAGCTTTGCCTGCTCGACCGAGAAGTGCTCACCGCGCAAGTTGACGCTCGAGTCGCCGTCCAGCAGCGACCCGATGATCTGCACCGCCTCGCTGAGCATCTCGTGGCGGACACCGACGGCGGGCCAGCGCTCGCCGACCACGTGCTCGTTGAGATTCTCACCGGCACCGAGTCCAAGCCGGAAGCGGTTGTCGGAGAGGATCCCCAACGTCGCCGCCTTCTGAGCGACGATCGCGGGGTGGTAGCGGATCGTCGGGCAGGTGACGTACGTCATCAGACCGATCCGTTCTGTCGCGTGGGCGGCGGCACCGAGGATCGACCATGCGTAGCCCGCGTGCCCCTGCTCGGCGAGCCACGGCTGGTAGTGGTCTGAGCAGACCGAGAACTCGAACCCCACCGCTTCGGCCGCGACGAGATCACGCACGAGCTGGTCGGGCCGGGACTGCTCGGTCATCATCGTGTACCCGAACGCCGTCATCGCGACCCTCCTCCGCTCAATCTGGTCGTGTCGATCCGCTCGCAGAGGTCGGCGACCGACTCGAACACGGCAATCGCGCCCGCCTCCGACAACTCCTGCTCGGAGAAGCCACCGGTGATCACCGCGATCGTCTCCACGCCCGCCTCGCCCGCAGACTTCACATCCCAGGGCGTATCACCGACCATCACCGCGGACGAAGGTCCGCCGTCGACGAGCTCAAGCGCCGCGTGCACGAGATCCGGCGCCGGCTTGGTCCGCTCCACGTCGGCCGAGGTCGTCCAGCCATCCGCGATCTCCCGCGCGTCGAGCATGTCGAGGTACCGGTCCACCTCTTTGTCCTTGGCAGAGCTCGCCAGCACCACGCGATGGCCCCGCTCGCGCAGCGCGAGGATCAACTCGCGCGCGCCCTCCATCGGGCGGACCTCGTCGATCAGCTCCATGTAGAGCTCGCCCTCGGCATCGCGGATCTCATCTCCGAGCTGCTCTTCGGTTTCCTCGCCGCAGAGCGCCTGCACAACCTGGTCACCGCCCATGCCGATGTGCCGGTGGATCCGCCACAGCGGCACCACGATGTCGTATCGCGCGAACGCTCTCGCCCACGAGATCGTGTGCTGATAGTTCGTATCAACCAGCGTCCCATCGATATCGAGGATCGCCGTTGAGACTGCGCGGTCAGAGGAGCCCATCGAGGACATGCTCTGCCCACGGACGGTGCGTCCCAAGCAGAAACCGTCCGCTCGACCCGATCATCATCCCTCTTTGCGCCCTGGCACCCAGGGGTAGCGATGGAGCATGAGAGCTCTTACCTGGCGGGGCGTCAGCGACGTCCGCGTCGACACCGTCCCTGACCCGACCATCCAGCAGCCCGACGACATCATCGTCCGCATCACGAGCACCGGCCTGTGCGGCTCCGACCTGCATCTCTATACCGTGCTCGCGCCGTATCTGGATGCCGGAGACGTGCTCGGGCACGAACCGATGGGAATCGTCGAGGAGATCGGCCCCGGGGTCACCGAGCTCGGCGTCGGCGACCGAGTCGTGATCCCATTCAACGTCTCCTGCGGGGATTGCTGGATGTGCGGTCACGGGCTCCACTCGCAATGCGAAACCACGCAGGTCCACGAATACGGAACCGGCGCGTCATTGTTCGGCTACACCAAGCTGTACGGGCAGATCCCGGGGGGGCAGGCCGAACTGCTGCGCGTCCCGTTCGGGAACTTCCTGCCGATCAAGGTCCCGCACGGTCCGCCGGACGACCGGTTCGTGTTCCTCTCGGACGTGCTGCCGACGGCCTGGCAGGGCGTCGCCTACGCAGAGGTGCCGGATGGCGGCACCCTCGTCGTGCTCGGCCTCGGACCGATCGGCGACATGGCCGCCCGCATCGCGCGCCATCAGGGCCGGCGGGTGATCGGCGTTGACCTCGTGCCCGAGCGCCTGGCACGCGTCCGAGCCCTCGGCATCGAGGTCCTCGACCTCACCGAGCATGACGACCTGGCCGGAACGATCCGGGAGACGACCGACGGTCGCGGTCCCGACGCAGTCCTCGATGCTGTTGGAATGGAAGCGCACGGCTCACCCGCCGCGGGCGTGGCGCACAAGCTCGCGGGTCTGCTGCCCGACAAGGTCGGGCAGACGGTGATGGAGAAGGCAGGTGTCTCCAAGCTCGCCGCGCTGCTCTCGGCGATCGAGATCGTCCGCCGGGGCGGCACCATCTCGCTGTCCGGCGTCTACGGCGGCGCCGCCGATCCACTGCCGACGCTCCAGCTGTTCGACAAGCAGATCCAGATCCGGCAAGGCCAGGCGAACGTCAAGCGCTGGGTCGACGAGATCTTGCCATTGCTCACCGATTCAGACCCGCTCGGTGTCGAGAGCTTCGCCACCCACCACCTCCCGCTCGAGGAGGCTCCCGAGGCCTACGAGACCTTCCAGAAGAAGGAGGACGGAATGATCAAGGTCGTGTTCACGCCGTAGGAATCAGATAGCGGCGCGTTCCGCGGTTCGCGTCTGCGACAGAGTGCCCGCGCACATCTGGAGTGCTACACACCATCCCACTGGATGGTGCTAGGCTGGTTGACGGATGGCTAAATCATTGGCAGATGCTGATCGCAGCGAGAAGATCACGATCAACGTCGGGCTCGTTGACCTGGGCGAGATCGACCTGCTCGTCAGCGAGGGGTTCTTTGCGAACCGGACCGATTTCATCCGTACAGCGATCCGGCGGCAGCTCGACAGCCGGTCGGATGCCGTTGAGAGAACCGTGGCTCGGCGCGAGTTGGTTCTCGGCGTCGAGCACTACAGTCGCAGCGCGCTGGAGCAGATCCAGGAGTCCGGCGGCATGGTGGAGCTGCGGGTTCTCGGGCTGGCGACGATCGCCGATGACGTTTCGCCCGAGCTCGCGCTCGCGACGATCGCGCGGGTCGAGGTTCTCGGTGCCTTTCGGGCACCGAAAGCGGTGAAGGACGCGCTTGCTGCGCGCACCACGTGATCACCCACCGGCGTCGGGCGAATCCGCCCGCGGAGTGGGGAGACACGCCGCCACTGACTGATCTCCTGGCACTGGCTGACGATGCCTCTTAAAAGGAAGTTGCGATGAATCCCGATACGAACATGACCATGGCTGAGGCACTGCGGCTCACGCGGAGCGGGCGGTTGACCGAGGCCACTGCGGTTCTCCAGCGGGGTCTGGGAGGTGCCGCCGGCCCGAGCAAGCCGGCCGCTCCGCAGCCTGCACCCACACGCCGGGGCGTGGTTGGGGTCCGTCAACCCCCTCTGTCAGGCCTGACGGGTGGTGCGTCGAGCGCGGTTGCCACGCCGGGCGGCGAGACCCGTCGCCTCACCCACAGCGCCAGCGCTGGGACCCGCACCTACGACCTGTACGTTCCAAGCACCTATGGCGGTGAACCCGTGCCACTGGTGGTCATGCTGCACGGCGGCAGGCAAAACGCAGCGGACTTTGCGGCCGGCACGCAGATGAACGCGCTGGCTGAGCGCCACACCTTTCTGGTCGCCTATCCAGAACAGTCCAAAGCAGCGAACAGCGGCGGCTATTGGAATTGGTTCGATGCGTCTCACCAGCAGGCTGATACGGGCGAGCCGTCGATCATTGCCGGCATCACACGCGAGATCATGGACGATCTCGCCGTGGACGGAACGCGCGTGTATGTCGCAGGTCTTTCCGCTGGTGGCGCCATGGCCGCCGTCATGGCTGCGACGTACCCAGACCTGTACGCAGCGGTCGGGGTCCATTCCGGGATCGCCTACCGCGCCGCGCATGACGTCGGCTCCGCGTTCACCGCGATGCGCACCGGGGGAAGGCCAGGTCCGAGCAGCACGGTTCCGCTGATCGTCATCCATGGCGACCGAGACACAATCGTGGCGCCAGTCAACGCACAGAAGGTCATGGCCTCACGTCTCGCGGCCGGAGATATCACGACCCACGATGCGCCGATCACGACGCCTGGCCACGCCGGGCACGGCTACACCCGCGCCGTGCACCGCAATCGCGCCGGGCTCACCGTCGCGGAATCGTTGATTGTCCACGGCGGCGGCCACGCCTGGTACGGCGGCAGCCCTGCCGGCTCCTACACCGACCCCGCCGGCCCCGACGCCTCCGCCGAGATGATCCGGTTCTTCTTTCAGCAGCAACGGCCGCACACACGCTGACGCATCCGGCTCTCAGCGCCGGTCGTCGATCTCGCGACCGCGTCTTTGGAGGAAGCTACCGAAAGCGCCCGCCAGGGTCGCGACCACCGTAATCGCATAGACCTCCATGAACACATCGAGGATCCGTCCGCCGATTGAGATCGGATTGATGATCTGAGAGGAGACCGTCAGCAACTGTGTGGTGGTCCAGAACGCGGCGCTGCCGAACGTGTGGATCTCAGTCTGATGGGTGTGACGCTCAAGCAAGAACGCTGCGATCGCGCAGATCAAGTCGACTCCGATGGTCGCCGTCGCGATCGCGACGAGAGCGTCGCGGAGACGCCGGTGGGTGGGGGTCGCGGCGCGCAGAACGTCACGAACCTCGCGCCCGGCAGTGGTCAGCGCTCGATGCGGCATCCGGCAATCGTTTCCGGCGAGCCGGACGTCAGCCCAAACCGCCGATCAGGAGGACCGGGCCGGCTTACGGTCGGCGGCTCGCAAGGAGGCCGGCTGCGCCGAAGAGACTCGCCACTCCTGCGCTGGCCACGCTGAGCCTGCGCGGGCCGACGCGGGCCGACGCGGCCGTGACCATCGTGGCTGCATGCAGAGCGTCGACCGCGGCAGCGAACCGCAGCGTGCGGCGGGTCGGTCGCCAGGCCGTGATGAGAGCCTGCAGGAGTTCGCGGATCCCGAGGACACGTGCGATGCGGATCACCGGCCGGCCGACCGGCTCCTGCGCCACCCGCTGCAGAACGCGGTCACCGCTGAAGACGAGGGCGCTGCCCCAGCACGCCTCGGCGACCGCCAGCGCGAGCGGGCCCTCGAGAGTGGGAGAATCGTGCGGAGGGGCCACTTCAATCAGGGGACCAGGAGGAGTGCTGCACGACCGCGCACTCCAGGAGAAGAGCGTGGACGAATGCCTGCGGCAGATTGCCGCGCATCTGATGCTCGGCGATGTCGAACTCCTCAGAGCACAGACCCGGTGGACCGCAGGCCGCGCGGTTGCGCTCGAACCACCGCGCTGCGCTCTCGCGGTCGCCCTGCTGGGCGTAGGCGAGTGCCATCCAGAAGCCGCAGAGCAGAAACGCCCCCTCTGCCTCGCCCAGAGGCCGCTCGTCGGGACGGAATCGGTAGCAGTAACCGTCCTGGGTGAGCTCTGATTCGACAGCGTGCAGGGTGGCCAGGGTGCGCGGATCGCCGGCGTCGATCGCACCCCTGATGCCGGCGAGCAGCAGCGCGGCGTCAATCGTCGGATCGCCGGGCGAGCGTTGCCAGCGACCAGAAGGATGCAGCGCATGCTCGGCGGTGTCAGACACGATTCGATCGGCCAGCGAGATCCAGCGGGAGCCCTGCTCTCCGCCCGGTCCGCTCGTCGCGATCTGGCGCAGACCCGCGGCGCAGATGAGCCGGCTGTGGGTCCACGCGTCAGGATCGACTTCCCAGATTCCGGCGTCGCTGTCGGCTTCCCGCCAGCGCTGCTCGATTGCTGCGACCGCTGTTTCGGCGGCACGCCAGCCGTCGGCGTCGAGGTGATCGTGACGCGACGCCGCCGAGAGGAGCAGGAGCGCCTCGCCGAAGGCATCGAGCTGGAACTGCTTGTTGACCCAGTTGCCGATGATGTCCGAGCCGCCCGGATAGCCGGGCAGCCCGAGCTGGCGCTGGTCGGGCACCTCGCCACCCAGAGTCGTGTACGCCGGCTTGAGCTGCGGCCCATCCTCGAGCAGCCGCGCTGACACAAAGCGCACGGCATCATCCATCAGGGGGTGCGGTCCGGACTTGGCGACGGCTCCTCCGGCGTAGCACTGATCGCGGATCCACGCGTACCGGTAGTCGTAGTTGCGGCCCCCTCGGGCGCGCTCGGGCAGTGACGTCGTCGCCGCCGCGACCATCCCGCTACCCGCGCCCGTCAGGCCCGCGAGCACGGTGTAGGCGTGGCGGGCGGCGGCCGGCGCCACCGTATCGGCGAAGCCAGGCACGGATTCGCGCCAGTGCGCCTCGGTGCCCTCCCACGCGCGGTCGGGATCGGGGGTCGTCGTCGCCGTCTGGTCCGAGAGCACCAGGACGAGGTCATGCTGAGAGCCGGCCTCCAGCTCGAGTTCGAGCACCAGGACGCGGCCGCCATGACCGTCAGGCTGGTCGGAGGCGGCCGCGCCGCCGGCCCACGCCACGTGGCTGTCGCCCAGGCGCCCACTCCACACTCCGGCGTCGCTCAGGCGCAGACCGTGCAGAGGCGCCTCGCCGTATTCCGCACGCGGGCTCAGCACGACAGTGACTCGTGCGGTGCCTCTCACGGCCGTGATTCGTCTCAGGATGACCGCTCGATCGAGGCTCGACGGCATCGCGAGCGCTTCCCGGCACTCGATCGTCGCATCGCCGGTGACCCAGCGGCTGTGCCAGATGAGGCTGCCGGGCTCGTAATAGCCACCCCACACATATCGGTCTCTCGGGGTGACCGCGTAGGCTCCCGCCCCGCCGATCAACGACGAGAAGACCGCGTCCGAGTCCCAGCGCGGAAAGCACATCCATGCGAAATCTCCGCGGGGCCCGACGATGATCCCTCGCTCGCCGTCGGCCAGCAGCGCGTACTCACGCAGGACATGAGGAACGGCGCCCCCGAGCAACGTCTTCCCGTCCAACCCGGCGCTCATCGAACGGCTCGAGCGACCCCGCCCGCGGCGGCCGCGAGGCCGAGCAGCCCCCCGAACACGGCCGGCCGGTGGGTCGCCATCCACATCTGGGGGCTGCGGGTCTTGGCCTGGTCGTCAAAGATGCCGTGCGTGGCCGCGAGCTGGGGGAGCGGCTCGAACAGATTGTCGGGACGCTCAGGGCTGACCGGCTTGCCCTGCATCTGCTGTCCCTTGAAGCCGGTGCGGGCGAGGTAGCGGTCAGCGATGCTCGGTGCGACCCGGTTGCCGAGAATTGCCAACACGGCGCTGGCGCCGACCCACACCTCGCGACGATGATGCTGAGAGGCCCAGTACACCGCCTCTGCAGGGATCTCGGGCTGATAGATCGGTGGGACCGGCTGCGGATGATCGGGCATCTTGGAGCGACACCAGTTGAATTGGGTCGTGTTGACGCCCGGCAACTGGACCATCGTCACATGCACGTTGCTGCGGTCGTGCATGAGCTCGACCCGGAGGGAGTCGGTAAAGCCGCGAATGGCGAACTTCGACCCGCAGTAGGCGGCCTGCAGCGGGATTGCCCGATACGCGAGCGCTGAGCCCACCTGCACGATCACGCCGTGATCACGCGGTTTCATCCGTGACAGCGCGACCATCGTCCCGTACACCGTCCCCAGATAGGTCACCTCCGTCGCGCGCTTGAACTCCTCGGGCTCAAGTTGAGCGAATTGAGCGAAGACGGTTGACATCGCGTCATTGACCCACACGTCGATGTCGCCGAAGCGCTTCTCCACCACGGCTGCAGCTGCCTCGACCTGTGCATGGTCAGCCACGTCGGCTGGGGCCGCCACGGCTTGGCCCCCCAGCGACTCGACCTCCTCGACGACCCGATCGAGCGCCTCGGCGCCGCGTGCGATCAGACCGATCCGAGCCCCGCGCTTGGCGAAAGCATGGGCGATGGCCCGGCCGACTCCTCCCGACGATCCGGTCACCACGACGACCTGCGGTTGCTTCTGAGGCATTCAGCACTCCTCGATCTCGAAGGGTTCAGGCGCGAGCCGCGCCGTCGGGCACGAGCTACAACAACCGTATGCCCGGGATCCTGGGTGCGAACGCGGCCTCGCGCATCAGGTGGAGCCGCGAGAGGCGATGCCCATCGTCATCTATCTTGATCTCGCTGCGGCTTCCACAACTCTGGAGACGTGATGGCCTCCCGCCCGATTCATCTCCTCGACGCCGATCCCGACCTCGCCAACGGATTGAGCGACGACGAGTTCCCCCTCGCGCGCAAACTGGCGGTCGCTCGGGTGGTCGAGGCGCACGGTTCACAGTGGTCCCCGGATGAGATCTCCCGGCAGGCAGGCCCGGGCTGGCTGGGCCTCTTCGTCGTCCGCGGAGTCTTGATGCGTACGGTCCATGTCGATAGCCGGGTCGCGTGTGAGATCTTCGGGCCGGGGGACCTGTTCCGGCCCTGGGACGCCGACGGCGAATATGCCCCGCTGGCCATCGGCCTGGGATGGCGGGTGCCGCGTACCGCTCAACTGGCGCTGCTCGATCGCGACTTCGCTGGGCGCATCGCCAGGTGGCCGACTATCACCGCCGAGCTGATCAGCCGGGTCGCTCGGCGGGCGCGGGCACTGGCGCTCAATCAGGCCGCCAGTCATCTCTCACACGCGCATGCACGGTTGGCCATCGCCTTCTGGCTGCTCGGAGAACGGTGGGGCAGGGTCGGAACCGAGGGCATTACGATCACCCTGCCGCTGACCCACGAAACGCTGGCCATGCTGGTTGGCGTCAGACGGCCGACGGTGACGCTCGCGCTCAAGCGGCTCAGTGAGGCCGGCCTTCTGGAGCGCCATGGCTCGGACCGCTGGCTGCTCACCAACCGTGCCGTCAACGCGCTCACCCGCGGTGACGGCCAGCGCTTGGACCTCCTCGGGGAACGGGACCTGCCCGTCCTCGGCGGACCGTAGCTCGCGTTCGTCAGCGAACCGGCGCCCCGCCATCGGAGTGTGAGCTCAGGCTCCCGGGGTACCGGGAGGGCAGATGCGCGTGACCACGAGCCCAGCGCGCGCCGATCGCGGTCGCGCTGCAGCCGGTGGGCGGCTACACCGGGGCCGCCGATCCTCGATCTCCCACGAAAGGACGTGTCATGAGCCATACCGTCGGTGAGCAGATACTGCGTCGGCTGATCGCGTGGGGAGTCCCGCGTGTGTACGGATACCCCGGCGACGGCATCAACGGGATCCTTGGCGGCTTCCACGCAGTGGGGGACGAGCTCGAGTTCGTGCAGACCCGCCACGAGGAATTGGCGTCCTTCCAGGCGTGTGCCCACGCAAAGTTCACCGGTGAGACGGGCGTCTGCATGTCCACTTCGGGCCCGGGCGCGGTGCATCTGCTCAACGGTCTGTACGACGCGCGCCTGGATCACCAGCCGGTCGTGGCGATCGTCGGACAGCAGGCACGTTCCTCGCTGGGGGCGGACTATCAGCAGGAGGTCGATCTGGTCTCGCTCTACAAGGATGTCGCGCGTGAGTTCGTGCAGATGCTCATCGTCCCGGCGCAGGTCGACCTGCTGATCGACCGCGCAATGCGGGTCGCCGCCGCCACGCGCTCGGTGACGGCGATCATCGTGCCCAACGACGTGCAGGAACTCGAGTATTCCGAGCCGCCACGGGCTCACGGCGCGGTGTTCTCGACCGTCGGCTACCGACCCCCTCGTACCGTGCCCGAGCCGCACGAGCTGGACGCCGCCGCGGAGGTCCTCAACGCCGGAGAGCGGGTGGCGATGCTCATCGGGCAGGGAGCGATCGGCGCGGCCGATCAGGTCCGCCAGGTCGCTGATCTGCTCGGCGCGGGCGTGGCCAAAGCGCTGAACGGGAAGGCGGCTCTTCCGGACGACCTGCCCTATGTGACCGGCGGGGTCGGCCTGCTGGGCACAAAGCCGTCGTTCGACATGATGGAGGGCTGCGACTCGCTCCTCATGGTCGGCACGAACTTTCCGTACGCGGAATGGCTGCCCGAGCCCGGACAGGCCCGCTGCGTGCAGATCGACATCGATGGGCGGCTGATCGGGATGCGCTATCCGACCGAGGTCGCACTGGTCGGAGACGCCGCCGCGACGCTGCGTGAGCTGATTCCTCGACTGCTGCAGAAGTCCGATCACGCGTGGCGAGAGCAGATCGAGTCCGGGGTGACGCGGTGGTGGGAGATCCTGGACGATCGTGCCCATCAGGGCGCTGAGCCGCTCAACCCCCAGCGCGTCTTTCACGAGCTCTCCGAGCGTCTCCCTGACCGCGCGATCCTGACCTCGGATTCGGGGTCTGCGACAAACTGGTGGGCGCGCCACGTGCGAGTGCGTGAGGGGATGATGTGCGCGCTGTCGGGCACGCTGGCGTCGATGTGCCCGGCGGTCCCCTACGCCGTCGCGGCGAAGTTCGCCTACCCCGACCGGCCGGTGATCGCGGCAATCGGCGACGGAGCGATGCAGATGATCGGCATCAACAGCCTGATCGACGTCGCCAAGTACCGCCACCGCTGGAGCGACCCGCGCCTGGTGGTGTGCGTGCTGCACAACAACGATCTCAATCAGGTGACGTGGGAGCAGCGGGTGATGTCCGGCGACCCCAAGCTCGAGATGTCGCAGGTGCTCCCGGATTTCGACTACGCCGGCTACGCCCGACTGCTCGGCCTCGAGGGGATCCGCGTCGAGTCGCCCGACGAGGTCGGTGCGGCTTGGGATCGGGCCCTGGGGGCCGATCGTCCCACGCTGCTGGAGTTCGTCACCGACCCAGAGGTTCCGCCGTTGCCACCGCATATCCGCTTCGAGCAGGCCCACGGGATGGCGAAGGCGCTGGCGGGGCGCGACCCCGCCTCGGGCCGAATGGTGCGGGAGTCGCTCAAGGGCAAGCTCGCCGAGTTCCTCACGCGATGAGCCTCATCTCGAATCTGCGCGAGGGTCGTGCCCAGAAGCTGCTGAGCGCGGCGACCGCAGCCAGCGCGCTGCCGATGGGCGTGG
Organism: Solirubrobacteraceae bacterium; assembly: GCA_036268255.1. Classification (GTDB taxonomy): domain Bacteria; phylum Actinomycetota; class Thermoleophilia; order Solirubrobacterales; family Solirubrobacteraceae; genus Palsa-465. Next base: position 5,247 of record DATAUL010000324.1, on the reverse strand, counting down.
AGATCTACATCAACCACTACGGCGGCTCGTTCGGCAACAAGTGGATGTGGACACCGGTCGTGCTCTCGCCCGCGCTCAGCGCGGCCGGTATCGCCGGGGTCGTCTCCGAGCGTGCCGCACGCACCGTGCTCCCGGCGCTGTCCGGCGTGTTCCTGCTCGACGGCCTGGCCGGCGTCTACTTCCACCTGCGCGGGATCGCGCGCAAGCCGGGAGGCTTCTCGGAGCCCACGTACAACCTCGTCATGGGGCCGCCTGCTCTCGCGCCGGGGTCGCTGGCGATGATCGGTGGAATCGGGCTGATGGCCTCGGTGATGCGACGGGAGGACGGGTAGGTCATGGCCCACTCGTTCCAGACCCCGGACCACCTACCCCATCATCGCGCGAACGAGGACCCGCCCGACCCCAGCGGGCTGCCCCGCCAGCGGGCCGGGACGACGCCTCAGATGCACGGGCGCTTTCCCGATTTCGACGTGATGGCCGACCGGGAGCACTGGGATCCAGTGACGAGACAGCTGCTCGTCGACCGTGTCGAGCATCCGCCCGACTGCCGGTTCTTCGACGAGGCCGAGCAGCGCACGCTCGGCGCGTTCCTCGATGTCCTCCTCGCTCAGGACGCTGAGCCGCGGATCCCCGTGCTGCGGATGGTCGACGCGAAGCTCTTCGAGGGAAGGCTCGACGGCTACCGCTACGAGGACATGCCGGCCGATGACGAGACCTGGAAGCGGGTCGCCCGCCACCTCGACGGATTCGCCGGCCTCAACGCAGACGCCCAGCACGAGCTCGTCGGCCGTTTCGCCTCTGGTGAGCTCGACTGGGAGGATCTGAATGTCAAACGGGCGTGGAGCGTGGTCACACGAGGGGCGGTCTCGGAGTTCTACTCGCACCCCTGGGCCTTCAACGAGATCGGATTTCGCGGACCGGCGTATCCGCGCGGCTACATGCGTCGCAACATGGGGCCCACGGGCGTCGACCCTGACGAGCCTGAGGAGGCGTTCGGCCTGGACCCTGTACGCGATCTGCAACGGCGCTCATGAGTCGCTGGGTGCCGGGGCTCGGCGGGCCGATCAAAGGCTCGCCCGTGCCCGAGGAGAACGATTCGGCATGGCTGCTCGATGTCCACCGCCGGGGCATCCCCGGACTCGTGACGATGGCCAGCTACGCCGACGAGGACGAGGTCGACATGGTGATCGTCGGCGCCGGTGCGGGGGGGTCGACACTCGCTCAGCGCCTGGCGCGGCGAGGGTGGCGAATCGTCGTCCTCGAGTCCGGGCCGTTCTGGGATCCCGACCGCGACTGGGTGTCCGACGAGGCCGGCCAGCACCAGATCTACTGGACCGAGCCCCGGGTTATCGGTGGCTCTGATCCTGTCGAGCTCGGCAAGAACAACTGCGGCCATGGGGTCGGCGGGTCGATGATCCACTACGCGGGATACACGCCGCGCTTCCATCCTTCGGACTTCCGCACGCGCAGCGAGGACGGGGTGGGGGCCGACTGGCCGATCGCCTACGAGGACCTTCGCGCGGACTACGAGCGCGTTGAGCTCGAGCTGCCGGTCGCCGGCCAGGACTGGCCATGGGGCGACCCACATGCCTATCCGCATGCCCCACATCCGATCTCCGGCGCCGCGGAGGTCGCTCGCGAGGGCGCCCGCAAGGCGGGAATCACGATGCGGGTCGGCCCCGTGGGGATCACCAACGGCGCGTTCGGCAATCGGCCTCACTGCATCTACCGTGGTTTCTGCCTCCAGGCGTGCAAGGTCAACGCGAAGGCTTCGCCATTCGTCACGCACCTGCCCGACGCGATCGCCCACGGAGTCGAGGTGCGCGCCGACAGCCACGCCGTCCGGGTCGAGGTCGATGAGCGGGGCCGGTGCACCGGAGTGACCTACATGCATGATGGGGTCGAGCGTCACCAGCGTGGCGCGACAGTGGTCGTCGCCGGATACTCGATCGAGAGCCCCCGGCTGCTGCTCAACTCCGCCGGCCCCGGCCACCCCCGGGGCCTCGGCAATGGCGACGACCAGGTCGGGCGCTACGTAATGGTGCAGGGCGCCCCGCAGGTGGCGGGGCGCTTCTCGCAGCTTATGCACCAGTACAAGGCGCCTCCGCCGGAGATCTGCTCCGAGGACTTCTATGAGACAGATCTCGCCCGTGGCTTCGCTCGCGGGTTCTCGATCCAGACTGTCGGCCCGCTGCCGATCGGCTGGGCCGAGCACGTTCTCGCCGACGGGCACTGGGGACATCCGCTGCGCGAGTACATGCGCGACTACGCCCACTGGACCACGCTCGGGTTGCTGTGTGAGCTGTTGCCTCAGCCCGAGAACCGTGTGACCCTCGCTGAGGAGACCGACAGTCATGGGATGCCCGTCGCCCATCTGTCCTACAGCCAGTGCGACAACGACCGCGCGAACATCGCCTACGGCAAGAAGGTCCTGGAGCGCATCTGGGAGGCGGCGGGCGCCCAGGACACGCTCGCGATCGACCGATACGCACACCTGGTCGGCGGCTGTCGCATGGGCAGGTCCCCCGAGAGCTCGGTCATCGACGCCGACCACCGCGTGTGGGGTGTGCCGAACCTGTTCGTCTGCGACGGCAGCGTGATGCCGACGCAGGGCTCCGCCAACCCGGCGCTCACGATCATGGCGCTTGCGTCGCGCCTAGCCGAGCGCCTGGCCGGGCACCGGGTGCAGCTGCGTGCGGCCTCCAGCGCTCAGGCCGGATGACCGGCCGGGATGTCACGGTGGACTGCGTCGCCACCCACGTCTACTCGGTCCCTACCGACCGACCGGAGAGCGACGCGACGTTCGCCTGGGACGCGACGACGGTCGTGATCGTCGAAATCGACGGCGGCGGCGAGCACGGCCTCGGGTACACCTACGGCCCGCGCGCGGTCGCCGCGGTCATCGACGATCAGCTCGCGGACATCGTGCGCGCCGGGCCGGTCGATCCAGAGCGCGTCTGGACCCACCTGCATGCCGCGGTGCGCAACGCGGGTCAGAGCGGGGTCGGCGCGATGGCGATCGCTGCGGTCGATCTGGCGCTGCACGACCTGCGGGCGCGACTGCTCGGACTGTCCCTGTCGCGGAGCCTCGGCGGCGTGCGCGATGCCGTTCCCATCTACGGTTCCGGAGGCTTCACGAGCTACGCCGACGACGAGCTGGCCGAGCAGCTCGCAGGCTGGGTTGGGCAGGGGATCCGGCGCGTGAAGATGAAGGTCGGGCGACGGCCGGCCGAGGACCCCCGGCGCCTGACGATCGCCCGCGAGGCGATCGGGACGGATGCAGAGCTGATGGTCGACGCCAATGGCGCGTTCGCTCCGCGAGAGGCGATCGCCCAGTCCCAGCGCTACGCCGAGTTCGGCGTGAGCTGGCTCGAGGAGCCGGTCACCCAGGACGATCCGGAGGGCCTGTACGCCGTCCGCCGGCAGGCTCCGCCCGGAATGGCGATCGCCTCAGGCGAGTACAACTGGAGCCGCTACGGCGCCGCCCGGCTGCTCGCCGCGCACGCGGTCGACGTCGTCCAAGCCGATGTCACCCGTTGCTGCGGCCCGACTGAGCTGCAGCGTATCGACGCCCTCTGCGGTGCCTCGGGGCGGCCCTTATCGCTGCACTGCGCCCCGGCCGCGAGTGCACACGTCGGGTGCGCGCTGGAGCGGCTGATCCACTTGGAATACTTCCACGACCACGTCAGGGTCGAGGGCATGCTGTTCGACGGGGCTCTCGAGCCTGTCGATGGCGCGCTCGCTCCAGATCCGGCGGTCGCCGGTCATGGTCTCAGTCTACGTGAGGAGGCTATGCAGTACGCCGTCGCCTGAGTCCGCCGGTCGGCTCCCGGGGCGCCGGCGCGAGACGTTCCGAATCGACGAAGGACGCGTGGATCTCACCCACGCGCGAGCGGGATGCCCACACGCCTCCCAGACGTCGCAGCTCGCCCTGCACCAGCGCTTCCCAGTGGCGATTGACCTGAAGCTCGAGGCGGCTTGGCGGTTGGGAGAAGAACGTCACCCGCGCAGGGTTGCGTGCGGGTTCGCCGCGCGCAAGGCCGGCTGTTCGACAGAGAACCTCCGCCTTACCGACCGAGGAGGGACCGCCCGGTTCGCCAGATGACCTTTTAGACCATATGGAGGCTGACATCCGGCCGGGCTGGTAATTGTGGCCGGTCCCCCACGCGATTTGTGGGGGATGTTCTGGCCGCTGCGGATGCGACCCGCGCGGCCGGTCCACAACCGCATAGGAGGCCGACCATGCCACAGGTTCGCAGCTGGGCTGCTCTGGACGTGCACGCGCGGAGCGTGCGTGCTGTGACGATGGACGCTGTCACAGGAGAGATCCGCTCGCGCGGGTTGCCGGGCGAGACCGCGAAGGTGGTGGAGTTCCTCGCTGGTCTGCCCGGTCCGACACGCGCGGCCTACGAGGCCGGTCCGACTGGGTACGGGCTCGCGAGGGCGCTGCGGGCTGCCGAGATCGGGTGCGTCGTCGCGGCGCCGGGGAAGATCGAGCGTCCGGCGCAGGACAAGGTCAAGACCGATCAGCGAGACGCGCAGCGGCTGCTGCGACTGTTGATGATCGATGCGCTGCACCCGGTCAGGGTCCCGACTATCGAGGAGGAGGCGCTGCGGGATCTGGTCCGCGCCCGAGAGGATCTCCGCGGGGACTTGATGCGCGCCCGGCAGCGATTGAGCAAGCTGCTGCTGCGTCACGACATCCTCTACGACGACACGCTCAGTACGTGGACGGTGGCGCACCGTGCGTGGCTGCGAGCCCAGGATCTCGGTGGTGGCGCGCAGGCGACGCTGCTGGACTATCTCGGCGCGGTCGATACGCTCGAGCTGCGCCGCACGACGCTGGAGCGAACGATCGCAGAACTCGTCCCGGGCTCGCCGTACGCGCAGACCGTCGCGCGGTTGCGGTGCCTGCGCGGGATCGACACGCTCTCGGCGGCCGGTCTCGCGGTGGAGATCGGCGACTTTCAGCGGTTTGACCGGCCGGGGCGGCTGATGAGCTACCTCGGGCTGGTGCCGGCGGAGAGCAGTAGCGGCGAGACCCGCCGCCAAGGGAAGATCACGAAGACCGGGTCGCGGCACGCCCGCCGGCTGCTGGTCGAGGGAGCATGGCACTACCGCAAGACCCCCGCGCGCGGCAAGACACTCGAGCGCCGTCAAGACGGCCAGCCCGCCCATATCGTCGCGATCTCCTGGCAGGCGCAACGCCGCCTCCATCACGTGTGGCAGCGCCTCGCGGAGGACCGC
>DATAUL010000323.1:0-7864 GCA_036268255.1 Solirubrobacteraceae bacterium | reverse complement strand
TTGGACATCTTGCGGCCCTGCTCGTCGAGGATCAGCCCGAGGCAGACGACGTTGCGAAACGAGGAGCGGTCGTAGAGCAGCGTCGAAACGGCCAGCAGTGAGTAGAACCAGCCGCGCGTCTGGTCCAGCGCCTCGCACACGAAGTCGGCCGGGAAGCGCTCCTCGAAGTGCTCGAGGTTGGCGTGCGGGGCATGGAACTGGGCGAACGGCATCGAGCCCGAGTCAAACCACACGTCGATCACCTCGGGCACGCGGCGCATGTCACCGCCGCAGTTCTCACACGGGAACGTGACCTCGTCGACGAACGGCCGGTGCGGATCCTCAAGCTGGACCCCGGACAGCTCCTCGAGCTCTGCCAGGGAGCCGATCACCCGCATGCAGCCGTGGTCGCAGCGCCAGACCGGTAGCGGGGTGCCCCAGTAGCGCTCACGCGACAGCGCCCAGTCGACATTGCCCTCCAACCAGTTGCCGAAGCGCCCGTGCTTGACATGGTCGGGGTACCAGTTGACGGCTTCGTTTGAGGCCAGCAGCTCGTCTTTGATCTGGCTGGTGGCGATGTACCACGAGGGCTTGGCGTAATACAGCAGGGGCGTGCCGCAGCGCCAGCAGTGCGGGTAGGAGTGCTCGTAGGCCTCGGCGCGCAGCAGCCGGCCGCGTGCGCGCAGGTCCTCGATCAGGTCCGGATCGGCGGCCTTGACGTTGCGCCCGGCGTAGGGACCGATCCGCTCGTCGTAGGTCCCATCCAGGCGCACCGGGTTCACGACGTTCAGGCCCTCGACCTCCCCGAGGCGGAAGTCGTCCTCGCCGAAGGCGATCGCGGTGTGCACGAGGCCGGTTCCGTCCTCGGCGGTCACGAAATCCGCCGGCAGCACGGTGTGGCCCTTGGGTCCGTAGGCCTCGGCCGGGATGTAGGGGAATGGAGCTTCGTAGTGGGTGCCGATCAGCTCGGAACCGAGGAACGTGTCGAGCACCTCGGCGTCCTCGCCCAGCACCCTCACCACAAGCGCCTGCGCCACCACCTGCGCCGGTGCGTCGCGATCGGCATCTGCCGCGCGGGCCCGCACGTACGTCAAGTCGGGCTTGACCGCCACGGCGGCGTTGGAGACCAAGGTCCATGGGGTTGTCGTCCACACGAGCAGCTCGTCGCCCGTCTGCAGTGGAGACGATCCCGGACGACGGGTGACGGGAAATCGGACATAGACCGACGGGTCCACGACGTCCCGGTAGGCGCCGGGCTGCCCCAGCTCGTGGCTGGACAGCGTGGTCTCGTCGCGCGGGCAATAGGGAACGACCTTGAGCTTCTCGTAGAGCAGACCCCGGTCGTGGATCGTCTTCAGCGCCCACCAGACCGACTCCACGTACTCGGCGTCGAGTGTCCGATAGGGGTGCTCAAGGTCGACCCAGAACCCGATCCGCTCGGTCAGCCGGTTCCACTCCTCGACGTGGCTGAGGACCTTCTCGCGGCAACGCGCGTTGAACTCAGCGATCCCGTAGCGCTCGATCTCGGCCTTGGACTGAAAGCCCAGCTCGGCCTCGACGGCGAGCTCGACCGGCAGGCCGTGGCAGTCCCAGCCCGCTTTGCGTTCCACGTAATGGCCCGTCATCGTGCGGTAACGGGGGAAGATGTCCTTGAAAACCCGGCTCAGGACATGATGGGTGCCGGGGCTGCCGTTGGCGGTCGGCGGACCTTCGTAGAAGCCCCATGACGGGGCGCCCTCGCGGCGGCGCAGGGACTCGGCGAACACGTCGCGCTCCCGCCAGCGCGCGAGGACCTGCTCCTCGAGCTCGGGAAACGACGCGTGCGGGTCGACGGGACGGTGCCGTGTGGACATGGGCAAGGGCCGGCTCGATTCTAGGAACGAGCGCGCGGCGGCTTGCGGTGACTACGCGCCGGCGCGAGCCGACGAGCTCGCCGAGACATCGCCCAGCGGGGAGGCGGCGGGGCGGGCCGGCGGCGGATCGAGCCGTGCCAGCAGCGCGTCGCGGGCCCCCAGCGGGGACTCGCCCAGCCTGAACACGGTGCTCGCTCCGGTGTCCGGGACGGCGCCGCGGTAGTCGAAGACGACGACCTCGCGAACGAGCGAGCGTACGGCGTAGACGAGTCGCCCGATCGCGTCCAGCGAGACGCGGTGTCCGGTCAGCACGACTGCTCGTGGCTCCAGCGCCCGGAGTGCCCGGCCCAGACGAGGCAACTCGATCGCCGGGGTGAACGACAACGTGCGCAGCCCTCCACGCCGCAGCACCACCTCCAGCGCCTGTGCATAGATGGCGTCGAGGTCGCCGGGGGCTGATGCGTCGAAGATCATGACGCCCTCGCGGCGGGCTGCAGGCGGTGCCAGGCGACGTTGCGCCGACAGCCAGCCGACGGCGAAGCGCCAGGCGAACTCGTACTCGGCGGTAGTGGCGCCCGGCTCGGACTGCGCGGCCACCGCGACCAGGAGCACCTCCTCGATCGTGCGCTCGACCGAGCGCAGACCCAGGCTCTCCTCCAGCAGCCGGTTGGCGACATCCTCGTCGAACGCGCCGAAGGCACCCGACAGCCGCAGTGGCGTCGACGGCCCCTCGCCGCGCTCGCGGGCGAGCGAGATAGCCGAGGAGACGTTGTGGGTTTCGGCAAGCGTCAGCCGAAGCGCCTCGATCTCGGTCAGCGAGTACTGCCGATGGCCACCGGCCGAGCGATGCGGTGAGGGGAAGCCGTACCGGCGTTCCCAGCTGCGCAGAGTGTTGGGGCTGATGCCCAACATCACCGCAGCGGCGTTTGTGCGAATGCCGTTCATTAGGGGATTTATTGCTTTATCGGCAGCAATTGGCAAGGATCGCAACCCGTCCTGCACTTTGGTCGAGTCCGTGCACGCCACGTTTGGGCAAGTATTGGCCCATCTTAGAGCCACGCGAACGTCTGCGCGAGGTCTGGCCGGTCTTCTCGCGAGCGTCTACAGGCTGGCGCGGCGGTGCCCTACGGCGGCGTCCGCGGTGAACGAAGCGGCACGCTGATCGCCCTCGATCAGCTCCAGGATCCGGAGCTGAGCGGCCCGGGGGCCCGCCGGCAGGTTGCGTGCGCCGGTCGTGCGGACCCGGATTCGCTCGGCCCCGCGGCGGTAGACGGCCATCGGCATCGCCCCGGCGGCGAGGCGCACCGCATAGGCCCAGCGGGCCACGGTGTCGTCGTCGAGGTGCGAGCCGGCCAGCACGACGAGGTCCGGGCGCTGGATCGCAACCGCGTCACCGATCCCCGCGATTCCCCGGGCGGAGAGACTGAGGACGTTGATGCCGGCGCGGGCGCTGAACAGCTCCAGCGCTCGGATGTACGGGCTGTCGCGATCGAGCTCGTCGCGCGAGGCATCGCCGATCAGGATCGAGACGGGCCGGACCGGGGGTGGAGCGAGATGCAGCGCCCGACGCAGCCAGTCAGCGCCCCAGTGGGCGGCGAACGCCCATCCGGCCGAATCGACTCCGTAGCGGCGGGCGATCTCGTCGAGGGTCGGCAGCAGCACCTCGTCGATGGAACGCTCGACCGACCGCAGGGCAAGCGCGGCCTCGATCGCCGCGTCGGCCCGCTCGCGCTCGTAGGAGACAAGCGCTCCGATCAGCGAGTTGGCATCAGCGGCCAGGCCCTCGCGTGCGCGGGAAACGGCCGAGGAGATCGACAGTCCCTCCTGCAGCGCGTCTCGCAGAGCGGCGATCTCACCGTGGGTGAACAGGCGGTGCTTCCCCGGCGATCGCTGGGGCTTCGGAAAGTCAAAACGGCGCTCCCAAGCACGCAGGGTGTTCGGGCTCACGTTCAGCAGCGCAGCCGCCTCGCTGGTCTTCAAGTAGCGCATTTAGTCAGAAAGGTGCAGTCCAGCGTTGCGTCATGAACCGCATAGTCTTAAAATTGCACGGAATATTGACCAAAATACTGTGCAAAGCATGGAGTACTGTGGGTAAGTGCCGCCCACATCATCGGTGCCCCATGTTCTAGCGCAGTCGAGCCACCGGGAAGGATCGCGTAGAGCCGTGAGGACTCGGCGCACCAGGCTGGGAGGGTCGACTGGGGGAACTTTGACTACCCGGTCCCGGTCGCATCTAACGGGAGGAGGCGACATGGCTTGGCGTAGCACTCGCTAATCGCTAGAGGTAGAGCCGGAATGGCGCTACCGTGACAATCATGTTGCGCCGACGCACTGACGGTGCATCGATATCGCCGTGGCGCAGAGCCCTGTCGCTTGCCATAACGGCGGGTGCTTGTGCTGCCGCAATCGCCGTTGGCCCCGCAGATCGGGTCAGTTCGCTCACCGTCATTCTCGGAATTGCAGCGGTGCTTGCGGGCGCCCTCGCGATGGGGGAACAGGACGGGATCGGCCTCTCCGCCTCGTTCATCGTGTTCGTGCTGGCCGCCGCGTTCCTCGGACCGATCTCCGCTGCCTTGGCGGCGCTCATCGCCGAGTTGTGCGCGACGGTGCGCTACCGGACGCCGTGGTGGAGGACGATCTATCTCAATCTGCCGCCGGCCCTGGTCCCCGCGGTGGCCTGTGCGGTGATCATCCACTCGATCGCGAGTCGGCCGGTGGACAGTGTGCGCTTCTACCTCGCCGTTGGACTGGCGGGCCTGGTCGCGAACGTCCTGAGTTTCGTGCTCTTCACTGGAGCTCGGAGATTGTTATGGCCATCGGGAGAGCAGTTCGGCTGGGGAACCTTTGTGGAGTTCCTGCCCAGTGGCGGACTGAGCCTCCTCGTTGCCGTGGCGGGTGCCGGCGTCACGTTCAAGCTCGGAAACGCCGGCATCGCCTTCGCGCTGGCGGCGGTGTTCGCCTTCTCGTACATGGCGCATCTGCTGGAGCAATCGCGTAAACGAGCCGAGCAGTACAGCGCCCTGTCGTGGGGCGTCCTCGCCGGGTTGATGCGCTCGCTGGACATCCGCGACCAGCGGGCGGCGCGGCACTCGGCGGCCGTGGCCCGGTTCGCGCGAGACATCGCCATGGAGCTCGGCATGTCGGCCGAGCAGTGCGAGCTGGCTCATACCGCTGGCCTGCTGCACGACATCGGTCGCTTTGCGCTGTCAGATCGCGTCGCCGAGCGGGGACGCACCCTGACCGAGGAGGACTGGGTGGCGATCCAGCGCCATCCCGAGTTGGGCGCCGACATGCTGCGCGACCTCGGTATCTACGGACCGGTGGCCGAGATCGTGCTCGCCCATCACGAGCGGATCGACGGCCGTGGATATCCGAACGGGCTCGGCGGCGAGGAGATCCCCGAGATCGCGAAGATCATCTCCGTCGCCGAGGTCTACGACACGCTCACCGCTTCGGACACCTACCGGACGCAGATGAGCTCGTTCGAGGCGCTGCGGGAGCTGCGCCGGGTGTCCGGTTCGCAGCTGGACGAGCGCTACGTCGAGGTGCTGGCGGGGCTGTTGACCGGCGAGGGCGTCGAGTACCGGCACGCGGACATGGCCGACTTCGATACGGAGCTCAACATGGAGCGTCGGATCCGCGAGGCTTCGGCGGGGGCGTGACCGCCGGCACGGCGCTGACGAGATATAACCCCCCATCACCATCGGCTCCCTGCCGACGGCGATGGCGGGTTAGCCGGCTTTTCTCTCCAGCACCGAGTCGGTTCCCTGCTGCTCCAGCGAACCCAGGAACGTGTCGATCTGCTCCTGGCTGAAGCGACGCTGTCCCCCCGGGGTCCGGTAGGACTGCAGGTAACCCATGTCCGACCAGCGCCGGATCGTCCCGAGGGAGACTCCGAGTGCTTGGGCTGCCTGCGACGTCGACAGTCCCAGCGGACTTCCGTTGATTTTCCTCATGGGCATGTTTCTGACGCATTTGACAAAGGATGGAGAACCAAGTGCAGCAATTGCACAAATTCCCGCGGGGAATCCCCCCGACCGAGCGGACGATGAGCCGAAACTGAGAGATCCGTCCAGAAACGTGGACGGCGGGGCGGCTCGTCCTGCGATCGGGGTCCTCGGGCAACGGGGCGCCTGGCTGCCGTCGCGGGCTGCGACGATCTACGCGTGCGCCTGCGGCTCTATCACCACCCCGACGGTGCCCGCGTGGCCTATCGCGAGACGGGAACCGGCCCGGCGCTCGTCCTGCTGCACTCGCTTGGGCTCTCGCATCGCGAATGGGAGCCGATCGTGGCGCCGCTATCGAGTCGCTTTCGCGTCGTGTTGCCTGACCTGCCGCTGCACGGCGACTCGGAGGATCGCCCCCGCCACACGTACTCGCCCGACTGGCTGGCGGAGGTGATCGCGGGTTTCTGCCGCGAGGTGGGGGGTGGCCGCTGCATCGTGGCCGGCCATGACCTCGGGGCCGAGCTTGCGCTGCTGGCGGTGAGCGACGGACTGCTGGCGCCGTCCCGCTTGGTTCTGATGCCCAATCGTCTGCACCGCCGCGACCAGTTCGTCGCCAAACGGGCGGCGTGGCGGGCGGTCTGCCGGCTGGCCGCCGTCCCCGGCCTGGACCGCGTTCTCTCCCACGCCGCCAAGCTCGCCTTCCGCCCGTCGGTCGGTGAGCGGTTGTCGTCCCAGCGCAACCGCGCGGCCCGCGATCTGATGCGCCACGCCTTCGCCGACGTCGGCGGAAACGGCAACCGCGCTCGCTCGTGGGCGAAGTTTGTGCACCGCTGGCCGGTGGAGGCTCGCAGCCAGTTGCTGGATGCCTATCCGCGGATGCAGATGCCGGTCCTGCTGCTGTGGGCCGACGAGGACCTGGCTCATCCGGTGGACGCCGCCCAGGAGGCCCTGGACCTGCTCCCCGACGCCCACCTGCGCACGCTGCCGCGCACGGGCTTTCTGATCGCCTATGACGATCCCGTGGCGGTCGCCCGCGAGCTGATCGCGTTCTGCGGCTAACCCTGTGCGAGCGCTAGCGTTCATCGCGGAACACGAACGCGAAAGGAAGCCATGAGCCTGCAGGAGAAAGCGCAGCTGTGGGGCGGGGAGACGACGAAGGCGATCGGCAACTTCCCGATCTCCGGCGAGACCGTGCCGGTCGGCGTGGTGCGCTGGTTGGCCCAGATCAAGGGCGCGGCGGCGCGCGTCAACGGTGAGCTCGGCCTCCTGGATCAGGACGCGTCCGACCGGATCGCGGCGGCAGCTGATCGTGTCGCCAACGGGGAATTCGACGACCAGTTCCCGATCGACGTTTTTCAGACCGGCTCGGGCACGTCGACGAACATGAACGCCAACGAGGTGATCGCCAATCTCGCCGGGGACGGCGCACACCCCAACGATCACGTCAACATGGGCCAGTCCTCCAACGACGTGTTCCCATCCGCCGTCCACCTGGCTGCCCTGGACCAGGCGACCAACGACCTGGTGCCGGCGCTCGAGCAGCTCGAGGCGTCGTTCGCGCATAAGGCAGTGGAGTTTGCCGACATCGTCAAGGCGGGCCGTACCCACCTGATGGACGCTGTTCCCGTCACCCTCGGCCAGGAGTTCTCCGGCTACGCCGCCCAGATGCGCCTCGGCGCCCGGCGGGTGCGCAACGCGCTGCCGCAGGTGGCGCAGATCCCGCTCGGCGGCACCGCGACCGGCACCGGTCTGAACACCCACGCGCACTTCGCCGAACGCGTGCGCGCCCGGCTGACAGAGACCACCGGTCTGGAGATCCGCGCTCCGGAGGACCCGTTCGAGGCGCAGGGCAACCGCGACGCGCTCGTCGAGCTGTCAGGCGCGCTGAAGGTGATCGCGGTCTCGCTCACCAAGATCGCCAACGACCTGGCGCTGATGGGCTCAGGCCCGCGTGCCGGGATCGGTGAGCTGCTGCTTCCCGAGCTGCAGAAGGGCTCCTCGATCATGCCCGGCAAGGTCAACCCGGTCCTCCCGGAGGTGGTGCTGCAGGTCGCCGGCCAGGTGATCGGCAACGACGCCGCGATC
>DATAUL010000322.1:0-3086 GCA_036268255.1 Solirubrobacteraceae bacterium | reverse complement strand
AACAGGTGTAGCCGACACTCGGACGTGTACCCGTAACGCTCGACGACGAGCCGGGCGAGCGCCGTCATGTCCTCGACCGGCCCGACGTCCAGCCGCGTCGAGGTGAGCGTCTGGCCGGTCGCGCTCACACCAGCATCCGCTGCCGTGAGGGATCGAACGGCGGGGAGAGCGAGGCCCGCGCGGCGTATGGCTCACCGGCGATCTCGATCTCGTATTCGTCGGCTAGGAGCACGTCGGGGTCGACGCTGCCGTCCAGGGCTCGGACATAGCCGAGGGCCACCGAGGCCCCCACCGAGTGCCCGTAGGCCCCGGAGGTGGTGTAGCCGACCCGCTCGCCGCTCCGGAGGATCACCTCGCCTCCCCACAGCACCGGCTCGGAATCCTCGAGCACGAACGAGAGCATGCGCTTGCCGGCCGACCCGCTCTCTCGCTGGGCCAGCAGAGCGTCACGTCCGATGAAGCCACCCGGCTTGCTCAACGACACGGCGAATCCCAGACCGGCTTCGATGGGCGTGTGGTCCATCGACAGGTCTGCCCACAGGGCACGATAACCCTTCTCGATGCGCAGGGAGTTGATCGCGTAATGCCCGCCGTTGACCAGTCCCGATGCCAACCCCGACTCGCGGATCGCGTCGTATACCGCCACGGTGTCGGCCACCGGGATGTACAGCTCCCAGCCGAGCTCTCCGACATACGTGATCCGCGAGGCCCGGCAGGTGACGCCGGCGATCGACACCTTGCGTGAGGTGGAGAACGGGAACCCCTCGTTGGACAGGTCGTCGTCGCAGACGCCGGCGAGGATCTCCCGGGCGTTTGGGCCCATCAGCCCCAGCACGGATAGCTCCGCCGAGCGGTCCACGATCGTGACGTCCTGGCCGGCGGCGACGTGGCGCTCCAGCCACGCCCGGTCGCTGACGTACTGGGCGGTCCCGGTGATCACCATGAACTCCTCTGGGCCCAGGCGTGTCACCGTCAGGTCGCTGGCGAAGGTGCCCTTGGAGGTCAGCATCGCCGTGTAAACGATCCGCCCGTCCGGAACGCCGACCTCGTTGGCGCAGACGTTCTGGAGCATCGCCAGGGCGCCCGGGCCGGACACCGCAAACTTGGCGAACCCGCTCTGGTCGAACACGGCCGCCGCGTCGCGTGTCGCGAGGTGCTCCTCGCGGCTGTTCTCGAACCAGTTCTGGCGGCCGAAGGAGTAGCGGGCGACCGGCTCCTCGCCGGGCCGGGCAAACCAGTTGGGCCGTTCCACGCCGGCCTTCTCGCCGAAGCACGCGCCGGCGCCGGCCAGACGCTCGTGCAGCGCGCTGCGTACGAGACCCCGGCCGTGCGTGAACTCCACGTTCGGATAGGCCATTCGCATGTGGGTCCCGATCACCTCGACGGTCCGCCGGCGCAGGAACCCGCGCTCACTCTGCTGTGGCCGGAACCGGCAGATGTCGAGCGAGGCCATGTCCTCGGGCGCCTCACCATCGGCGATCCACCGGGCGAGGACCTGGCCGACCCCGCCGGAGTACGCCAGACCGGAGGAGTTGAAGCCGGTGTTGACGTAGAGGTTGCGGAGCTCCGCGGTCTCCCCGACCAGCGGGTTGCCGTCGGGAGTGAAGCTCTCCGGCCCGTTGACAAACTTCTCGATGCCGACCGTGTCGAGCAACGGCAGACGGGCGAGCCCCTCTTTCAGCGGCGCCGCGAAGTGCTCCCAGTCTGCTCCCAACAGCGAGAACGCGAAGTCATCCGGGACCCGCTCCACCAGCCACGGCTTGCTCGTCTGCTGAAAGGCTCCGAGCATGAGTGATTCGCCCCGGCCGCGGAAGTAGATGCTCCCGTCCGGATCCCGGACCACCGGGAGCCCTTCGATGGAGTGCCCGATCGAGTGCGAGAGCACGTAGTGGTGCTCAACCGGGTGGAGGGGGATGTGGATCTCGGCGGCGGCAGCCAGCTGGGCAGTCCAGATCCCGCCGCACAGGACAACGACGTCGGCGTCGATGTCGCCGGTCTCGGTGCTGACGCCCAACACGCGTCGCCCATCATGGCGCAGCGCGGTGACCCGCACACCCTCCGCGATCGTCGCCCCGCGGCGAACAGCCTCGGACGCGATCGCCTTGACCAGCGACAGGGGTTCGACGATGCCATCGTCGGGCAGCCAGACCGCGCCGACCACGTCGTCGAGTCTGGCCAGCGGCCACCGCTGCCGCGTCTCGTCCGGCCCGATCTCGTGGACATCGACACCGAACAGCATCGCCATCTCGCCCGCGCGACGCAGCTGCATCATGCGCTCCTCGGTCCGCGCGATCGTCAAGCTGCCCGCCTTCTGCCACCCGGTGTCCAGGCCGCTCTCCCGAGCGATGCGCTCATAAAGGGCGGCGCTGCGGTCGTTGAGGCGGGCGAGACTGGCGGTCGCTCGCATACGGCCGACGGCACCCGCGGCGTGCCAGGTGGTGCCGGAGCCGAGTTGGTTCTGCTCGAGGACAACCACACCGTCGATGCCGATCTCGCCCAGCCGGTAAGCGAGAGTGACCCCGGCGATTCCGCCGCCCACGATGAGGATGCGGGTTGAGGCGGGGACCTCGACGGCCCGGTCCCCGGCGTGATCCGAAGGAGTATTCATGGTCATTTATACCAAGACTAGACCAAAAGACCCCAGCGGATCAAGGGCCGTAGACGCTGAAGATACAGGGGTAATCACCGCTGGCGCTTGACATCGGGCGACCGTTGCGTTAGACCACCGGCCACGCCAAGGCCAAACCAAAAAACCGGTACCGGGGCGGGGCTGTCGTTTTTAGGTCTGTTTCGGGAGGATGGGAGGTAGCGACGTGACGAGCGAGGGGACACCACCCGAGGTGATCGACATGAGCGCGACTGACGATCGGTCGCAGCACAGCCTCAGGCGCGCGATCACCGGCGTGACGAATGGCGCGATGACGTACGCGTGCGCGGGAATCGCGGCCGGCATCTTCAGCCTGTTCGCCTTCGGGCTCGACTCCTCGGGCCCCGCCTTCTTCTGGGGTTGGCTCCTCGTCGGCGGGTCGGTCTTCCTGGCCTGCCTGAACTGGGCCGAGCTCGCCTCGCACTATCCGTTCGCCGCG
>DATAUL010000321.1:0-5781 GCA_036268255.1 Solirubrobacteraceae bacterium | reverse complement strand
ACAGGACGCTGGCCATCATCCGCGGCATCCCCGGCTCCCAGGTCGACATCGACCGCGTCGACGGAGTGATCGCGGGGATCAAGGGCTCGGGCATCAAGGTCGTCAAGGAGGTGGCGGCCAACTTCGACCGTGAGCAGGCGGGCGGCGCGATGGAGGACATCCTCCAGCCAACCCGCACGTCAGCGCCGTGTTCTGTGCCAACGATCAGATGGCGCTCGGGGCGCTCCAGAGCCTCGAGGCCAACAAGGCGACGGGACGGATCAAGCTCGTCGGCTTCGACGGGGCGATCGAGGCCACCCAGCAGAACGCCAAGGCGTATTCCAAGACCGCGGAGAAGAAGCTGGGGAACCCCTCCGGCCGAGGTGCGGTGTGGGCGATAAGGGTTGATATTGGACCCTTATCGCCCACGCCCCGGGCGGGCCTCTACGAGATCATGCCCCCGAACTGCCCGCCGGTGATGCCGAGCACCTGGCCGGTGATGAAGTTCGCCCACGGCGTGCAGAGCAGGAACACGCCGCTGGCGGCCTCGGCGGGAGTGCCGGGACGGCCGAGCGGGATCAGCTGCGGGGCGAGCGCGCGCATCTGAGAGGGGATGCCGAGCTGGACCTGCTGGCCGTCGATCTCCATCGTGTTGGAGGCGGCCTTGTCGGCGGTCAGGCGGGTCTCGATGTAGCCGAAGGCGACGGCGTTGACGTTGATCTTGAACTGGCCCCATTCCTTGGCCAGCGTCTTGGTCAGTCCGATCACGCCGGACTTGCCCGAGGAGTAGTTGGCCTGGCCGGCGTTGCCCATCGTGCCCGAGATCGACGAGACGTTGACGATCTTGCGAAACACCTCGACGCCCTCTTCGCGCTCCTTCTTGGCCGGCTCGCGCATGTGGGGCGCGACCGCCCGGCACATGCGGAAGGGGACGACGTTGTGGATGTCGATCATGCGCTGAAAGTTCTCGTCGGACATCTTGTGGATCGGGGCGTCGATCGTGTAGCCCGCGTTGTTGACGAGGATGTCGACCGTGCCCCACTCCGAGATGACGTTCTTAACCAGCTGGTCGCAGACGCCGGGCTTGGTCAGGTCGCCGGCGAACACGAGCGTATCGCCGTCGATCTCCGCGGCGGTCTGCTCGGCGACGTCGCCATCGAGATCGTTGATCAGCACCTTGGCGCCCTGCGCCGAGAACAGCTCGGCGGTCGCGCGGCCGATGCCACGCGCCGAACCGGTCACGATCGCCACCTTGTCTGCAAGGATCGACATCCTGCCCAACCTTTCTTCGGATTCCTTATTCGCGGGAGGCATCTTGCCAGCTTGCGCGCGAACCGATCTGGCGTGTGGGCCCCACCGAAACGTCGCACGGGACCCACTAGTCTGCCCAGCCTATGAACGCGACCGATTGGCTGGCCGCCTACGCCGACAAGCTCGGCACGGCCGCCCCCACCAAGGACGAGCTCAAGGCGGTCCTCGACCTCGCCGGCGAGGCCGCCCACGCCTCCGAGCGCATCGCCGCGCCCGTCGCCTGCTGGCTGGCCGCGCGGGCGGGCGTCGAGCTCGACGAGGCGATGCGGCTGGCCAGGGAGGTCAAGTCCGACTGATGCCTGACCAGACTCGCGAATACGACGTCGTCCTGTTCGGCGCGACCGGGTTCACCGGCGGGCTGACGGCGGAATACCTCGCGCGCGCCGCCGGTCCGCAGACGCGCTGGGCGCTCGCGGGACGCAACCAGCGCAAGCTGGAGGCCACCCGCGAGCGCACGAACATCGCTGACCTGCCGCTGTTGAGCGCCGACGTGACGGACCCGGCGTCGTTGCGCGCCATCGCCGAGTCAGCCAAGGTCGTGATCACCACGGTCGGGCCGTACATCCATTACGGCGAGCCGCTCGTCGCCGCCTGCGCGGTCGCCGGCACCGACTACGTCGATCTGACCGGCGAGCCGGAGTTCGTCGACCTGATGTGGCTGCGTTACCACGAGCAGGCGGAGCGGACCGGAGCGCGGATCGTCCACTGCTGTGGCTTCGATTCGATCCCCCACGACCTCGGCGCGCTGTACACCGTCAACCACCTGCCCGAAGGCGTTCCGCTCAAGGTCGAGGGCTTCGTGCGAGCCGGCGGCACGTTCAGCGGCGGCACCTACCACTCGGCCGTCCACATCATGGGTCGCCTTCGCCAGGGCCGCCAGGTGGCCGCTCAGCGCAAGCGGCTGGAGCCTCGCCCGGACGACCGGCGGATCACGGGATTGACCGCACTTCCCCACCACGACGAGACTGCCGACGGCTGGGTTCTGCCCGCGCCCACGATCGATCCGCAGGTGGTGCTGCGCTCGGCGCGGGCGCTGGAGCGATACGGCCCCGAGTTCAGCTACGGCCATTACATCGTGGCAAAGCGCCTGGCAATGCTCGGCGGCCTGACGGCCGGTGCCGGCACCCTGGCCGCCCTCGCCCAGATTCCGCCGACGCGGAAGCTGCTGCTCAAGTTCCGCGACCCCGGCGACGGCCCGAGCCCCGAGCAGCGGGATAAGTCGTGGTTCAAGGTTCGGTTCAAGGGCGAGGCGCCCGGTGGCGAGCGGGTCGTCACCGAGGTGAGTGGGGGAGATCCCGGGTATGGCGAGACCTCGAAGATGCTGGCCGAATCGGCGCTCTGTCTCGCGCATGACGACGTCCCGCAGCGCTCTGGCCAGCTGACCACCGCGGTCGCCATGGGACAGGCGCTGATCGACCGCCTCCAGCGCGCCGGCATCAGCTTCTCCGTACGCGAGGCACAGTGACCGATCTGCGCTTCGACGGACGCGCCGCCCTGGACTGGGCGGCCGGCTATCTGGAGCGGGTGGGCGATCTGCCGGTGCTCGCCCAGGTCGCCCCCGGCGACATCCGGCGCCGACTCCCCACCGAGGCGCCCGAAGATCCCGAGCCCTTCTCCGCGGTCCTGCGCGACCTCGACGACATCATCCTGCCCGGGGTGACCCACTGGCAGCACCCGCGGTACTTCGCGTACTTCGCCAGCTCGGCCTCGGCGCCGGGGATCCTCGCCGAGATGCTGGCGGCCACGATCAACTCGGTCGGCTTCTTGTGGCGAAGCGCGCCCGCGGCCACCGAGCTCGAGCAGGTCGTGCTCGCGTGGACGGCCAAGCTTCTGGGCCTGCCCGACGGCTGGCACGGCCATATCGAGGACACCGCGTCCACCGCGCAGCTGGCGACGATCATCGCCGCCCGCGAGGCGACCGGCCGCACCGAGATCGTCTGCTCCGAGCACACCCACTCGGCGGTCGACAAGGCCGCGCGAATGCTCGGCATGGGACTGCGCAAGGTCAGAACCGACGACGCCTTTCGCCTCCGCGTCGGCGAGCTAGGCGACCTGAGCACAGCCGCGGTGGTCGTGGCCACGGTGGGCACGACCGCGTGTGCCTCAGTCGATCCGGTGCCGGAGATCGCCGAGGCGTGCGCGGCCGCCGGCACGTGGCTGCACGTCGACGCCGCCTACGCGGGCACGGCGATGGTCTGCCCCGAGCATCGCTGGGCGTTCGCCGGGGTCGATCGCGCCGATTCGGTCGTTGTCAACGCGCACAAGTGGATGCTGACGCCGATGGACTGCTCGTTGCTGTGGTCCAAGCGCCCCCAGGATCTGCGGGCGGCATTCAGCCTCGTGCCCGAGTTCCTGCGCACGCCCGATGCCGAGGACGCGCTGTCGCTCAGCGAGTACGGACCGGCGCTCGGTCGCCGCTTCCGGGCGCTGAAGCTGTGGGCGGTGCTGCGGTGCCACGGGGCCAGTGGCCTCAGAGCCCACGTGCGCAGCGGCGTGCAGCTCGCGCAGCAGTTCGCGCAATGGGTCGCAGACGAGCCCGGCTGGGAGGTATCAGCGCCCGTCCACTTCTCGCTGGTGTGCTTTCGCGCGCCCGGCGATGACGACTTCAACCGGGCGCTGCTGCAGCGGGTAAACGCCAGCGGCGAGATGTTCATCTCCCACGCGGCGCTCGACGGGCGCTACGTGCTGCGGCTCGCCGTCGGCCAGCTGACGACGACCGAGGCCGACGTGCGACAGGCGTGGGATTGCCTGCGGCGCGAAGCCGCGGCCCTCGTGGTTATTTGAGCTCGGCCGAGGTCTTGCCCAGCAGCAGTCGGGCGATGATCAGCAGCTGGATCTGCTGGGTGCCCTCGAACAGGTCGAGGATCTTGGCGTCACGGGCCCACTTCTCGAGCAGCTCGCCCTCGCCGTAGCCGGTCGCTCCGCAGAGGGTGACGCAGCGCAGCGCGATGTCGGTGCCCATTCGCCCGGCCTTGGCTTTGGCCATCGAGGCCTGGAGCGAATTCGGCTTCTTGTTGTCGGCCATCCACGCCGCCTGCATCGTCAGCAGGCGCGCCGCCTCCCAGTCGGCCTCCATCGCGATGAACTCGGCCGCAGCGGCGTTGAGCGCGTGCGGCGCCGCGGCGTAGTCGATCTCGACGCCGGCCCGCTTGAGATGCTCGCGGGTCAGGTCCAGGCAGGCGCGGGCGACGCCGACGGCCATCCCGGCGACGAGCGGGCGGGTGTTGTCGAACGTCTGCATGACTCCTGAGAACCCGCCCTTGAGCACGATCTCGGGATCGCCGAGCAGGTTCTCCTTGGGGACGCGGCAGTCCTGGAGGAAGAAGTTGGCGGTGTCCGAGGCACGGATCCCCAGCTTGTGCTCGAGGCGGTCGAGCTTCAGCCCCGGGTTGTCGCGTTCGACGACGAACGACTTGATCGCGGCGCGCCCCTGCGAGCGGTCCAGCGTGGCCCAGACCACGATCAGGTCGGCCCGGTCGCCCGACGTGACGTAGATCTTCTCGCCGTTGAGCACGTAGTCGTCGCCGTCGAGCTTCGCGGTGGTGCGGATCGCGGCCGAGTCCGAGCCGGCCTCGGGCTCGGTGATCGCCATCGCCGCCCACTTGCCGCCGAATCGCTTGAGCTGCTCCTCGTTGGCGACGGCGGCGATCGCCGCCTGCCCGAGGCCCTGGCGGGGCATCGCCAGCATCAGCCCGACGTCGCCCCAGCACAGCTCGATCAGCCCGAGCAGCGAGGCCATGTTGGACCCGTTGCGGTTGCCGCCCTCGTCGCGCTTGGGCTTGTCGCCGTTGGCGCCGCCGCCGACGGTGCCCGCACCGGCGCCGCCGAGCGCCCCGGACTCGTTCATGCCGTCGATCAGCGCGGCGAGCATGTCGAGCTCCTTGGGGTACTCGTGCTCGGCGGAGTCGTAATGGCGGCTGTTGGGGCGAAAGACCTCGGCCGCCGCCTGGTGGGACTGGGCGACGAGCATGTCGAACTTCTTGGGGAGCTCGAGGTTGATCATCAGACGAGCAGGGCTCCTTCCATGATCCCGGCGGCGCGCAGATCGCGGTACCAGCGCTCGACGGGATGCTCCTTGACGAAGCCATGGCCACCGAGCATCTGCACGCCGTCGGAGCCGACCTGCATCCCGCGGTCGGCGACGAGCCGGCGAGCGAGGGCCACCTCGCGGAAGAAGTCCAGGCCCTGATCGACACGGCTGGCGGCGCGGTAGGTGGCCAGCCGGATGCCCTCGAGCTCGATGCCCATGTTGGCGACCGTGAAGGCCACCGCCTGGCGGTTGGAGATCGGCTCGCCGAAGGCCGTGCGCTGCTTGACGTAGTCCGACACGTACTCGAGTGCGGCCTGACCGGTGCCGACGGCCACGGCGCACCAGGCGAGCCGAGCGAGCGCGATGCACTCGGCGAACACCTCTCGGGCGCCGCCGCCGAGCAGCGCCGCCGCCGGCAGCTGGACGTCGTCGAGCGTCAGGCGCGCGGTGGCCGCGGCCCG
>DATAUL010000320.1:0-8681 GCA_036268255.1 Solirubrobacteraceae bacterium | reverse complement strand
GCTCTTCTATGGGCTGGCGACGATCGCGGAGTTCTTCGTATCGGGTCAGCTGAGCGGCCTGCTCGCGGAGCGCCGCACCCAGCGCATGATCGATTCCTATTCAGACCACTTCATCATCTGCGGCTTCGGCCGCGTCGGGCGCCAGGTCGCGCGCGACCTGGCGCGCGCCGGCGTCAGTCACGTCACGATCGACTCTGAGCCCGCGCACCGTGAGACGGCCGAGGCGATGGGCGTGCGCTTCATCGAGAGCTACGCGGCCGACGACGAGGTCCTGCTCGGCGCCGGGATCGAGCGCGCCCGGGCGGTCATCGCCTGCGTGGACTCCGACGCCGACAACATCTTCATCGCCCTCACCGCACGCGAGCTGCGGCCCGACATCCTGATCGTCGCCCGAGCCTCGGCCGAGGACTCGGAGAAGAAGCTGCTGCGGGCCGGCGCCGACCGGGTGATCTCGCCGTACAAGACCTCCGGCACGGAGATGGCGCGGGTGGCGCTGCACCCTCAGGTGGGCGGCGCCGTCCAGGTGGCCGACTACCGGCTGGAGGAGATCGACGTGCCGGCATCCTGTGAAGGGGTCGGCAAGACCGTTGAGCAGGTTCGCGGGGAGTCGGTGATCGTCGCCGTTCGCCGCCCCGACGGCCGGCTCGAGCCCCAGCCGTCCCCGGACTCGAGGATCGGGGCCGGCGACATGCTCGTGGCGATCGGGGAGCCGGCGGCATTGGAGCGGCTGGAGAGCGCCTTTCAGCCCGTCAAGGTCGCGAGCACGTGAGCTCGCCGGGACTCGTGGGCACTCCACTGGACGATCTGCGGGCTGCCGTCAGGAGAGCGGCCGCAAGCCTCTCGGACGGCGCCGCCGGGGGGACGGGCGCGCCTGATTTCCGGGTGGAGCGCCCCAAGCGGGCCGGCCAGGGCGATTACTCGACGAATGTCGGGATGCTCCTCGCTCCGTCGCTGCACGCGGCTCCGCGGGAGATCGCCGAGCGCGTGGGGGAGGCGCTGACGGGGCCGCTGGGCGACGCGCTGACCTCGTATGAGGTCGCCGGCCCGGGATTCCTCAACCTGACGCTGTCCGACCGGTGGCACCGCGATGCTCTGCGCACCGTGCTCGGGGCCGGGGAGCGGTTCGGGGCCGGCGGCGCCGATCCGGGAGTGCGGATCCTTGCGGAGTTCGTGTCGGCCAACCCCACCGGCCCGCTGGTCGCCGCCAGCGGGCGCCACGCGGCCTACGGCGACGCGCTCTCGCGGATCCTGGCCCATCACGGACACCAGGTGTGGCGCGAGTACTACTTCAACGACGCCGGTTCGCAGATCCGGCTGCTCGGCGAATCGGTTCAGGCGCGGGCGCGGGGCGAGGCTCCCCCCGAGGGCGGCTACCAGGGTGATTACGTGGCCGAGCTGGCGACGCGGATCGAGGGCGTGGCCGAGATGTCGGTGACCGACGCATCCCAACGCGCCGTCGAGCTGCTGCTGGCCCAGATCAAAGGCACGCTCGAGCGCTACGGCGTCCACTACGACCGGTTCTTCTCCGAGCGGGTGCTGCACGAGGGCACGCCCAGCTACCTGGACCGCGCGCTCGCGCTCGTCGCTGATGCAGGCCACAGCTACGAGTCCGAAGGCGCGTTGTGGCTTCGCACCACCACCTTCGGTGACGACAAGGACCGCGTCCTGCGCCGATCCGGCGGCGCGCCGACGTATTTCGCCGCCGACCTGGCCTACCTGCTGGAGAAGCAGGAGCGCGGCGTCGACCTGCAGCTGCTGCCGGTGGGGTCAGACCACCATGGCTACGTGGCGCGGATGATGGCGGCCTTTCAGGCGATCGGCGGTGACCCCGCGGCACTGGAGCTGCCGATCCTCCAGTTCGTGCATCTGATCGAGGGCGAGGAGCGGGCCGCGATGTCCAAGCGCCGCGGCGAGTTCATCACGCTCGACGAGCTGCTGGACGAGATCGGCGTCGACGCCGCCCGGTTCTTCATGCTGCAGCGCTCGCACGACCGCACGGTCGACCTCGATCTGGACCTGGCCCGCCGCGAGTCCCCGGAGAATCCGGTCTATTACATCCAGTACGCGCACGCGCGGATCGTCTCGATGCTCGGGCGCCTGGAGGCGGAGCGGGTGGCCGGTGCGCTCGGTTCCGTCTCCGGATGGGGCGAGGGAGAGCTCGCGGAGGCCGAGCGCGGCCTGATCCAGGCGCTCGTCGCCTTCCCCGACGAGATCGCCGAGGCGGCCGAGCGCCGTGCGCCGCATCGGATCGCCGCCTACGCGCTCGAGCTTGCCCAGACGTTCACCGCGTTCTACCGCGATTGCAAGGTGGTGGGGGTCGAGCCCCAGTCCGTGGAGTCCTTCCGCGTGGCTCTCAGCCAGGCCACTCGCCAGGTGATCGGGTTGGCGCTGTGGCTGCTCGGGGTGAGCGCGCCGGACTCGATGTAGCGCGCGGCGGCCCCGACGGAGCGCGGGGCGCCTCCGACGGAGCGCCGGGCGGCCGCGCGCCCGCGCGTCTAGAACTCGCGCTTCAGATCCTCATCGAGCCGCCGGGCGTCGGCGGCGCTGAACGCCGGACCAGCCGGACGTGGCGCGGCCGCCGCGCGCGCTGCGGCCTGGCTGGTGCGCCGGCGCCAGCGTGGGAGCGTCACGGCCACCGTGGCGATTCCCAGGATGACGGCGACCGGCGGAATCAGGTACACGAGCAGGTTGAAGCCGTGCGCCGGGGGCTTGGCCAGCACGGCCGGTCCGTACTGCTGTACGAGGTCGTTCTCGATCTCGCGCCGGCTCTTGCCCTGGTTGACCAGACCCCGGATGTAGTCGCGCTCCTGGAACGCCTCGGGCGACTGGGCGACGGCCAGCGGCTCGTGGCAGACGACGCACATCACCTCGCTCTCGATCTGCGTGAACGAGGCGCGGCCCCCCGCACTGGCCGCCAGCGCGGCGGCGGGGGAGACGAGCGCAATCGCCAGGAGGCCGGCCAACACCCCGTGAAGCCCGCGTGTCATGACTTGTCGAGGAGCGGTGTCAGCGTCTGGTCCAGCCACTTGGTCGTGACCGGGAAGCGTTGCAGGGCCTGGATGCGGCCCTGGCGGTTGATCACGAACGTCTCCGGCACACCGGTCGTACCGAACGAGCGCACGAAATCGCCGCTCACGTCGCGCAACACCGGATAGGTGATGTGGTACCGGCGGGCGAACTGCTCCGAGGACGTGGAGGCGTCCTCGTACGTGACGCCCAGCAGGGTGGCGCCGCGCTTGGCGAGCACGTGCTGTTCCCTGGCCAGGAGCGGAGCCTCGGCGGCGCAGGGGTCACACCAGGAGGCGAAGACGTTGAGCACGACGACCTTGCCGCGGAAATCGGCCAGGCTCTTGCTCTGGGTGCCGCTGCCCAGCACCGGCAGCGCGTGACGGGCGTCCGGCGCGCGCGGGAACGTGCCATGCGCGACCTGGGAGTCGATCGATGAGGTGTCGTTCTGCTTGGAGACCCCGAACGTCAGCAGGGCGAGCAGCGCGAGCGCCGCCACCGCGATCAGCCCGGGGAGGATGAACCGCCGCATACGCCTTGAGATGGTAATGAGAGCGATCCTGAGCCTCGCCGGGAGCGGGCCCAGTAATGATTCAACGCTACGGGCCTGGGTAATCGCTGCCGATAATGGCCCCAATGCGCCGCCAGGACATCTACGACGACATGCCGGACGGAGCCGCCCAGCGCCACCGCAACAAGCAGCGCCTGGCTGAGCTGGAGCGCGAGGGAGCCTCCCGTCGCGCGCGCCTTGCCGAGGTCGTCGCGTACGCCGAGCTGGCCGGCCGGGTCGTGCTGCCGATGTGCTCGCACACGCTCTAGCCGCCGCAGGCTCAAGTTATCGGCGGGTTCTGCCGATAAAGCCCCGTACGCCTTCACAAGCCGCAGCACGGGGTTGCGACCTGGATGAGCGCAAACCTGCGGTACCGCCACCCACTCGGGCCGATCCCCACTGGGCAGATAGGCATTTGATCAGTGGTCGGGGGTCAACCTCGCGATCCCCGCATGCTCGACCTGATCGAACGCGAGCTCGGCCGTCACGCGACCGATCCCGGCAATGTCGTCTTCGAGATCACCGAGACCGGGGTCATGCAGAACATGGACCGGGCCACGCGCTTCGTCCAGCACCTCGTGTCGCTGGGATGCAACTTCGCGCTCGACGACTTCGGGACCGGGTTCGCCAGCTTCACCTAGCTCGAGCTGCTGCCCGTCCGTTACCTGAAGATCGACATCGACTTCGTGTGTCACGTCGCTCGCAGCGAGCGCGACATGTTCGTCGTCCGGGCGATCGTCGCCCTTTGCCGGCGACTTCGGCCAGCAGACGATCGCCGAAGGCGTCGAAGACGAAGCCACCGCCGCGGTCTCCGCGACCTCGGTGTCACCTACGCCCAGGGCTATCTCTACGGCCATCCACGCCCGCTGATCAACAGCGTCGCGTGCCTCGCTTTCTGAGTCACCGCCGCCGGTGCGCAGCGCGAAGCTCGTCCGTCCGACGGAGCCACGCCAGACACGATCGGTCCGTAGAATCGCCGGACACGCGGATGTAGCTCAGTTGGTAGAGCGTCGGCTTCCCAAGCCGAAGGTCGCGAGTTCGAGCCTCGTCGTCCGCTTCTAGAAAGACCAGCAAATAGGCGTTGTTTGGGCTCTTGCTGGCTGTTCGGATCCGGAAACGTGTCCCCAATATGTCCCAGATCGGCGTAGGGTCGAGGACATGAGTGAAGGTGCGCAACGACCGACGGGCATGTCTTCCGGGTCGAGCGCAAGCGCGGCCCGGTCTGGTACGCCAAGTTCCGGCTGCCCGACGGTCGCCAGGTGCAGCGCAAGCTGGGGGTCGGCGTGGACGGGGCGGGGGAGGCCTGCGACCGGCCATTTCACCAAGCGTTTGGCGGAGGATTGGTTGCGCGACGCGGCGAAGCGACCGCCTGCGTCGTCCCACCTCGCGCGCGAGCTACCCGTACAGATCGGTGTGCAGGTGCGCCCTGAGTCTGCGCCGTCGACTGTGGCGCCCCAACTTGGCCGTCGGTGTCGATCCGGCTGTCGATCATCAGTGGGGGGCTGCGAGCGCCGAGCTTGTCTGCGACGGCGTTCATGTAGCCGTCCTCAAAGGGGGCCAGCACCTTGAGCTCGGCCGCGATCTCCGGCGAGTGCATCTCTGAGTCGTCGGTGATCGGCTCCCCATTCCGGGAGCGGCGGATGATGCCGCCGGCGATCTCCCGGGTCTTGGCTACGAGGGTCCGGTACTCAAGTCCGGGCCCGCGCGGCACCAGCGGCCTGCACCGGCTCGAGAGCGTGCGCCAGCCGCGTCAGAACGATGGAGGCGCCAGGCGAAGCGATCGATAAAGCTTCGGCAAGGGTGTCGCAGGGTAAGCGGCTCCCATGCCCCTGATCGCGCAGCGCGCATGAGGTCAGAGATCACGATCACGGTCGACGGTGGGCGACGTGCAGTCAGCGTCGACACGCGCACGACGTTGCTGGATCTCCTGCGCGAACACCTGGATTGCCGCGCGCCGAAGAAGGGCTGTGACCACGGGCAGTGCGGGTCGTGCACCGTCCTGCTCGACGGCCGACGGGTCATCACGTGCCTGGCGCTCGCGGTCTCCTATGACGGCTCTGAGATTGTGACCGCGGAGGGACTCGGCGCCGACGGCGAGCTGCATCCGATGCAGAAGGCGTTCCTGGAGCAGGACGGCTTCCAGTGCGGCTATTGCACGCCGGGGCAGATCTGTTCCGCGATCGGGATGCTCGATGAGCTCGCCGCCGGCTGGCCGAGCCACGTCGCTGAGGATCTGGCGGCCGCCCCCCAACTCGACGACGCGGAGATCCGCGAGCGCATGAGCGGCAACCTCTGCCGGTGCGGCGCCTACGTCAACATCGTGGCCGCGATCCGGGAGGCCGGCACGTGAGGCCATTCGCCTACGAGCGGGCAACGGACGTTCGCGACGCGATCGAGCGGGTCGTGGGGGATCCCGAGGCGGTGTTCCTCGCCGGGGGGACGAACCTCGTCGACCACATGAAGCTCGGCGTGCGAGCGCCCGAGCGGCTCGTCGACGTTCGGCGCGTCGCCTTCGGCGGCGTCGAGGAGCGGCCGCACGGTGGCGTGCGGATCGGCGCCGGCGTCTCCAATGGGGAGCTAGCCGCCCACCCGGTCATCAGGGAGGGCTACCCCGCGCTGTCGCGCGCCTTGCTCGCCGGAGCGTCCGGCCAGCTGCGCAACCTCGCGACGACGGGGGGCAACCTGCTGCAGCGCACCCGGTGCGTCTACTACCAGGATGCGACCACGCCGTGCAACAAGCGCGACCCTGGATCGGGATGCTCGGCGCTCACCGGCTACACCCGCTACCACGCGATCCTCGGCGCCAGCGACGAGTGCGTGGCGGTGCATCCATCCGACATGGCGGTGGCGTTGGTGGCGCTGGACGCCGTCGTCGAGGTGGCCGGCCCGCAAGGATCCCGGGAGCTGGCGGTGGCCGACCTGTTCCGCTCGCCCGGGAACGAGCCCCAGCGCGACACGGTGCTCGACCATGGCGAGCTCATCACCGCTGTTCTGCTGCCCGAGCTGCCGCTCGCTCGCCGCTCGACGTATCTCAAGATCCGTGACCGGGCGTCCTACGCGTTCGCTCTGGTGTCGATCGCCGCAGGCGTCGAGCTCGACGCATCGGGCCGGATCGCGGCCCTGCGCATCGCGCTCGGAGGGGTGGCGCACCGGCCGTGGCGCGCTCTGCGAGCCGAGGCCGCGCTGCGAGGCACGGTCCCGCACGCCGACGCCTTCTCCGCGGCCGCGGACGCCGAACTTGCCGATGCCCGGCCGCTCGCCGACAATGGCTTTAAGGTGCCGATGGCACGACGCGCAGTGATCGACGTCCTGACGCGCCTGACGGAGCGGCCGTGAGCAGCGCCTTGCAACTCGGCGCCATCGGGACGTCGCTGCAACGGATCGACGGCGTCCTCAAAGTGACGGGCACGGCCGCTTACGCCTTCGAACAGCCGGTTGAGCGGCCGACGTACATGCACGCGCTGTTGTCGCAGGTCGCACGCGGAACCATCGTCACCGTGGACAGCGCTGAGGCGTCGGCGATGGACGGCGTGGTGCTCGTGCTCACCTACGAGAACGCGCCGCGCCTGGCCGATGAGAACAACCAGGAGCTGTTCATCCTCCAGGACCCGGAGGTCCACTTC
The DNA here is from genome assembly GCA_036268255.1 of Solirubrobacteraceae bacterium. GTDB lineage: Bacteria > Actinomycetota > Thermoleophilia > Solirubrobacterales > Solirubrobacteraceae > Palsa-465. The sequence continues at coordinate 1,502 of DATAUL010000320.1, read as the reverse complement.
CGTGGCCAGATCGTCGGGGCCGTGGTCGCCGAGTCGCCCGAGATCGCGCGCGAGGCGGCCGCGCGAGTGCGGATCACCTACGTTGAGCGGCCCCACGACGTCGTCCTGCGCGCCGACCACCCCGAGCTCTACAAGCCCGACCAGGTCAATCCGAGCTTCGAGACCGACACGGCCGAGGGCGACATGGCCGAGGCGATCGGCGCAGCGTCGATCACGATCGACCAGCACTACACGACGCCGATGGAGCACAACAACCCGATGGAGCCCCACGCGACCATCGCGATCCACGTTGGCGACGCGCTGACGCTCTACGACTCGACCCAGGGCCCGTTCGCCGTGGCCTCCTCGATCGCGCCCCTGTTCGGGCTCGAGCCGCAGCGCGTCCGGGTGATCGCGCCTCATGTCGGGGGCGGATTCGGCTCCAAGGGCACCCCGCACGCCCACATCGTGCTGGCGGGGCTCGCCGCCCAGATGATCCCGGGCCGCGCGGTCAAGCTGGCTCTTACCCGTCAGCAGATGTTTTCTCTCGTCGGCTATCGGACGCCGACCATCCAGCACGTGCGCATCGCGGCCGACGCCGACGGGCGCCTGCTGGGCATCAGCAACGAGGTGGTGGAACAGACCGCGAGGATCAAGGAGTTCGCCGAACAGACGGCCGTGCCGACCCGGATGATGTACGCGGCGGCCAGCCGCCTGACCGCCCACCGGCTGGCCCCGCTGGACGTACCGGTCCCAAGCTGGATGCGCGCACCAGGTGAGTGCCCTGGAATGTTCGCGCCCGAGGTGGCGATGGACGAGCTGGCGCACGCTGCGGGCGTCGACCCGGTGGATCTGCGGATCCTCAACGAGCCCGAGACCGACCCTGAGACCGGAAATCCCTGGTCGAGCCGCCGGCTGACGGAGTGCCTGCGGGACGGCGCGGAACGGTTCGGCTGGAGCGAGCGGCACGCACAGCCGGCATCCCGGCACGACGACGGCTGGCTCGTCGGGCTCGGCGTGGCCAGCGCCGTCTATCCGGTCAATCGCATGCCCGGCACCTCCGCTCGGATCATCCGGCTGCCGGACGGCCGCTACTGCGTTCACATCGCGGCGGCCGACATCGGCACCGGGGCGTGGACGTCGCTGACCCAGATCGCTGCCGACGCGCTCGGCGTGTCCACGGAGCAGATCGACCTGCAGATCGGCGACTCGAGCCTGCCGCCGGCCAGCGTCGCCGGCGGGTCGTCGGGCACGACGACCTGGGGATCGGGCATCGTAGCCGCGGCCGAGCGCTTTCGCGAAGTGCACGGCGACGACCCACCGGGGGGCGCCGCCGTCACTGCGGACACGCCGGAGAACCCAGACGAAGACGACTACGCCATGTACGCCTTCGGCGCGCATTTCGCCGAGGCGCGCGTGAACGCTGCGACGGGCGAAATCCGCGTGCCGCGGATGCTTGGCATCTTCGACGCCGGACGGATCATCAACCCGAGGCTCGCCCGCTCCCAGTTCATCGGCGGCAT
>DATAUL010000319.1:0-3187 GCA_036268255.1 Solirubrobacteraceae bacterium | reverse complement strand
GGATCGGCAAGCGCGACCAGCGCGACGTCGCCGGTCGTGATCAAGAAGGGACGCGCAGGCAACTCCCGGCTGCGCACCAGGTGAGAGCAGCCGGTCCCAAGCATGCCCTGGTCAACCGATCGCTTGTAGGGCAATTGCCCGATGTGCCTCAAATGGCCGCGGCGCATACTCGCGCCAACTCGGCGTCGTTCGGAGACGCCGGAAACATAAGGAGGACCGGGATGCTACTGGCCACGACCACGGTCGAGGATTTTGACCGCTTCACGACTATCTTCTCCACCACGGGTGCCGAGAAGCGCAGGGAGCACGGCTCGAAGGGCGCGCTCGTGTTCCGTGACCCCAACCAGGACGACCGGGTGTGGGTGATCTTCGACTGGGATCTCGACGGCTGGAAGAGCTTCGCCTCCGACCCCGAGGTCCCGCCGATCATGCAGGAGGCCGGGCACAAGGGCCGGCCGCAGGTGCCCGAGCTCAGCGCCCGTTACGAGGCATAGGAGCGGCATCATGCGAGACGCAATCAAAATCGGCGTGATCGCCGACCAGACAGGCGCCCTCTCCATCATGGGCGCCGGCCAGGCCAACGCCGCGACGCTGGTCGTGGACGAAATCAACGCGTCCGGCGGCCTACTCGGCCGTCGCATCGAACTGCTCATCGAGGACAGCGCAAGCGACGACGAGCAGGCGGCGACCGCTGCCACCAAGCTCGTGCAGCAAGACCACGTCGACGTGCTCCTCGGCGGCATCTTCAGCTCGACCAGGCAGGCAATCAAGACTCCGGCGGTGGTGGAGGGCGAGACGCTCTACATCTACCCCGAGCAGTACGAGGGGCAGGAGTACCATCCGCTGCTCTTCTGCACCGGCGCCGTTCCAGCGCAGCAGGTCGAACCGCTCATCCCTTGGGTGATGCAGGAGACCGGGGCACGGACGTTCTATCTGCCCTCGGCGGACTACATCTGGCCACACGTGATGAACAGGAAGGTCCACGAAGTCGCCTCGGCCAACGGCGGCAAGATCGTCGGAGAGGAGTACTTCCCCGTTGATCACTCTGACTGGGGTGAGACGGTCGACAGGATCAACTCCAGCGGCGCGGACGTCGTGTTCAACACGACCGTACCCCCCGGGTGCGTTCCGTTCCTCGAGGCGCTTTACAAGTCCGGCTTCACCAGGCGTGGCGGGCGCGTCGTCACGACGTACTTCGACGAGAACCTCGTCGCTGCGCTGCCTCCGGAGCATGTCGAGGGGCTGTACGGGTGCATCGACTACTACCAGTCGGTGAGCGACCCGTTCAGCAGGGAGCTGCTCGGCCGCTACAACGCGCGCTTCCCGGACGGCCCCCAGTTCAGCGCCGGTAGCGGGTGCACGGGCATCTACCGCGGCCTCAAGCTCTGGGAGGCCGCCGTCGCGGAAGCCGGCTGGCTCGACCAGGCTGCCGTGGTCGCGGCGCTCGACCACGCGAAGATCTCCGAGGGCCCGGGCGGCCCGACCGAGATGATGCCCGGCCAGCACCACGTGCGGACGAACGTGTACATCGCCCAGGTGCGTGGCGGCATCCTCGACGTCGTCGAGAGCCTGGGGGCGATCGACCCCAACGAGCACCTGCAGGCTGTCGCATAGACACCGACGCCGCCGATCGAGGGGAAGCCGCCTGTCCGGGCGGCTTCCCTCTGCAGGCGGCCGAGAATTTACCCTGGCATTCAGGGGTCGCGCGAGTGTAGGGTCTGCCTCATGGGACCCGACGGCGGCAGACCGTCCGCAGCGCGACCCGCCGGGCAGACGCCGGTCCGTGCCGCGGAGGTGATCGGCGCGATGTCGATGGCGACCGACCTGGGCACCGGTCAGCCGCTCGAGCACGCGCTCAGGACGGCAATCCTTGCGGTCCGTCTCGGCGAGCTCGCGGGGCTGTTGCCGCCGGAGCTCGTGGACGCGTACTACGTCTCGCTGCTGCACTCCTTCGGCTGTACGTCGGATGCGCCAGAGCAGACGGAGCTCTTCGGAGACGACATCGAGCCGCGCGCCAAGTTCGCACTCGTCGACGGAGGCAACCCTGAAGAGGTCGGCGCGTTCCTCATGGACGTGGTGGGACAAGGACGACCGCCCGAGGTTCGTGAGGCGATGGTCGCCCACGCGCTCGAGAACGCCCTCGAGATCGCGCGCTCGACGTTCGCCCTGCACTGCGAGGTCGCACAACGCTTCGCCGGATGGCTCGGCTTCGGCCCGGGCGTTGTCTCGAACCTGGCGTACGTCTTCGAGCGCTGGGACGGGAACGGGTTCCCGGGCGCGGCCGCCGGGGAGGCGATCGCGCTTCCGGCGCGGGTGCTCCACGTCGCGCGCGACATCTCGGTCTTCCTGTCGGCCGGAGGCCCCGGCCGGGCGGGCGACGTGATCGAGCAGCGCGCGGGCGGAGCCTACGATCCGCGCCTGGCCGCCCTCGCGACCGACCACCTCGACGAGTTGCTCGACGGGCTCGACGACGCGCTGATCTGGGAACAGGCGATCGCCGCCGAGCCGCCGCCCCAGCGGTGGATGACCGGCGACGAGATCGACGCCGCGTTCCGCGTGGTCGGAACGTTCACCGACCTCAAGTCCTACTGGCTGCGCGGACACGCCGAGGGCACATCCCAACTAGCCGAGGCGGCCGCCTGGCGCGTCGGTGCCCCCGAGGACGAGGTGATAATGGTGCGGCGGGCCGCACTTGCGCTCGACCTCGGCCGAGTCGCGGTCTCCAACGCAATCTGGGAGAAGCCCGGGCCCTTCGGTCTCACCGACTGGGAGCGCGTGCAACTGCACCCATACTTCACCGAGCGCTCGTTTGCCCACGCGCCCGCGCTTGTGTCGACCGGAGAGCTGGCGGGTGCCCATCACGAGCGGCTTGACGGCGCCGGCTACCACCGCAAGGCCCTTGCTCCGGCGCTCGGCCGAGCGGCGCGGATCCTCGCCGCCGCCGACTCCTACCAGGCGATGCGAGAGCGGCGCCCGCATCGCCCCGCACTCGACGCTGACGGCGCCGAGGCCGAGCTGCTGCGCGACGCGCGCGAGGGCCGCCTGTGCCCGGAGGCGGTCGACGCCGTGCTCGCCGCCGCCGGACACCGCGTGGCAAAACGACCGCGCGAGTTGCCCGCGGGCCTGACGGACCGCGAACTCGAGGTTCTGCTCGCGCTCGCCGGCGGAGAGACCAACAAGGAGATCG
>DATAUL010000318.1:0-2107 GCA_036268255.1 Solirubrobacteraceae bacterium | reverse complement strand
TCGCGCTCGGCGGGCCCGACGACGAGTTCAAGCAGCTCGCCGACACGTTCGATGTGATGCTCGAGCGGCTCGATTCCGCGTTCACCAGCCAGAAGCGGTTCGTCGCCAACGCTGCGCACGAGTTGCGGACACCGCTGGCAGGGATGCGAACGGCGGTCGAGGTCACCCTCTCCAAGCCGGCGAGAACCCCCGAGCAGCTCGAGGCGATGGCGGTGCGCGTCAGGCGGTTGGTGCAACGAGCCGAGGCCACGATCGAGGCGCTGCTGGCGCTCGCCACCAGCGAGCTCGGCCCAACAGGCCGAGAGGCGCTCGATCTCGCCACCATCGCCGAGGACGCGCTCGATGCGATAAACGGGGCGATCGGTCAGCAGCAGATCACCGTCGAGGCGGCGCTTGAGCCCGCGCTCACCAGCGGCGATCGGGTGCTGCTCGAGCGGATGATCGCCAACCTCATCGAGAACGCCGTGCGCCACAATATTCCTGGCGGGTGGATCGGGATCCGGACCGTTCAAGAGCCCAGCGGCGCCGTGTTCGAGATCGCCAACACCGGCCTCGCCGTCTCCGCCGAGCAGGTCCCGACGCTGTTTGAGCCTTTCGCCCGCGCCCAGCAACGGCTCAATCACTCAGACGGTGTCGGACTCGGCCTCTCGATCGCCAACGCGATCGCCCGCGCTCACGACGCGACGATCAGCGCCCGATCGCGCTCCGGCGGAGGACTTGAGATGTCGGTCACGATGCCGGGGGCGGTCCCGTCGTGAGCCGGCGGTGCCGGATCGTCACGCGGTGGCGGGGAGGCTCACGGTGACGACCAGACCACCGTCCGGCCGTGGCGTCGCGGTGACGGTGCCATCGTGCGCGGTGGCGATCGCCCGGACGATCGAGAGGCCGAGGCCACGGTGGCGGTCGGACCCGGTGCGGTCACGCGCGAGCCGCTGGAAGGGCTCGAACAGCCGCTCGATCTCGCCGACATGCGGACCGGTGTTGACGACGATCAGGACAGCGCGCGGCCCGTCCGATGCCGTTCGCATCTCAACCCTGCCGCCGGGCTCGTTGTACCGGATGGCGTTATCGAGAAGATTGAAAATAAGACGCTCGATCAGCGTCGGGTCGCCGCTGGTGGTGGCCGCGCCGAGATCGATGGTGAGCCGGAGATCATGCTGCTCGGCTGCGGCTCGTGTGGATTCGAGCACCGCCTGCGCGGCGGCGGTGAGATCGACGGGCTGGCGGGTCGCGAGCCCGCGCTGGCTGGTGGCGAGCGTGAGCAGCGCGTCGATCAGCTGTTCCTGCTCTCGCCCGGAGGCCAGGAGCTCTCCGCACGTCGCCCTCAGGGTGGCCGCCGTGGCATTCGGGTCGGCGAGCGCCACCTGCAGGAGCGTTCGCTCCAGCGTCAGGGGAGTGCGCAACTCGTGGGCGGCGTTGGCCACGAAGCGGCGCTGCGCTGCAAATGCCGCCTCCAGCCGGGCGAGAAGCTCGTCAAACGTGTCGCCCAACTGCTTGAACTCGTCGTCGGGACCGGTCAGCGCCAGTCGCTCGTGCAGGTTCCCCGCGGTGATAGTCCGGGCAGCGGTCGTCATCTGACGCAGCGGGCGCAGCACACGGCCGGCGACGAACCAACCGAGCACCGCGGAGACGGCGGCCGTCAGCACGAGGGTGACCCATGCGCCGGCCAGCACCCCTTTGACGTCGGCCGAATGCTGTTGTGAGACTGCCGCATGCACCACTCCACCCGCTGGCCCGGGAAACGCGACCGAGGTCTCGCGGATGGCGGTGGCCGAGCCGAGGAGGGCGATGACGACCACGATCGCGGTTCCGAGGGCCAGGAACATCCCGGAATACAGCAGCGTCAGTCGCAGGCGTGCGCTGCGCGGCGCCAGACGCGGCCATCGACGGGTCTCAAAGATGCTCGTCGCCCCAGTTATCAGAGCCGATAGCCCGCTTCCCGCACGGTCTCGATCAGCGGGGGATCGCCGAGCCGGGAGCGCAGCCGCCCGACCGTCGTCTTGACCGTGCCGGTGAATGGGTCGGCCGCCTCATCCCACACCTGGGCCAGGAGCTCTTCGGCCGAGACGACGCGGCCATCGGCCGCCATCAGGTACTCGAGCAGCGC
>DATAUL010000317.1:0-3888 GCA_036268255.1 Solirubrobacteraceae bacterium | reverse complement strand
CTATGCAACGCAGCACCGATCGGGTTCTGACGACGCACGTCGGAGCGCTCCAGCGTCCGGTGGAGCTGTCGCAGGCGATGGCTGAGCAGGGAGAGAATTCGCCGGAGGCGCGTGAGCTGCTGCGCTCGGCGGTGGCAGATGTCGTGCGCCGGCAGGTGGATCTGGGAATCGATGTTGTCGACGATGGCGAGTTCGGCAAGACGCTGTGGATGTGGTACGTGCGCGATCGGCTCGATGGGATCGGCAGCCGGGACTGGTCGGAGGCCGACGAGGCGTATCTCAAGGGACGCGATCGCGAGGAGTTCGACGAGTTCTACGCGTGGGCCGACGCGAATCAGAGCCTGTTTGGATTCATGGAGGACACCTACTTCTTTGCGCCGATCGTCACCCAACCTGTGGTGACCGGGCCCATCACCTACCGGCCGGAGAGCGTGCGTCGCGACATCGAGAATCTGCGGGAAGCGACCGCCGGCAAGGATGTCACCGAGGTCTTCATGCCCGTCGTTGCCCCGGCGAGCATCGAGGTGGGCCTCGGGAACGAGTACTACGCGAGCCGCGAGGATTTGATGCGCGCGCTGGCCGACGCCATCCGCGAGGAGTACAAGGCGATCATCGATGCCGGCTTCCTGCTGCAGGTCGACGACGCGTGGGTGCCTGCGCAATGGGATCGGCGTCCCGAGCTGTCACTCGAGGAGTATCGGCGCTATGCGCAGGAGAGCATCGAGGTGCTCAACCATGCGCTGGACGGGCTTCCGGAGGATCGGATTCGATACCACATCTGCTGGGGCAGCTGGCACGGGCCTCACAAGCACGATGTTCCGCTCGTCGACATCCTCGACATCGTGCTGCAGGTTCGGGCGCAGGCCTATGTCATCGAGGCGGCCAACTCGCGCCATGAGCATGAGTACCACATCTGGGAGGACACCAAGCTGCCCGACGGCAAGATCCTCGTGCCGGGAGTCGTCACCCACGCCACCAACGCTCTCGAGCATCCCGAGCTCGTGGCGGAGCGGATCACCCGATTCGCGGATCGCGTGGGCCGTGAGAATGTCATCGCCGGCGCCGATTGTGGGTTCGGGAGCCGGATTCATCCTCAGCTCGGCTGGGCAAAGCTGCAGGTACTGGCCGAGGGTGCTGACCTCGCCTCACGTCGGCTCTGGCAGCGATGACCGGACTGTATTGGGCGACGAACGGTGTCAATGACCACCCGGCCTCAACCCTGACCGGCGGCCGGCGGCCGGTGGCCCGGCTCGGAGATCAGTCCGGCTAATCACCGCGTCAAATGGCAGCGCGCGGCAGCGGCCCCCGCCCGATCGGCGTTTCTATGCGATTGAGGATCGCGCCTGTGCCGAGGCCGGCATCGCCGCCCCTGGTCATGCAGGTGGCCGCCGCCCTGGAGTCGGCGCTCGGCGTCACGCCACGTTGCCCTAGGCAGATCGTGTGCGGCGTGGCTGGATTTGAGCCGGGAGCGGCTTATGAAGGGTGGCATGGCGACACTCACCATGCGAGGCGTCGATCTCCCGTCGGGCGAGACCATCCCCGTCCTCGGGCAGGGTACCTGGCATCTCGGTCAGGGACGCCATCCGCGCGCCGAGGAGATCGCGGCGATACGGGAGGGCATCGGCCTCGGAATGACCCTGGTCGACACCGCCGAGATGTACGGCGCCGGGGCGACCGAGGAGCTCGTCGGCGAGGCGATCGCCGACCGGCGAGACGACGTCTTCCTCGTCAGCAAGGTGCTGCCCTCCCACGCCACGCGCCGTGGAACCGTTGCGGCCTGTCGCGCGAGCCTGCAGCGGCTCGGCACCGACCACCTCGACATGTACCTGCTCCACTGGCGCGGGCCGATCCCGCTCCAGGAGACCGTTGCGGGATTCGATGACCTCCGGGAGGCAGGACTGATTCGCCACTGGGGAGTGAGCAACTTCGATCTCGGCGAGATCGAGCGACTGCTGCGCATCGACGGTGGAGACGCGGTGGAGACTGATCAGGTGCTCTACAACCTCGGCCGGCGCTCGATCGAGTGGAGCCTGCTGCCGTGGTGCATCGAGAACGGGCTGCCGATCATGGCCTACTCACCCCTCGAGCAGGGACGCCTGCTGCGCGACGGTGTCCTGCGGGGCATCTCCCTCCACCATCACGTGACCCCCGCCCAGGTGGCGATTGCCTGGGTCATCGCCCACCCGGGCGTGTGCGCCATCCCCGAGGCCGGCACGGTCGAGCATGCTCGCGAGAATCGGGCGGCCGTCGACCTGCACCTGCCGCCCAACGACATGCTCAAGCTCGACGAGGCGTTCCCGGGGCCGACCGGTCCGCAGCCTCTCGACATGCTCTGAGTGGCCCCGCCGGCGGTCTCGTCGCGCGACAGGGTGGCTCAGTCGCGCGGCCGGCGGCGTCCTGTGATGCGCCAGCCGGGACCGCGAGACGCTCGGAGGCGCCGGTCGACCGTGAGACTGGCCTCACCGACGGCGTGCGTCCACACGCGGACCGCCTTTCGGACCGCACCGCCGCGGAGAGGCTGACGATCGTCGGAGAGGACCCGCCGCTCGGTCCCCGCGCGCAGGCGCTCGTCGCTCGTGAGCCGTCCGCGGGCCATCAGCGCGACGGCCTCGTCGTCGTGAGCTGACGTCCTGCCGACCTGGATCCAGGCCACGCGGAAGGCCAGGCCACCCGCGAGGTAGCAAACGCTCGCCAGGTTCTGGGCGGTCCGCTTCCAGGTGCGACCGCGGCCGGCTGGCCCCAGCGCGAGACCGACCGTGACGAGCGTCTTTCCCACGCGGAACAACGCGCGCGGCGCCCCCCGGGAGAGGCCCGCACCCGCCCGGCCGAGGCGACGCGCGTTGGCGGTCGAGAGGGTGAGCTCGGTGAGAATCGCTCCCGCCTCCAGGTGGCCGAGGGCGACGTGGCTCGGCTCGTCATCGTCCTGGCCGGCGGCCGCGAGCGTCAGCCGCGTCGCCGCCGCCCCGGTCGCCGTCGCGGTGGCGATGAAGATCGGTCCGAGGAAGACCCGGCTGCGAGCCCACACCGGCACCGCCGTCGTGGCGAGCAGAACGCCGGTGTAGGAGCCGAGATAGGAGCCCAGCAGCGCTTGGACGGCCCCGAGCGTCCTGGCGGCTCGCGGAAACCGGAGGAGGTCAGCTGCGACGGCGCTCGCGCCGGTCACGCCGAACGCGGTGAGGCACCAGGCGCCGAGGTTCATGGGCGAGCGCGGCTTGATGATGCGCAGCATGTTGAGAAAGCGGCCGGGGCGGCCGAGGTCGGCGATCAGCAGCAGCGGCGCGGGGAGCACGGCGCCGAGCGCAACCTTGCGGGCGACCGCGGCCGTCCACGGGTCGCCGGTGAGATCCGCGGCGAGGGCGGAGAACGCCGCGCCCGACGCGGCCCCGCCGAACCAGAAGTAGAGCGGGACCTCCCAGGCCCACACCGACGGGTGCAGGAACGGCCCCTCCACCGACTCGGGCATCGCCCCGCTCCGCATCCTCAGGTTCGCCGCTGCGACCTCGCCCGCCTCGGGCTCGGCAGCGGCATACGCCGTGTCGCTGTCGTAGATGTAGGACCAGGCAGCATCGCCCCAGGCGGGCCTGGCGAGGTCCACGCCGGCGCCGTCGACGGCGCGCTGCCACGGCCCCGGCTCTCCACGCGTGCCGAGTGCCGGCCGATTGTCGTCGCTCATCGATGCCTCCGAGCCGCGACGAACACCGCCGCGGCACCGGCGGCCGCGAGCATTCCGGCGCCGACGGCGGCCGCCGTCGCCGCGAACAGGTTCTCCTGGATCGGCGAATCGGCCTCGGCGGGCAGCCCGTAGCGCTCCGGCGGCTCGGTCAGCAGGAAGAACGCCCCCAGACCTCCGGCCAGCTCGTGCTCGGGCTGATCGCCGGCACCGTACAG
>DATAUL010000316.1:0-2591 GCA_036268255.1 Solirubrobacteraceae bacterium | reverse complement strand
CCGCCGTTGTGACCCCGCTGACGCTCCTGTGGCTGACTGCTGTCGCCAGTGGCGTGCTCGCTCGCGGCGGTCGCGCACATTGGGTGGGCCGCGCGCTGCTGCTCGTGGCTCTCGCGATGCCGATCGTGCGCCATCAGACGATCAGCCCGCGCTATGCCTGCCTGTATCTGGCCGCGGTAGCGCTCCTGCTGACCTGCGGCCGAGTCACCCAGGAACTGCGCAAGCTGCTCGACCAGGCGCGGTACGACGCCGACCACGACGGCCTCACCGGCGCGCTGTCGCGCACGGCGTTTCGCGACCAGCTGGACCGGGTCGCCGCGCAGGCTGCCGATGACGGCGCCGCCGCCCTGTTGCTCGTCGATCTCGACAACTTCGGTCAGGTCAACAAGACCGCAGGTCACGCCGCCGGCGATGCCCTGCTGCGCCTCGCCGTGGAGCGAGTGCAGGCCGCCGCCGGCCCGGAGTCAGTCGTCGGGCGCCTCGGCGGCGACGAGTTCGCGGCGATCGTTCGCACCAAGGATCCCCAGGCGCTTGCCGAGGCGCTGCTGGCCAGCTTGAATCACGAGGACCCCACCGACCGTCAGCCGACGATCCACGCCGCGCTCGGCATGGCGCTCATCCCCCGCGACGGCGACGACGCCGAAGGGTTGCTGCGCGCCGTCGACGTGGCCCTGCGTGTGGCCAAGCGCAGCGGCCGCCACCAGCTGTCGGTGTACGCCGGGGAGTCGTTCTCCGACCACGGGCCCGGAGGCGCGCGCGAGACCCTAACGCGGTTGATCTCCGGCGAGGGCCTGGCGGTCGTCGTGCAGCCGATCGTCTCGATGTCGACCGGCGCCCCGCACGCCTTCGAGGCGCTGGCGCGCTTTCAGACGCGCGGCACCTCCAGCCCGCTGCACTGGTTCGCGCTGGCCGACGAATTCGGGGTGCGCGACCGCCTGGAGCTGGCCTGCCTGCAGGCCGCGCTGAGGCATCTCCACGAGCGTCCGGCCGGCACCGCGCTGAGCGTGAACCTGTCGGGGCCGCTCCTGCTTGATCGGCGCACGTCCGAGCTTCTCGACGCCACCGGCGGACTGAGCGGACTGATTCTCGAGCTGACCGAGAACAGCCTGCTCGAGGACACCCCCGGCCTCCATGCCGAGATCTCGCGGCTGCTCGCGCTCGGAGTGCGGTTCGCCGTCGACGACATGGGAGCCGGGTACTCGGGACTGCGCCAGATCACGACTCTTCGCCCGAGCTATCTCAAGCTCGATCGTTCGCTGATCAGCGGCATCGACGCCGATCCCGATCGTGGGGCGCTCGTGACGGCGATGCTCGGCTACGCCCGTCAGACGAACGGGCACCTCGTCGCCGAGGGCGTCGAGACTGAGGCCGAGCTGGAGACGCTGCACGTCCTCGGCGTCGATCTTGTGCAGGGCTATTACCTGGCCCGGCCCGGCTGGCCGTGGCCCGAGGTGCACCAGACCGCCTCCGGCATCGTGACGGCGCGCGCCCGCGTGGACGCCGTAACCGCCGACCCGGTGCCCGCTCCTCGCCCCTGAGTAAGCTGCCGCCCCGCAAGCTGCGAGGTCCCGAGGAGAGAGGTCTGTCGATGCGCGCTGTCCGAGTGAAGCTGTGTGCGGTCGTGATCGGCGTGCTGACGATGGCCCTCGGCGCCGCCGCGCCGGCGATCGCCAAGACGCCGGCCGGCGACTGTCAGCCCTACGCGGCCAGGGCATGCCTGCTTCCGTTCCCCGACAACCGGCTGACCGCGCACGACAAGACCAGCGTCACCGGTCTGCGCGTCAACCTGCCCAGCGCCGCGATGCCGGTCAACACCAAGGGCATTCGCGTCAGCCCCGCGCCATACGACCGCAGCGACGGGTTCAGTCCGGGTAGCGCGATCGTGATCCACATCCCGGGCCTCGACAGCGCCGCGGCACTCACGCGCACGGGCGCCGTCCCGCTCACCGACATGTCGCGCTCTCTGGCGAAGCGCCAGCCGATCGTCGTCCTGGACCAGTCGACCGGCAAGCGCCAGCTGATCTGGGCCGAGATGGACGCCAACGCCACGGGCAAGGCGAACACCGACCTGCTGATCCATCCCGGCAAGAACTTCACCGAGGGCCACACCTACATCGTCGCGCTGCGCTTCCTCAAGACCGCCACCGGCAAGGCGATCCAGTCGCCGGACTGGTTCGCGCGCCTGCGCGATGGAAGCCGGCTGCCGGCGAAGCTGCGTGGCCAGCGCGCTCGCTACCACGGCATCTTCCGGGTGCTGCGGCGGGCGAAGATCGTCACCGACGCCAGCCTCTATGAGACGTGGAGCTTCACCGTCGCCTCGCGCCAGGCCCTCACCGGGCGGATGCTGGCGATCCGCAACAACGCGTTCGCGCAGCTGGGCGATTCGAACCTCGCCGACTCCGTCGTGCAGGGCGCGGCGCCGCAGTTCACCGTCACCGCCACCACGCCGGTGACCTCGTCGACGGGGGCCGCACTGACCGAGGTCGACGGCACCTACCAGGTGCCGTGCTATTTGACCGTCTGCGGTGCGACGGCGACACCGGGCTTCCACTTCGGCTCGAGCGGCCTGTACGGCACGCCGACGCAGATCC
>DATAUL010000315.1:0-3678 GCA_036268255.1 Solirubrobacteraceae bacterium | reverse complement strand
CTCGGCGCGTTCCTACCAACGGGCGTGGAGAATCGCATTCAGCGCGCTTACCCAGGCTGTGGCGGCGAAGGCCACCAGCGTGCCGTCACGGGCGCTGTCGGCGGCGGCCGAGCAAGCGCTGGGAAACCGGAAGATCGGGCTCGCCGGGCCGAGAATCCAACAGGCGCAGACACCGCTCACGCTGGCCGGTCGGCCGGAGCTGCTTTTCATCGGCGCCGAGGGGTGTCCGTTCTGTGCCGTTGAGCGGTGGGGCATGATCGTCGCGCTCTCACAGTTTGGGACCTTCTCGAACCTGCACCTGATGCAGTCCGACACACTCGACCCCCCGGCGATCAGGACGTTCACCTTCTTTGGCGCCACCTACAAGAGCCGGTACGTCTCGTTTGAACCGGTCGAGGCGCTGAGCAACGTCCGGCAGGGGAGGGGGTTCGTGACACTCCAGCGGCTGAGCCACTCCCAGCGTGCCCTGCTCAATCGGTTCGACCGCTCCGGCCAGACCCCGTTCATCGATGTCGCCGATCGGTTCACCAAGGTCGACTCAACGGTGCAACCCGAGCTTCTCACCAATGAGTCCTGGACGCAGATCGCGGCCTCTCTGATCCGGCCGAAGACCATCCCCGCGCAGGTCATCGCCGGCGAGGCGGAGGTGTTGACCGCTGAGCTGTGCGAGGCGACCAATGGCCAGCCTCAGTCGGTCTGCTCGGCCAGCGTGGTCTCCGACTACGAAGCCGCGCTGCCCCTGCTGAATGGCAAGGGTGGCGGCTGTCCAGTGACGGCCCCGACCGGCCGATCGCACCGCGGGCGCGCCTCGTCGCCGCCGGCGCAGGTGGCTCGCTGCCGCACCGGCTAGACCTTCATTTCCCGGCCTGTGCCCGCCCTTTGCTCAAGCTGCGCCGCCGCGGTGCCCGACAATGCCAAGTTCTGCGGTGTGTGCGGCGCTCTGCTCCTCCCGCGATGCGCGATGTGCGGTGCGGTCGCAGCGCAGGTGGCACAGCGCTTCTGCCTGGAATGCGGAGCGCCGTTAACCGGGGCCGCACGGCCAACATTTCCGGCGGGAACTGCGGAATCAGGCGCCACGGCAACCTCGGCGGTCGAGCGTCGGCAGGTGTCCGTGCTTTTCGCTGACCTGACCGGTTTCACCGCGTTCAGCGAAGGAAGGGATGCCGAGGACGTCCGCGAGATGCTGTCGAAGTACTTCGAGGTCTCGCGGCGGATCGCCGCCTCTTATGGCGGTCGGATCGAGAAGTTCATCGGCGATGCGGTGATGGTCCTCTGGGGAGCGCCGGTCGCTCACGAGGACGATGCGGAACGCGCTGTACGCACGGCACTGGATCTGGTCGCGGCGGTGACTGGCCTCGGCGACGAGCTCGGGGTCGAGCTGCGCGTGCGGGTGGGGGTTTTGACGGGCCACGCCGCAGTCCAGTTCGGGGGCGTCGACGAAGGCATGGTGATCGGCGATGCGATCAATACCGCTTCCCGGATCCAGTCCGTCGCCCAGCCAGGGTCCGTGCTGGTCGATGACGTGACCCGCGCGGTGACAGCCCAGGCCATCGCGTACGAGGACGCCGGCGCGCACCACGTTAAAGGCAAGAGCGAGCCCGTGAGGACCTGGCGCGCACTGCGCGTCATCGCGGCGGTCAGGGGGGTGGGGCGGACCGGGCTCGAGCTTCCGCTGTTGGGAAGAGCCACCGAAATGGGCGCGATCAGGCGCGTCCTCGAGTCACTGATCGAGTCCCGCGCCGGGCTCCAGCTGGTTTCGGTCATCGGCGAGCCCGGCCTCGGCAAGTCTCGGTTGGCGTGGGAGCTCAAGAAGCTTGCGGATGGGTTGGCCGCGACCGTCCTCTGGCACCACGGTCAGGCGTTGAGTTTCGGGCAAGGAGTTGGTTTCGCGGCGTTGGCGGAAATGGTCCGGACACGAGCGGAGATCAACGTCGAGGAGCCGATGAGCTCCCAGCGCGTGAAGCTCGCCGCGTTGGTCCAGGACGTGTTCGGCTCCACCGATCCGGAGACTCGACGCCACGCCTTGCGTGGCCTCGGCCGCCTGTTGGGCCTCGACGATGGTCAAGACCTGATCGACCTCGGCGAGCTGTTCTCGACCTGGCGTCTGCTGTTTGAGCGACTCGCCGAGCGCGCCCCAGTGGTGATGCTCTTTGAGGATCTGCATTGGGCCGACCAGGGACTGTTCGACTTCATCGCTCATCTCAGTGAGTGGGCGTCCCAGTCGCGGATCCTCGTGCTGGTTTTCAGCCGGCCGGATGAGCGGATGGACGGGCTAACGCTCCTCGGAGAGCGCATCGAACTGACGCCGCTCAGCGATGATGATGTAGAGGCGCTCGTCGTCGCAGCTGTTCGGAGCGCACCCGCAGCTCTGGTGAGCAGCGTCCGCGAGCATGCGGCCGGCGTGCCTCTTTTCGCGGTCGAGTCCCTGCGCATGTTGGTTGACCGCGGTGTGATGGTCGCCGAGGGTGAGGCGCAGCGATACCGAGTCGTCGGAGAGCTCCAGGATCTCGACGTGCCCCCAAGCATTCATGCGCTCATCGCGGCGAGGCTCGACCAACTGGGCGAGCTCGAGCGCAAGGTGCTGCGGGGTGGCGCGATCCTCGGGCAGCGGTTCAGCGTCGCCGCGGCGGCCGCGCTCGCCGGGGTGGGGCCCGCCGACGCCCGATCGCTGCTCGACGGGCTGGTGGCCAAGCAGTTTCTGTCGGTCGATACTGACCCCCGGTCGCAGTCGAGAGGCACGTTTGTGTTCGTTCACCGCCAGGTCCAGCGGGTGGTTCTCGGCACCCTCTCCAAACGCGAACGTAAGGCCCGTCACCTGGCCGCCGTCACGTATCTCTCCAGCCAGACGCCCGATCTCGACGTAGCGGCGCTCCTGGCGGGACATCTCGTGGCCGCCTTCGAGGCCCATCGCACTGCACCTGACGCTCCGGAAATCCGACGGCGTGGGCTCCGGCTGACGTTGGACGCGGCGCAACGAGCTGAAGGAGTCGGCGCCCTCAATGAGGCGATCGAGCTCTATGCGCAGGCCGCACACATCGAACCGGACGAGCTGCGGCGCGCTGACCACCTGGTACGGGCCGCGCGATGTGCCGAGCGCTACGGAAATCAGGAGCCGATCGCCGCGCGTCACTATGCGGCGGCCGGCCAGTTGCACGAGCGCGCCGGACGCCGCCGGGAGGCGCTGCGCCTGCGCGCACGCGAGGTGTTCGTATATCAGTGGAGCCGCCAGCCCGCGCAGCTCATCGACCCCCTGCGAGAGGTCTACGAGGACCTCCAGGAGGAGCGTGATGCCGCGTTTGCCGACGCCGCAGGATCCCTTGCCAACGTCCTCTATGCCAACGGCGAAGCCGAGGCGGCCGAGTTCACCGCAGCCCAGGCCGTCGAGGCTGCACAGCAGGCTGGTGCCTACGAGGAGCTTGGCCTCGCGTTGAACGTACGGGCGTGCGCCCTCATCGAGTTGGCTCGACCGGTCGAAGCGGTTGACCTCTTTCAGGAGGCGCTGGAGATCCGGAAGCGCTACGCGCCCTCGGCAGTACCCGGCTCCTTGGTGAACATCGCCATCACGTTGGCAGCCCTGGGCCGCTTCGAAGAAGCGGTGACGGCGGGCCGGCGGGCGATGGAGGCGGGAGAACGGCTGGCAAGCCGCGTCGACCGCAACCTCGCCGGTCTGCAGCTGGC
>DATAUL010000314.1:0-14799 GCA_036268255.1 Solirubrobacteraceae bacterium | reverse complement strand
TTGAACGCGATCTGCCCGGGGCTGATCGACCCCATGAAGGCGTTCTCAAGCGACGTGTCGCCCAGCGCGGCCTTGAAGTTGGCGATGTCGCGATGGATCGACTCGCCGTCGGTGAGCTCCACCGGACCGACGCAGTTGGAGAAGACCACGTGCGCCATCGAGTCCGTGGCGAACAACCGCATGGCCAGGTCAGGAAACGGCGCCACGTCGTCGCTCTGAAATTCGGCCTGTCCGTCAAATCCGCTGAACCGCTCGGACACGTACGTGCTGAAGCCGGGCTTGCTCATCTCGCCATCGCTGATGACGTCGATCCCGAGGTCCCTCTGCTTGGCGACGACCTCGGCAACGGCTGACCTCATCCGATCCTCGAGCTGAGTGCGATCGACCTCCTGGCCGTCCATCTTGGCCCAGATCAGCTCGATCAGGTCGGTGGGTCGCGGGAGGCTTCCCGCGTGCGTGGTCAGGATCCTGTCGGCCATCCATCCTCCGTCGATCTTGTCTCCCGTGCGGCTGGGAACCGTCACACTAACGGCCCTTGGTACCTGCGCGACGCTGCGACGCCGCGTGCCGAGCATATGGCGTTATTGCAACGCGAGTTCGACGGTCTTCCGGACATGCAGCAAGGTCGTGTCGAACACGGGCACCGAAGCATCCTGTGGGCCGACAAGGAGATCGATTTCGGTGCAGCCGAGCAGGATCCCCTCAGCGCCCTGCTCGACGAGGCCTCGCATGATCTGCCGGTAGCGCTCACGCGAACCGTCATCGACGATGCCGAGACAGAGTTCGTTGTAAATGATGTCATGGACGCTCAGGCGATCCTCCGCGTTCGGCACGATCACGTCGAGCGCGTGGCGCTCGCGCAGCCGGCCGACATAGAAGTCCTGCTCCATCGTGTAGGCGGTGGCCAGGAGGCCAACGGTGCTGAGTCCGATGGCGCGGATCGCGTCCGCCGTTGCGTCGGCGATGTGGACAAGCGGGATGTCGACCGCAGAGGTGAGCGCCTCGGCCACCTTGTGCATCGTGTTGGTGCAGAGGACGAGCAGTTCGGCGCCGGCGTCCCGGAGGACGCGCGCCTCGCCGGCCAGTCGGACACCGGCCTCATCCCACCGTCCGGCGCGCTGCAGCGGCTCGATGTCGTTGAAGTCGACTGACCGCAGCAGCAGGTCGGCCGAATGCAGTCCGCCGCATCGGGTTTCGGATCTCCTGATTGAGGAGGCGGTAGTACTCGGCCGATGACTCCCAGCTCATGCCGCCGAGCAAGCCGATGCGCTTCATTTCGCGAGGCCCTCAGCTCACCGCCGGCGCCAGGTGGGCGCTCGCCGTGCGCCGAACCGCGCGGATCGCGGCGGCGAGCCGCCGGATGCCCTCGTCGATCGCTTGCTCGTCGAGCAGAGAGAACGAGAGCCGCAGCCCGTTGAGGCCGTCGGGCTCGACCGTGGTGGCGCCGCCCGGGGTGAACGACACCCCGTGGCGCACGGCCTCGGCGACGAGCCGGCGCTCGTCCAAGGGCTGGCGGAAGGTCACCCACACGTGATGTCCGCCCTTCGGCGTCGTCGCCACCACCTCGTCGGCCAGCCGACGCTGTAGCGAGTGAAGCATCGCCTCGCAGCGGCGGGCGTAGACGGCGTTGATGCGCCGCAGGTGACGGTCGTGGGCGCCGCCGGCGAGCCAGCGTTGGGCAAGGTGCTGTGTGAGCACCGGCGTGTGGTAATCCGTGGCGAGCTTGAGCTCGGTCAGCCGCCGGCGGACCTCGCCGTTGGCGGCCACCCAGCCCACCCGCAGACCGCCGCCGATCGTCTTGGACAGCGAGTCGACGTAGATCACGTGGTCCGGCGCGCGCGTCCGCAACCGTGGCGGCTCGGGCGTGTCGAAGCGCACCGTGCAGTAGACGCCGTCCTCGAGGATGAAGAACGAGCGCTCGCGCGCCAGTTGCAACAGCCGCTCGGCCCGTGCAGGGCTCATGTCCTGCCCCGTCGGGTTCTGCGACCCGCTCTGCACGCACACGAGCTTGACCTCGTGGCGGGCGAGCACCGCCTCCAGCGCATCGACGTCGAGCCCGTGCTGGTCGTAGGGGACGCCGACGACCCGCGCCCCGGTGTTCTGCATCGAGACGAGCGCCCCCATGAACGTCGGCGACTCCGCCACGGCGACGTCGTCGGGCCGTAGGACGACACGGCAGACGAGGTCGATCGCCTGCCGTGCGCCGGTGGTGACGATGATCTCGTCGGCGTCGGTGGCGAAGCCCGCGACGGACCCTCGGCGGGCCAGCTCCTGGCGTAGAGCCGGCAGGCCGTCGGGCTCTCCGTACATCAGCGCACCGGCGCCGTCCTCGGCGAACACGGCGGCGCTGAGGCGAGCCAGCTCGCGAGTGGGATGAAGCTCCGCGGAGGCCCAGCCGACCGCGAGATTGACGTGGTCCTCAGCGGTCGGGGGCTGCCAGGTGTCGGCGACGATCTGGTTGATGTAGCTCCGGCGCGCCTCAGGCAGGACCGCGTGCTGCCAGCGGCCGTCAGCCCGGACCACCGCCGGGGGCGCGTGGCGGACGAACGTCCCGCGTCCCCGGGCCGCGGTCACGTAGCCGTCCTGCGCCAGGCGCCGGTAGGCCCGCACCGCCGTCAGATGGTTGATCTGCGCCTCCTCAGCCAGCGCGCGCGTCGTCGGGAGCTTCTCGCCCGGGCGCAGGTCGCCGCGCCCGATCGCCGCCCTCACGAGAGCGACCAGCTGGGCGTTGATTGACTGATCTGATTCGCGTGTCAGGCGAGACAAGTCCAATTTGTATGACATTGAATCCTCGGATTAAGGCGTCAATCTGTATATCAAGATGCTACAGAGACTAATCAATCAGTGGTCGCGCGGTCGCTCCGACGGGCGATCGCCCCTCGATGACGGGCACGGCTTCACGATCCGCTTCTCCTATCCGGACGACGACACCGCGTTGCAGCGTCTCGCCGCGCTCGACTCCCAGGCGATCCTCGCCGCCCCGGCGCTCGTCGCCGAGGTCGGCGGCGAGCTATGGGCCGCGGTCAGCCTCGGCGGGGAGCCGCGGGCGATCGCCGACCCGTTCCGGCCAACGGCCGAGCTCGTGGCGCTCCTGCGCGAACGGGCCCAGCGGCTGACCCGCCGAGGGCGCGACCGCGTGGTGGCGGGGGCCACCGAGACGGTGACGGTGCCGAGCCGGTGATCGCCCTCCTGGTCTGCCTCGGCCTGACGGGCTGCCTGTTCGCCGCGGCATGGCTGTTCGCGATGGAGGGCGTCCGCGCCGGCGATCGTCCAGGCGACACAATCGTCTCGGCCGTCGGGGTTGATGGCGACGGCGTCGGCATTCGCTTCACCGTCCACAACCGCGGACGTCAGGCCGTGCTCCTCGGGGCATCGTTGCGGCGGCGCAGCCTCCGGCTGTGGCCGTCGAACGCCTCCTACGTCAGCATGCGACCGGCTGCGCGTCCTGCACCGAGCCGTGACGCCGCCGCAGGCCCGTCGCGCCGGGCCGCCGCCGGCCACCGCAGAGCGCCTCGCGCCCTGGTCGGTGGGGACGGTCGACGCTGATCCCGGCTAACGGCTGGGACAGGGTCGATCACGGGTACGGTATCTGCGATGGGCAGCGCCACCCAGCCGCGCTACGACGAAATCGGCCGTGGCTACTCCCGCACACGCCGTGAGGACCCGCGCTTTCGCGAGCAGATCCACGCAGCGCTTGGCGACGCGCGAACAGTGGTCAACATCGGCGCCGGCGCCGGCTCCTACGAGCCCCGGGATCGGCATGTGATCGCGATCGAGCCCAGCGACGTCATGGCCGGGCAGCGAGCAGCGGACCTCGCGCCGGCAATCCGGGGGGCCGCTGGCGAGCTACCGCTGCGTGACAACGGCGTGGATGCCGCGATGGCGGTGTTGAGCGTCCATCACTGGGATCACGATCAGGAGCGCGGCGTGCGTGAGATGCGCCGGGTGGCACGCGACGCCGTCGTGATCGTGACCTATGACCCGCAGATCAGCGGTCAGATGTGGCTGATGGCCGAATACCTCCCCGAGGTCGCACAGCTCGACCGGCAGATCTTCCCGCCCCCGGACGTCATCGGCGGCTGGCTTGGCGGCGACACGCGGGTCCACACGATGCCCGTGCCCCGCGACACCCCGGATTGGATGCTCGGTTCCTTTTGGGCGCACCCGGAGCGGGTCTTGGACGACCATGCGCGGGCCGCGACGTCCGGGTTTGCCCGCATGCGTCCGGAGGTCGTCGATCGAGTGGTTACGGCCCTCGAGCGGGATCTCCAGAGCGGAGAGTGGGACCGCCGGCACGGGCATCTCCGGCGGATGGAGGACTACGACGTCGGATTGCGGCTGATCATCAACACGCCGCGGACGCGCCCGTAGCCCCCAACTCGCCGGAGGGCTCTCAGCCGGCGGGCACCTTGTCCAGGAACCCGAGCACGGTCTGGAGCCGGCCATCCGCGTCGGTCACGGCGACGTCGAAGCCGACGATCGGCGCCTCGTCGCCGGCCGGCCCCAGCTCCCAGGTGAAGCGGCCCTGGTTGTGGTGCGCGTCGACCGGCCCGGCGAGTCGGAACACAAACCCGGGGAACTGGTGCTGGACCGCACCAATCGTCTGGTCGATCGCGTCGCGTCCCTGCGCGTCGACCATCGGGTCGACGTAGCGCCCGTCGTCGCTCCTCGCCGGCCTCCCCTCCAGATCCCCGTCTTGGCAGCATGGGAGCGTGGCCCTTCCGCCAGAGGTCTCCCGGTATCTCGATCGCCTCGTCGGTGAGCTACGGCTCGTCCTCGGCGACCGCCTGAGTGGCGTTTACGGGCTCGGCAGCCTGGCGCTCGGCGACTTCCGCCCGGGCCGCTCGGACATCGACGTGTACGCCGTCGTGGACCGGCCACTCAACGAGGACGTCAAACTCTCAGTCGCCGCGGCCTGCCGCCACCGTCGGCTCCCGTGCCCCGCGCGCAAGCTCGAGCTGGTGCTCGTCTGCGCCGCGGTGGCCGCGGCCGCTGCGGCCGCTCCTGATTGGGAGCTCAATCTCAACACGGGGGAGGGGCAGCCCGACCACGTTGGACTCGATCCCGCGGCAGAGCCGCGTCACTGGTTCGTGGTCGACTTCGCGGTGGCCCATCAATGCGGCCTGACGCTGCTCGGGCCACCTCCGCAGGACCTGATCGCCGCCCCGGATCCGGCTGACGCCCGTGCCGCCCAGCTGGACGTCGTCACCTGGTATGCCCGTCACGGAGAGGAGGCCGAGGTCGCCGCTGCCGCCTGCCGTGCCTGGCACTGGAGCGACACCGGACTGTTTGTCACCAAGCGACGGGCACTCGAATGGGCAGCTCAGCAGATCAGGTCGTGAGCCAGCCGCAGGGTAACTCGTGTTGAACTAGACCAAGGTCACCGAACACCCGTGCTATACACGGCCTTATGACGTTGTCACTATGATGGCCGTGCCACGACGGTGGGGCGCGTCCCGTGCCTCATGCAATCGCTCCGTGCTGTCGATGATGGGCGTGGCGTTTGTCGCGCTTGCGATGTCAACCGCTTCCTCTCAGGGGGCGGTCCTGACGCTGAAAACCGTCACGGTCGGTTCGCCGGGGAACCCCTCGGTGGCCATCGTCCCGTTCACTGACGCCGTCTATCAGTCCTGCGCCGACGCGCCTCAGTCGGCGAAGAACTGCATGACGGTCGGCGGGGTGACCTATCCGTACGGCATCGGGCAGCTCGAGATCACTGTCAGGCAATGGGTTGCGTTCTTGAACACCGCGAACCCTGCGGGCGGCGATCCGCATCATCTTTACAGTGACTCGGAGAGCTCCGCGGCGTGGCCGAAGTACGGTCAGATCAACTTCGCATCCAGCGCTCGCGAGGGTCACCATTACTCGGTGGCGTCGCCGGCATGGGCTGACAAGCCCTACGGCTTTGCCAACTTCCTGCGAGCGGCGCGATTTGACAATTCGCTGTACCACGGGCGCGTCCTCGCCAAGCGCACGAGCGCGGACGGCGCCTTCCGCTATGTCACCTACCGGGTTGCCCTCTCGCGACAGACCGAGCGCGGCATGTACGACATGGCCGGCGCCCGACGCACGGGACCGACCCGCTCACGCCTGACCGGCTTCGTGATCCCCAGCCAGGACGAGTGGATCAAGGCAGCCTATTACGACCCCGACGGCGGCGGAACCTTCTCCTACTGGAAGTACCCGACGAACCCCGGCGTCTTCGGCGACGGGACGGCGAGCGCTCCACACCCGACGACCCTGGGCGCCTCAAGCGGGGATGTCACGAACGCGGCGACGCAGCCGCTGGCCACGTATCACGCCTCGGGCGTGGCGGCGCCGACCTGGTGCCCGGCGTCGGTGCAACCGGCCTCGAACTGCACCAGCGTCAACCCGTTCGGACTGGACCCGACGAGCTATGACAAGGCCTACCAGGGCAGTCTCAGCACCGTCGGCCAGGCCAGAACGCCCTCGCCGTGGGGCACCCTCGACCAGGGTGGCAACGCGGTGGAGTGGACCGACACGATCTCGCCGTCTCCGACCGGTAAGAGCGACGGACGGGTCTGGCGGCGGCTGCACGGCGGGATCGCCAACGCTGGCGCTTATCAACTGTGGCTCTCGGCAGTCGGCCTGCAACCGCAGGACAACGCGCTCTTCACCGCCACGTATCCGTGGCTCGGTATCCGGATCGGAGTTATCGGCGACCTCAGAGTGGCCAAGGGCTGAGCGTCCATCGTGCTCGGCACCATCATCGGGCTGATCATCATCGGCGTCGTCGCCGCGTTCATCGCTCGGGCGATCGTGCCCGGCGCACAGTTGATGACCACGTCGGAGAAGGTGGCACTGGGGATCGCGGGCTCGTGCGTCGGCGGGCTCGGCGGGCGGATCCTGCTTCACCACGGCCGCGGCTTCGTTCAGCTGTCGAGCTGGATCGGATCGATCATCGGCTCGCTGATCGTCCTGACGATCTATCTGCACGTCCAGCGTCGACACGCCTGACTGGGTCCTGCCGGGCTGCGGCCGCGCGACGGCGGGCATCGTAGCCCGGGGGCTCGCGCGCAACCGAGTTGGCGCAGGTGGCTGATCTCCTCCTCGGCGTGACGCTCAACCGCCTCGTGCCCCGAACCGCGACCCTAGCCGGTGGGGTAGGTCCCGGCCTCGAGCTCGGCCCGGACGGACTCCGCAAGTCCCGCGAGCAGGCGGACCTCACGCTCGCCGATGCTCGGCCGCGATTCGCTCGCCAGGCAGCAGAGCACGTAGAGCCGCATGTCCGACATCTCGATCGGGACGCCGAGCCAGGCGCGGACGCCGAGATGGCGTGCCATCGCGAGGTCGCTCACCCGGTCGTCGTCGGCGGCATCGCGGACGTAGTTTCCGATCCGGCCGTCGAGCATCCGCTGACAGAACGTGTTCTCGAGCGGGAGCGACGCGTCCTGGAAGGACCCCCGGCCCGGCCAGGTTCCCTCGACTCTCAAGGCGGTCTCGCGCCCGTCGCGAATCTCGGTGAGAAGGGCCACGTCCGTGTCGAGGAGGTCGCGGGTCATCCGCAGCAGTTGATCCAACCGCCAGTTGGCGTCGGTTGATTGACCGGCCCCGTCTCCAGCGCACTTCACCGGAATTCCGCATTCCGGGCAGGTGGCTCCGTGGGCGTGGCGAGGCACATAGCTCAAAACACCACACGTCAAGCAGCGCAGATAGGGCACCGGCGTCTACCCCTCGACCAGCCCGTTCACCGTTCGGACCGTATCAGCTGTCCGCTCTGCCGCGCGCCAATAAGTCACGATTCTCTGACCAAACATCGAGGCCCCCGGATGTGCGCTTGGTGGCCCGGATCCGCCCCGTATCTCGTCGGTGGGTGGGTAGCGCGACCCGTCGCGGTTGATCAAGTAGCGAGGATCGGCTGGGTTGGTCTGGGCGGTGAGGCGCTACTTGCCATCCGCGCCGTGGTCGCGCCGATTGGCTGATAGACCCCACCCACCCGCTGACGCCCCCGGATCGGGGACAGGCAGGGACCCCGAGGCCCGTGAGGCGATCATTTTGTTGCGGGCGTTTGAGCGGGGGTGGAGGTGTGCTCCAAACCGATCGGAAACCGACGCGTGCTGGCCACGCTCGGAGGACCGGCGGCGATCGCGCAACAGGATGACCGGTTTCGCACCTCCGAAAGGCCCTTTCAGAGGGCGATGGGCTCAGCTCAGCGGCTTGAGTCGCGTCTGCTCGACGCGCTTGAGCTTGCGGCGCAGCCGCCTGTACTGCCGCTGTTGCTCGGCTGTGCGCTTGTGGTGTTTGTAGGCGATGTTGACGCGCTCGAGCGGATCGACCTTGAGGTCGTACATCTCCCACTGATCCGGAACCTTGCCGTTGGCGTCGTAGTAGCGGGCCAGCTTGTAACGCTGCTCGCGGATGCTGACGACGTGGTTGGGCGGGCGTGGATAGGGACCGTTCGCCTGACCGGACTGGTAGTCGTCGTAGGTGAACACGGTGTAGCTCTGTGACGGCTTCGGCGCGCGGCTGAGGATCTGATCGGAGTAATCGACTCCCTGCCAAGAGGTGCGGGCGCTCGCCGGCGCGTTGACGAGGCTCGCGAGCGTCGGCAGGAAATCGACGTGCGACACGAGCGCGTCGCTCGTCTGGGCCTTCTTGAACAGGCGGGGATTGGAGTAGACGAGCGGGACACGGATCGCCTCTTCATAGAAGTTGAAGTTCTTCTGGCGCATCCCGCCGTGGGTGGTGCCCATCTCCCCGTGATCGGCGGTGGCGATCACCAGGGTGTTGTCGAGCAGCCCCTGGGCGGTCAGCGTGTCGAGGATCTTCACCAGATACGCGTCCGAGGACTTCATCAGGTTGCCGTAGAAGTTGAGGTAGTTGCGCTTCATCTGGCGCGTCGGAATCGGGCCGGAGAGATTGAAGATCCGCAGGAACTCGGCCTGCACGCTCGGCTTCGTCGACAGATCCTCGTTCGCGGTCGCGGGCGGCTCGATCTCGCCCTGCAGCCAGGTGTTGTCGTATCCATCGGCGTTGTAGTTCTTGGGGTAGAACAGGACGTCGTGGGGGTTGACCAGCGAGACGACCACGAAGAACGGCTGGCTCTGAGCGGCCGTCGTGCTCAGGTACTGGACAGCGCCCTCGTTGCCGTCGGCGGGCGTGCCCTGGGAGTTCATGAAGCGCCCGTCGTTGTCGTAGGTGCCACCGCCCGCTTCCGAGGCGTCCTGGTTGGCGCCCGCGTCCTGGGGATTCCAGCGGGTGAAGCCGTACTGGTTGACGTCCTCGGGCACGTAGGTCGAGCCGTTGGCCGGCTTGACGCAGTGGAACTTCCCCTTGT
This sequence comes from Solirubrobacteraceae bacterium, assembly GCA_036268255.1. GTDB lineage: Bacteria > Actinomycetota > Thermoleophilia > Solirubrobacterales > Solirubrobacteraceae > Palsa-465. The sequence goes on along the minus strand of DATAUL010000314.1, from coordinate 5,501 downwards.
AGACGGGGTTGTACCCGGCGGCCGCCACGACGGTGGCGGGGTTCTTGAAGGTCGTCGCAAGCTCGACCTGCGCCGGGTACTGCGCGACGGGCATGTCGGTCTCGAGCGTGTACTTGACGCCGTGCTGAGCGGGGAAGTAACCGGACATCAGCGTCGAGCGCGCCGGCGAACACATGCACGCGTTCGTGAACGCGTTCTCGAACGTCAGACCGTGCTGTTGCAGCCGGGTCAGGCCGGGCATGTTGCGCTTCGTCCACCCGGGCGGGAAGTGCTGGACCGCTCGCTGCTGGTCGGTGAGAAAGACGAGGACGTTCATGCCGGCCACCTTGCGGGCCGCAGGCGTGCGCCGCGGCTGGGCGCGTGTCTTCGCGGCGGCGGCTTGCGCGCCGAGGACCGCCATGCCCGCGCCGGCAGCGGCGGACTTCAGCAGGTCGCCGCGAGTGATCCCGGGTGCGCCGGTGTCGTCTTCGGATTTGTCCATGTCAGCCGCCTCTCATGAGCGGGTCAGCGCGTCATCGGTTTGGTGACGCGTTTGAAGATGCCGACGGCATTGCTCTTGAACGCCGCGGAGTAGACGTTCTTGCCGTCCGGGCTGACGGCGACCGAGCTCGCGCCCAGCAGCGCGCGTCCCGGCGTGCAGCCCGGCTTCGCGCCTGCGACCAGGCACCCCGGAATACGCGGCTTCTGGATTACCGCGCCTGAACCGGTGTTGCGATTGAAGACATCGAGCGCGCCTGAGGTGTAGGCCACGGCGTACAGGCTGGCTCCGTCCGGCGAGACGGCGAGCCCCTCGGCGCCGTTGAGCTGTCGGGCGAGGGAGCAGCCGACGGCCAGCAGATTGATGACGCACGCCGAGGTGCCGCTCAACTGGACTGGCTGCCCGCTCGATGTGCGAGTGAAGGCCGTCACCGTGTTGCTCTGCAGCGATGTGACGTAGACGCTGGCCCCGTCGGGACTGACAACCACTGCATCCGCGCCGGCGAGCTGCTTGCCGAGGGTGCAGCCGGTCAATGCGATCGAGGAGATGCACCCGGTGCCGTCGGTCGCCTGCGACAGCGACCCGGTGGAGGCGTTGCGCGTGAGCGTATCGAGGGCGTCGCTGCCGGGCGCCGCGACGTATACGTCGGTGCCGTCCGGGCTCACCGTGAGGCCCTCCGGATCGCCCAGCGCGAGGCCGGTGGCGCAGCCGGTGGTCGCCGTGTTGACGACGCAGCCCGTCGTGTCGGCCGGCTGCGTCAGTGCACCGGTCGATGCGTTGCGGGTGAAGATCGCGAGCGCGCTGCCGCGGAACGCGCCGACGTAGACGTTCGCGCCGTCAGGACTGACGGCGACGACATCGGGGCCGTCGAGCCCGCGGCCGGTGGTGCAGCCGGGCGTGGCGACGTTGGCGATACAGCCCGTCCCGTTGCCGAGCTGGGTGAGAGCACCCGTCGATGGGTCGCGGTGCAGAGCGACCACGGCATTGCCGGCCAGCGCTGTCGCATAGACGTTCTTGCCGTCGGCGCTGACCGCGATCGAGTTCGGGGCGCCGAGCCCGATCGCCTTGGCGCACCCCCCGCTGCCAATGAGCGCGATGCATCCGGCGGTTCCCGAGCCCTGCGTCAGCCCCCCGGTGCGCGCATTGCGGGTGAAGACCGCGATCGCGTTGCTCTTCGAGCTGGCCACGTAGACGTTGCGGCCGTCCGGGCTGATCGCGAGGGCGTGGGACCCGAGGAGGGGAGCCGGTCCGCCCAGCGCGCGGACCCGTGCGCAACCACCGGCGGGCTTGGTGCGATCGACAACGCATCCGCTTCGCCCCGACAGCTGCACGAGCGAACCGAGCGCGGAGACCGGCTGGCGACTCGGTTTCGGTGTCGGCGCAGCGAGCGCGGCGGGGGGGGTGAGAAGGCCGAACGCGCACAGCAGCAGTGCGCATCGCGTCCGTGAAGAGGCGAATGACATCTGAAAGGGGCCCTGCGCCGTGTCGGTCCACCGCGGCGGTGACGCAGATGAGCGTCAGCCCGGTCACCGACAGTAGTTGCGTTTGCCACAAAAGCCGCACACGACGCGCATTCATGGAGCTTCCGGGTGCGCTGGCCACGGACTCCGCACATTTTGGGGTCGGAAAGCCGCCTCACGGAACTCCCGGCCGGGGTTAGAGTGTGCGACGCCGATGCTCGACTGCACTTACTGCGTTCAGATTCCACACCACGCCGGGCAGCTCGCGAAGGTGGCCGGCGCGATCGCCCAGGGAGAGGGCCTGATCGGGGACGTGGTGACGATCTCGCGCGGACGCGAGCATTCGGTCCGCGAGATCACGGTCGAGGTCCGCGACGGTCCGCACCAGGATCTGATCGCCGACCTTGTCAACGAGCTCGAGGGAGTGCGGATCCTCTGGCATCAGGACCGGGCGTTCATCCGTCACGAGGGCGGAAAGCTCCAGATCGACGCGGTGCGGCCGGTCCGCACGGTGCAGGAGATGCGTGATGTGTACACGCCGGGCGTGGCGCGCGTCTGCGCGGCGATCGCCTCCAACCCCGAACTGGCCAGCCGCTACACGATGATCTCGCGCACCGTCGCAATCTGCACCAACGGAACGCGGGTGCTCGGCCTCGGCGACATCGGCCCCCGCGCCTCGATGCCGGTGATGGAGGGCAAAGCCGTGTTCTACCGGCAGTTCGCGGGGATCTCGGCGATGCCGATCCTGATCGATGCCGCTGACGTGGACACGTTCGTCGAGACCGTGTTGCGGATCTCGCCCACGTTTGGCGGGATTCACCTCGAGGACATCTCGGCCCCCGAGTGCTTCGAGATCGAGCGACGGCTGATCGCGGCGCTCGACCAGCCGGTGATGCACGACGACGTGCATGGGACGGCGGTGGTAACGCTCGCCGCCACCCTGGTCGCGTGTCGCCAGGGGGGAGTCGACCCGCGGACGGCGACGATCGGTCAGTTGGGCCTCGGCGCCGCCGGCTTCGGGATCGCGTCGCTGATGGTCGAGAGCGGCGTGCGGCGGGTGATCGCGTTCGATCCGGCTCCGGCCTCGCATGCGAGTGCCGTCGCCCACGGGATCGAGATTCGCTCGATGGAGGAGGTGATGCGCGAGTCAGACGTGGTCGTCGCCACCACCGGCAGGCCGGGCCTGATCACGCCGTCGATGATCCATCACGGTCAGGTGATCCTGGCCCTGTCCAATCCGGACCCTGAGATCGAGCCGGAGCTCGCCGAGCACGCCGGGGCGGCGTTCGCGGCCGATGGCCGCAGCGTCAACAACGTCGTCGGCTATCCCGGGATCTTTCGCGGCGCCCTCCAGGCGGGAGCGGCCGCCATCAATGTCGAGATGAAGCTGGCCGCGGCCCGGGCGATCGCCGACCTCGCCCCCGAGGACGAGCTCGTCCCCAATGCGCTCGACCAGCGGGTGCACGACGCCGTCTCACGCGTCGTGCGGGAGGCGGCGGAGGGCAGCGGCGTTGCCCGTCCACGGCTCGCCGCGCAACTCTGACGCCCGGCGCAGGTCGTCAGCGCTGATCGGGCCTAGACTGAACGGCGCGATGAGCTTCCTGGGTGGCGCAGGCCGTGCGTCGGATGGTGACCACGGCCTCAACCGACAGCCGGTGACCGCCTACCACGAAGAGCGGCGGTCCACGCGCACCGAGCGCGTGTGCGGCGGGACCCTGGCCTGCGACGCCTGCGATGCGCCGATCGACCCCGGCAGCGAGCCGATCTCGCTTGGCCAGACCCTGACCTGCCCGTTCTGCCGGCGCCAGGGGCCGGCCCGGGACTTCCTCTCGCTGGCCTCGCCGACGCGTCCGGCGCGCGTCGCGGTTCGGCTCAGCCGTCCGCGTCGCTAGTGGCCGTCAGCTCCGCCACGAGGCGGTCGAGCTCGGGCACCTCGGCGCGCAATGAGGGCAGGTTGACGACGATGCCCTCCTGCGTGCTGCGCGCCAGGACGACGACTGCCGGCTCGTCGGCGGACGGGTTCTCCTCACGGTGGGGTACGTAGGGCGGCACGTAGACGTAGTCGCCGGGTACCGTCTCGACGCGGCGCTCGGCGCCGTCTTCGAGGAACACGAACACCGGGCGTCCGGAGACGACGTAGATGCCCGTCTCGGCCTCGCCATGGTGATGGTCGCCTGAGAGCATTCCGGGGGCGATCCGGCTCTCGCCCATCCAGATCCTGCGCGAGCCGTTGCGCGTGCCCGAGATCGCCTCATAACGGCGCATCCCGGGCGTCTGGGCGGTGTCCGCGGAGAGCTCGTCGTGCCCGGTGTGATGCAGCTTGCGATGCCAGGCGGCGGTGCCCTCTCGCCGGCCGTTCTCACCGTCGCTCATGGCGCAGACGATACCTCGACGAGCGCGAGCTTCGCCGATCGCGTCAGCCGCTTGATCCGGGCCTCCTCGCGCCGGGCGGCGGTGCGGTCGGGCATCCGGAGAGCCAGCTTGAGCTCCACCGGGAGGCGGCTCGCGGTGTAGCGGCTGGCGGTACCCGCCCGGTGGCGCGCCAGCCGACGCTCGAGGTCCACGGTCCAGCCGGTGTACAGGGAGCCGTCGCGGCAGCGCAGCAGGTAGACCCAGGCCTCATTCATCTCAAGGCCCCGGCTTCGCCGCCGCGCCGCCGACCCCTCTCGTTTTCGAATCGGGGCGTTAGTCGCCCGGCGTGTACTTGAACGAGATGCCGAGGCGAACTCGGTAGTTCAGGACAGCTCCGTCCTGGATCGTCAGGTCCTGGCGCACGACCTCGGCCACGCGCAGTTCGCGGACGCTCTTGGCGGCCGTCTCGACCGCCACTCGTGCGGCGGCCTCCCAGGATTCGCTGCTGACGCCGACCACTTCGGTGACCCGATATACGCTCTCCGTCATACCTACCTCCCGTCAGAGATTGAGAGCACCGAGTCTCTCACCGTCGCGGGGGGCTGTGGGGATTCTCGTCGGTAGGCTGATGGCGATGTCGTCCTCACCGCTCCTGGGCAGCTGCGCCTGTGGAGCGATCCGCTTCGAGATCTCCGAGCCGCTCGCCGGGGCCGCGTACTGCCACTGCCACGCCTGCCAGAAGCGCACCGCGACCGCGGTGCAGGCGTCGGCGGCGATGGTGCCCGAGTCGCTGAGGATCACCGCCGGGCGCGAGCGGCTACGCGAATGGGCCCCGCCCTACGGCGGCCTCCCGCGCTACGACGGGCTGCTGCCGTGGCGGTAGCCCAGGACGGGATCGCCGTCGGCGAGGACGGGGTCGCACGTTGCCAATGGGCCGACTCGGCTCCCGAGTACCGCGCCTATCACGACACCGAGTGGGGCTTTCCCGTCGCCGACGATGTGCGCCTGTTCGAGAAGCTGAGCCTCGAGGGTTTCCAGGCCGGGCTGTCGTGGCTGACGATCCTACGCAAGCGCGAGAACTTCCGGGCGGCGTTTGCGGGCTTCGATTTCCGCGCGGTAGCGGGCTTCGGCGAGGACGACGTCGCCCGGCTGCTCGACGACGCCGGGATCATCCGCCATCGCGGCAAGATCGAAGCGGTCATCAACAATGC
>DATAUL010000313.1:0-18091 GCA_036268255.1 Solirubrobacteraceae bacterium | reverse complement strand
CGCGCGGCCACGACCGCCCGGCAGGCCCGCGCGGTGGCGCTCAGGCGGGATTTGGGCGCGGGCGCGAACGGCATCCCGTAGCGGCGAAACGACAGCTGGCCGAGCGCTCCACGCAGCGGCGTGTAGCCGCGGGCGGCGTATTGCGAGGCCTCCTCGGTGAGACCGATGAGCACGAGCGTCCAGTCGAGTTGGTCGCCGTAGCGCCACTCGATCACCCGCAGGGCGGGGCTCTCGGAATAGGCCCAGGGGCACGCCGGATCGCTGTAGATGGTGACGTTGATCACGAGGTTGCGTCCTCAAGTATATCCGAGAGACGGTCGAGGAGCTCGACCTGCGCGGGATTGAGCTTCTCGCGGGCCTCGTCGAACCCGAACCACTGGGCGCGGTCGACCTCGGGGAACTCCTGCGTGCGCCCGGAGCGCGGGGGCCACTGCATCGCGAACGTGTTGGACTGGATCTGCTCGGCGTCGAGATCGCCGGCCAGCACCCACGCCTGGACCCGCTTGCCCGATTTCTGGCGGATCTCGCCCAGCTCGAGCGCGTCGCCGTCAGGCGCGGGCGTGCCGAGCTCCTCGGCGAATTCCCGGCGCGCGGCCGCCAGCGGGTCCTCGTCGTCGCCGTACTCGCCCTTGGGAATCGACCACACGCCGGCGTCACGGCGCGCCCAGAGCGGCCCGCCGGGGTGCACGAGCAGCACCTCGAGCCGATCATCGCGGCGGCGATAGAGCAGGATGCCCGCGCTTCTGGTGCTACGACCGCTCAATTTCGACCTCGGTCACAATCTGTCAAGGAACTGTCAGCTCCTGCGTGTTCAATCGCGAGAGCGCACGCCGTGCCGCCATGACATTTGTCATAGCGGAGTTGGGCCTGATGGCACTTGAGCGCACCAGGATCCGCTCCTAGCCTGCCGGGAGCAACTGAAACCCGTCCAGCATTCCGATCCGGAGGTCGACCACACATGAGAAAGCTAGCCAGCTGGTGCTTCCGGCACTCGATGCTCACCGTGCTCGGCTGGGTGGCCCTGGTGGTCGTGCTCGTCGCGGCCCACAGCGCCGCCGGCAGCGCCTACACCGACAAGTTCACGCTGCCCCACACCGAGAGCTTTGACGCCGTGCATCTACTGCAGCGCGCGACGCCGAAGACATCGGGCGAGACCGACCAGCTGGTGATCGGCGTGAAGTCCGGCAAGGTCACCGATCCCGCGGTCAGGGCGCGCGCGGAGAAGCTGTTCGCCCAGGTGGGACGCGTTCCGCACGTCGCGGCCGTGATCTCGCCCTATACGGCTCAGACGGCCAAGCAGATCGCGCCAAACGGGAAGGTCGCGTTCGCCGACGTCATCTTCGACAACGGAGCCAACAACAACAAGATCACCGCGTCCGCCGCTCAGCACTACGACAACGTGATCACGTCGGCCTCGACATCCAATGTGGCGTTCGAGGTGGAGGGCAACATCGCCGAGGCCGGCAACAAGCAGAACGGCGACTCCAGCCTGTTCATCGGCTTCATCGCGGCGGCGATCGTCCTGTTCCTCGCCTTCGGGTCCTTCGTGGCGATGCTCCTGCCGCTGATCACCGCCGGCGTGTCGTTGGGCGCCGGCATCTCCGTTGTCGGACTGCTCACCCATGTGCTGCACACCGCCAGCTTCTCCAACGAGCTGGCCCTGCTGATCGGCCTCGGGGTCGGCGTCGACTACGCGCTGTTCATCGTCACCCGCTACCGGCAGGCGCTGCTGCGCGGCGCCAACCGTGAGGCGGCCGCCGTGGAGGCGATCGACACCTCCGGCCGGGCGGTGCTGTTCGCCGGCATCATCGTCTGCATCGCGATGCTGGGTATGTTCGCCCTGGGGATCAGCTTCCTCTACGGAGTGGCGGTGGCGGCCACCGTCACCGTGGCATTCACGGTGGTCGCATCGCTGACCCTGTTGCCGGCTCTGCTGGGCACCAAGATGGGTGCCCGGGTCCCGCGCCGGCGCGAGCGGCGCGCGATCCGCGAGGGCGCGCGCACCCGCAACGACGAGTCGCCGCTGTGGATTCGCTGGTCCGGCGTGCTGAGCCGCTCTCCGGCCGTGTTCGCCACCCTCGCGGCGATCGTGATGATCGTGATCCTGATCCCGTTCCTTCACATGCGCCTGGGCGCGGCAGACGCCGGCACGGACCCCACCAGCACGACCACGCGCCATGCCTACGACCTCCTGGCAGAGGGCTTCGGCCGCGGCTACAACGGTCCGCTCGAGCTGATCGCCCAGATCGACAACCCCGCTCAGCTGGCCGCGTTCACCCGCGCCGAACAGGCGGTGGCCCGCACCGCCGACGTGGTGGGCTCCACGCCGGTGCACTTCACCAAGGGGGTTGCCGGACGGCCCTCGGTGGCGACCGCCAACGTCTACCCCAGGGGCGCGCCCCAGGACAAATCCACCACCGACCTGCTCCACCGGATTCGCAACTCGGTGATCCCTGAGGCCACCCGGGGCAGCGGAGTCCGCGTGCTGGTCGGCGGGACCACGGCGATCTTCAACGACTTCAGCCACGTCCTCGCCAGCAAGCTTCCGCTGTTCATCGGGATCGTGGTGCTGCTCAGCTTCCTGCTGCTGATGGCGGTGTTCCGCAGCCTGGTCATCCCGCTCACCGCGGCGATCATGAACCTGCTGTCGGCCGGCGCCGCCTTCGGGGTGTTGACCGCCGTGTTCCAGAACGGGTGGGGCAACTCGCTGATCGGCCTGAACACCACCGGTCCGATCGAGTCGTTCATCCCGGTGCTCCTGTTCCCGGTTCTGTTCGGCCTCTCGATGGACTACGAGGTGTTCCTGGTCAGCCGGATCTACGAGGAATGGCATCGCCGCGGCAACACGCAGGAGGCGGTGGCCCACGGCCTGGCGGCGACCGGACGGACGATCACCGCCGCCGCCGCGATCATGTTCCTGGTGTTCGCATCGTTCGTGCTGGGCGGCGAGTGGGTGATCGAGATGTTCGGCATCGGCCTGGCCGCCGCCGTGCTGCTTGACGCCCTGATCGTGCGCAGCGCACTGGTTCCGTCCCTGATGATGCTGCTCGGATCCGCCAACTGGAAGATCCCCGGCTGGCTCGATCGCGTGCTGCCCCACCTCAACATCGAGGGCAGCGCCGGCCCGCCGACGATCGACGAACACGAGGGCGCGGGGCAGGGAGAGCCCCAGCCGGTGGCCGGGTAGGGTGTCGGACGGTCGGTGACGCCGGCCGCCGATCGTCCGTGAACACCGACTCCGAACCACATCAGGCCGCCGATCCCTTGGGGGTGGTCTCGGACGCCATGGCGCGCGCCGAGGACACCCTGGGATTGGCCTCGCGCCATCTCGATTCATCGCTCGTCGACGTACTGCGGATCCTCGGCTTCGACAAGGAGTACGTATCGGCGCAGGGGTCCTACCTCTACGACGCCGCGGGACGCGCCTATCTCGACTTCCATACCGGCGAGGGCTTTGCCAGCCTCGGCCACAACCACCCCGACGTGCGCGATGTCCTGCAGGCCACGCTCGCCGCCAACCTCGTGGACGGCGTGCAGATCCACTATTCGGCGCTGGCCGGCATGCTCGCCGAAGCGCTGGCGCAACGCCTGCCGGACCCACTGGAGGCCGTGTTCTTCGCCAGCGCCGGCGCCGAGGCGGTGGATTCGGCGATGAAGTTCGCACGCGCCGCGACGCGCCGACCCCGGTTGATCTCCTGCGAGTCGAGCTTTCACGGCGTCACGCTCGGCCCGCTCTCACTGGTCGGCGACGAGTTCTTCAAAGAGGGATTTGGCCCGCTGCTGCCGGGCTGCGAGCGCGTTCCGTTCGGCGATCTCCCGGGGCTGGAGGCGCAGCTGCGGCGCCGGGATGTCGCCGCCTTCATCGTCGAGCCGATCCAGGGTCGCATGGTGACGCTGCCGCCCGCGGGATACCTGCAGGCCGCGCAGGCGCTGTGCCGGCGCTACGGCACGCTGTTCGTCCTCGACGAGATCCAGACCGGGCTCGGCCGGACCGGCAAGTTGTTCGCGCTGGAGCACTGGGGACTCGAACCCGACGTCGTGCTCGTCGGAAAGGCGCTGAGCGGGGGCTACATGCCGGTCGCCGCGATGGTCACGAGCCGCGAGATCTACCAGCGAGCTGTGGGCACGCTCGAGCGCTCCTACGTGCATCAGTCGACGTTCGGCCGCAACCGCCTGTCGATGGCGGCCGGCCTGGCCACGCTGCGCATCATCGAGCGCGATCGCCTGGTGGCGCACGCCGAGCAGGTCGGCGCTGTGCTGCTCGACGGACTCGCCGAGCTTGCCCAGCGACACGAGATGATCGGGGACGTTCGCGGCCGTGGTCTGATGATCGGGATCGAGCTGCGCGCGCCGAGCGCGCGCGTCGCCAAGCTCAACTGGCGATTGATCCACATGGCGAGCGAGGGCCTGTTTCCGCAGCTGATCGTGATCCCGCTGCACCGCGACCACGGCGTGATCACGATGGCGGCCGGCAAGAACGACGTGATCAAGTTGCTTCCCCCGCTGACGCTCTCCGAGCCCGAGGCGCGCAGCTTCCTGGGCGCGCTCGACGCCGTGCTCGCCGACTGCGAGGGCTCGGCCGGCAGGAACTGGGGCGTCGTGCGCGACATCGCGACCGCGACTCTCCGTCGCCGCGACGAGCACGCCGCGCCGGCTGTCGCGAAGGCGCAGCTCCGGGGAAGGCGCGTCGATCCGTCGCGGGACGACGTCTGCCTGGTCACCGGCGCGACCGGGTTCATCGGCGGTCATCTGGCTCGGCGACTGGTGCGCGAGGGTCAGCAGGTGCGCTGCCTGGCCCGCGCCGGCAGCGACACCTCACTGCTCGACGAGCTAGACGTCGAGATCGCCGTGGGCGACCTCACCGATGCGAGCTCGCTGGCGCGCGCCACCGAGGGTTGCACGTCCGTCTTTCACTGTGGCGCGCTGGTCTCGGACTGGGCCACACCGGCGCAGATCACACGGATCAACGTCGAGGGGACGCGGAACCTGCTCACGGCCTCCGTCGATTCCTCCGTGCAGCGGTTCATCCATTTCAGCAGCACGGATGTCTACGGCCATCCCGGGGGTGCGGCCGTTGACGAGACGCACACCGCGACGCGCTTTCGCAACTGGTATTCCGAGACGAAGCTGGCCGCCGAGGGCGAAGTGCACCGCGCGGAGCGGGCGCACGACCTCAACGCCGTCATCCTCCGTCCGGCGACCGTCTACGGACCCCGCTCGACGGATGTCATCGGCGGGATCGCCCGGGCGATCCGCGGTGGCAACATGCTCCTGATCGGCGGTGGTCGCGCGGTCGCAGGTCTGTGCTACGTCGACAACCTCGTCGATGCCGCGGTGCTCGCACTCCGCCACGAGGCCGCTCCCGGCCAGGCCTTCAATGTCTCAGACGGCCTCGGCGTCACCTGGAAGGAGTTCACCGATGGCCTGGCCAAGGGGCTCGGCTGCTCCCAGGTCCGGTGGTGGAGCTTGCCGTATTGGATGGCGAACGGCATCGGCATCGGCCTCGAGCACGGATATCGATTGCTGCACAGGGCCACGGGACTGACGACGCCGCCGCTGCTCTCGCGGCAGGCCGTGCAGGTGCTGGGAGCCAACCAGGATTTCAGCAATCGCAAAGCGCGGGATCTGCTCGGCTGGGAACCCCGCGTCGGTTATGCGACGGGCCTTGAGGCGACGCTGGCGTGGCTGCAGGCCGTCGGACCCTAACGCAGCAGGCTGCGACGAGCGAGTCCCATGCCGAGGCGGGTATAGCTGCGCAGGAGGTGTGCCTCGGCTTCGCCGAGCACGTCCGCAAGCGCCGAGGCGAATCGTCGCAGTTCCGCCTCGGAGATCACCAGGGGCGGCAGGATCTTGATCACGTTCATGTGATGACCCGCCACCTGGGTCAGGATGCGATGGTCACGAAACAGCGGCACCGTGACCATCTGAGCGAAGAGGCCCGGCTGTCGGCGCTCGATCGCCTCCCACACCCGTCGCGCCGCCGGACCCGACGGCGGACCGAGCTCGATGCCCCACATCAGCCCCCGTCCGCGCACCTCGCGCACGATCTCGAAGCGCTCCACGAGCGGTTGGGTGAGCTCGAGCAAGAGGTCGCCGAGCTGCGCAGCGCGTGCCACCAGACCCTCGCGCTCGATCACGGTCAGGCTGGCGAGGGCCGCGGCGGCGGCGAAATCGCCGTTGCCGAAGGTCGATCCATGGACCACGCTGCGCTCCATCGAATCGAACGTCGCGTCGAACACGGCGCGGCTGGCGAGCAGCGCGCCCGCCGGGACATAGCCACCCGACAGGGCCTTGGAGAGCGTGACCATGTCCGGCTGGATCCCCCAGTGCTCGAGCGCCAGGAACCGGCCGGTCCGGCCCAGGCCGGTCTGGACCTCATCGAGGATCAGCAACGTCCCCGCGCGGCGACAGATCTCCTGGGCCTCGGCCAGGTATCCGTCGGGCGCCACGTAGACCCCCTTGCCCTGAATCGGTTCGACGATGAACGCCGCCACGTCGCCGCGATCGAGCTGGCGGCGGAGCGCCGACAGGTCTCCGAAGGGGACCGGATCACAGCCCGCGAGCAGCGGCGTGAATCGCTCCCGGAACTCCTCGTTGCCGTTGACCGAGAGCGAGCCGATCGAGAGGCCGTGAAAACCGCGCTCGCAGTAGACGATGCGCGAGCGGCCGGTAGCCGCTCGCGACAGCTTCAACGCCGCCTCCACCGACTCCGTGCCCGAACTGCACAGCACGGCGGCGTCCAGCGAGGCCGGCGCACGACCGATCAGCTCCTCGGCGAGCACCCCCGCCAGCGTGGTCACGCCGATTTGGGGGAGGCTGGCGGGATCGGCCATCATCACCCCCATCAGCTGATCCTTGATGAAGGGATGGTTTCGGCCCAGCGAGAAGACGCCGTAGCCGGCATAGAGATCCAGATACTCCTGACCCTCGGAGTCGATCAGGTACGGACCGCGACCATGGATCCATTCCCGGTCGAAGCCGAGCGTCCGCACCACGCGCCCGAGCTGGCGATTGAGGTACCGCTGGTTGAGCTCCATCGCCTCGCCGGCCCGGAGCTTGATCACCTCAGCCAGGTCTGGCCTGTCCCACCTCTCGTTGACACCCGACATGGCGCGTGATCCTCGAATCCGGGGCTGCTCTTGGGTCGCGCAGGATAGCTTGACGATCCTCGGAGATCCGCGATACCGGTTGAGTGTGCAACGTGCTAGATGTACCAGCCTCGATGGATCCGTTTAGTAGCGCGATCAACGACCCCCGTGAGTCCGTGCCTTCGATGGATGGGGCGAACCACCGCACTGCTGATCGGCGCACTTCCGTGCAAGCACCCGGCGCGGAATCCGAGGGCGAGGCTGCGCTGTCGCGGGCGCGGAAGTATCTGCTGGCGCTGCAGGATCCCGCCGGCTGGTGGAAGGGCGAGCTTGAGACCAACGTGACGATGGATGCCGAGGACATGTTGCTGCGCGAGTTCCTCGGGATCCGCGAGGCGGAGGCGACCGAGCGATCCGCGAGCTGGATCCGTTCACAGCAGCGCGCCGACGGAACCTGGAGCAACTTCCGCGGCGGTCCAGGAGACCTGTCGACGACGATCGAGGCCTACGTGGCGCTTCGGCTGGCGGGCGACGGGCCGCAGGACGGACACATGCTCGCAGCCAGCGCGTTCGTGCGCGAGGCCGGCGGTGTGCAGCAGGCCCGCGTCTTCACCCACATCTGGCTGGCCATGTTCGGCGCCTGGAGCTGGGACCAGGTGCCCGCGCTACTCCCCGAGCAGATCCTGCTGCCGTCCTGGTTTCCGCTCAACGTCTATGACTTCGCCTGCTGGGCCCGTCAGACCGTGGTCGCCCTGTCCGTGGTGCTGGCGGTTGCCCCGGTCCGCTCGCTTCCGTTCGGGATCGAAGAGCTCCACGGTTCTGAGCCCTGGTCGCCGCCGACGGGCGAGACGTTGCTGGCGCGGGGCCTCGTCGCCTTGGACGGCGTGCTCCGGCTCTATCAGCGCCGGCCAATCGCCAAGGTGCGCCGGACCGCGCTGGCTCGCGCCGAGCGGTGGATCGTCGACCGCCAGGAGGCCGACGGTGGCTGGGGCGGCATCCAGCCACCTTGGGTGTATTCGCTGATCGCGCTGCACCTGCTCGGATACGAGGTCGATCATCCCGTCATCCAGCACGGGCTGAAGGGCATGGAGTCGTTCACGATCGATGATGGACTGCGCCGAGTCGAGGCCTGCCAGTCGCCCGTCTGGGATACCTGCCTGGCGCTGATCGCGCTCGCCGACGCCGGCGTTCCGGGCGATGACGACGCGGTGATCCGGGCGGCGGATTGGCTGCTCGACGAGCAGATCCTGGGACGAGGCGACTGGGCCGTGCGCCGCCCGCAGCTGGAGCCAGGCGGCTGGGCGTTCGAATTCGCCAACGCCAACTACCCGGACATCGACGACACCGCCGAGGTCGTCCTGGCGCTGCGCACCGTCGACCATCCGGACCCGGCTCGCGTCCAGACGGCGGTTGACCGCGGCGTGCAGTGGCTGGCGGGGATGCAGAGCTCCGACGGCGGATGGGGCGCCTTCGACGTCGACAACTGCCGGGCCCTGGTGCGCGACCTACCGTTCTGCGACTTTGGCGAGGTCATCGACCCGCCGAGCGCCGACGTCACCGCTCACGTCGTGGAGATGTACGGCGTCCTGGGGCGCAGCGACGAGGACACCGCGGGGCGCGGGCGAAAGTGGTTGCTGGACGCGCAGGAGCCGCTGGGATCGTGGTTCGGACGCTGGGGCGTCAATCACGTCTATGGAACGGGCGCCGTCGTGCCGGCGCTGGTCGCCGCCGGGGTCCCGACGACCCACGATTCGATCCGGCGCGCGGTGCGCTGGCTGGAGGAGCACCAGAACTCGGACGGCGGCTGGGGCGAAGACTGTCGTTCCTATGACGACGACGCCTGGATCGGACGGGGAACGAGCACGGCATCACAGACGGCATGGGCGCTGCTGGCACTCGACGCCGCCGGCGAGCGCTCGGCCGCGTTGGCCCGCGGCGTGTCCTGGCTGGCGCAGACGCAGCGCCCGGACGGCGGCTGGGACGAGCCTCAGCACACCGGCACCGGCTTTCCCTCGGACTTCTACATCAACTACCACCTCTACCGGCTGATCTTCCCGGTCATGGCGCTGGGAAGATGCACTCGATGAGCGCCGTGGCGTCAGTCACCATCGCCGAGCTACCCGCGCAGGAGACGGTGATGGAGCAGGCTGGGCGCGAGAACTTCACCGTTGCCAGCGCGCTCCTCGGTCGCGATCGCCGACGGCACCTAATGGCCATCTACGGCTTCGCCCGGCTCGTCGACGACGTCGGTGACGAGGTCGCCGGCGATCGCAGCGCGCTGCTCGACCTGGTTGAGGTGGAGCTTAATTGCATCTACGCGGGCGAGTGCCCTCGGCACCCCGTGATGACCACCCTCGCCGAGACCGTGCACGAGTGCGAGCTGCCGGCCGCGCCGTTCAGACGCCTGCTGGAGGCAAACCGCTGGGACCAGCGGGTCACGCGATACGAGAGCTTCGAGCAGCTGCTCGCCTATTGCCAGCTGTCGGCCGCGCCCGTTGGCGAGCTCGTGCTGTCGGTGTTCAGGTTCGCTACGCCCGAACGCGTCGCGCTCTCGGACAGAATCTGCGCGGGTCTGCAGATCACCGAGCACCTCCAGGACGTCGACGAGGACTTCAGACGCGGGCGCGTCTACCTCCCGCGGGAGGACCTGATCCGCTTTGGCTGCGATGATGACCACCTGCCGGCGAACCGAAGTCCGTCACGCCGGGCATTGATCGCATTCGAGGCCCAGCGAGCCCATTCCCTGCTGAGTAGCGGAGCGCCGTTGGCGAGGACGCTGTCCGTGCGGCCGCGTATCGCTGTCTCGGGTTTCCTGGCCGGCGGCCGAGCGGCGCTCGATGTGCTCCAAGCTGACGCGCACCAACGCCGCGCGCATCCTCGTGCATCCTTCGGGGCAGCGTTCCTGAGATCGGCGCTGGGTCGATGACCGTTCCGGCACTCGAGATGGAGCATGCCTACCGTCGCTGCGAGGAGATCACCCGGCACGAGGCCGCCAACTTCTACTACGGCATCCGGCTGCTTCCGCGACCCAAGCGCCATGCCATGAGCGCCGTGTACGCATTCGCGCGCCGCATCGACGACATCGGCGATGACGGAGACCTGGAGCCGGAGGCACAACTGCAGGCGCTGGCCGCCGAACGCACGATGCTGACCGCGCTCGACGGCGACATCGCGGGCACCGGCGATCCAGTCGTGGTTGCGCTCGCGGCCGCCCGCAGGCACTACGAGCTTCCGCTGGACGCCCTCGAGCTGTTGATCGAAGGCGTCGAGCTCGACGTGCGCGGCGCTCAGTATGAGAGCTTCGACGAGCTGGTCGGGTATTGCCGGCGCGTCGCCGGCTCGGTTGGCCGACTGTGCGTCTCGATCTTCACCGACGGCGGCGCCAACGCCAACGAGACCGCAGCGCTTGCCGACGACCTGGGCGTGGCCATGCAGCTCACCAACATCCTGCGCGATATCCGCGAGGACCGGCAGCTGGGACGCACGTATCTCCCGGCGGAAGATCTGAGACGGTTTGACTGCGTCGATCTCGACGCCGCGGGCGCTGAGGCAGCCGCTGCCCTGATCCGATTCGAGGCCGCCCGCGCCGTGGAGTGGTTTGATCGCGGCTTGCGACTCACAGCGGCGCTGGACGCGCGCAGTGCGTCATGCGTGCTCGCAATGACCGGGATCTATCGAGGCGTGCTCGAGCGCATCGTGAACGAGCCCTCCCAGGTTCTGCGCGAGAGGATCTCCCTGCCGCCGTGGGAGAAGGCCTGGGTCGCCGCCCGCAGCCTCACCGCTGCCCTGTGGACCGGAGCTCCGCGGTGAGCGCCCGCCGGGTGACGATCGTCGGCGGCGGTCTGGCCGGGATCGCGGCAGCGCTGGAGTGCGCCCGCGGCGGCGCGGACGTCACGCTGCTGGAGGGGCGCGGACGCCTGGGCGGCGCGGTCTACTCGTTCACGCGCGACGGGCTGAACGTCGACAACGGGCAGCACGTCTTCCTGCGCTGCTGCACGGCCTACCGTGCGCTCTTGGAGCAACTGGACGCCACCGATTGCGTGACGCTGCAGCCACGTCTGGAGATGGCGGTGCTCGCGCCCGGGGGCCGGCGCGGGTGGCTGCGCCGCTCGAGCCTGCCGGCTCCTCTGCACCTCGCCGGCGCGCTCGCGCGTTACCCGTTCCTCAACGTCGGCCAGCGCCTGTCGGTCGCCCGCGCGATGCAGAGCCTGCGCAGGATCGACCCCGACGACCCGAGCGCAGATGACCGGTCCTTTGGGGATTGGCTGCACGAGCACGGCCAGGACGCACGGACGATCGACGCGATCTGGGGCTTGATCGCGCGTCCGACGCTGAACCTCGACCCCGCTGCCGCGTCACTCGCACAGGCGGCTCAGGTCTTTCAACTCGGGCTGCTCCAGGACTCTGCCGCCGGCGATATCGGCCATGCGTCTGTCCCGCTGTCTGAGATCCATGATCTGGCGGCGCGGCGAGCCCTGGCAAAAGCGGGCGTGAAGGTGCAACTGCGCGGCGGCGCGACGATGATCGTTCCGACCCCGGGCGGCTTTTGCGTCGAGATCAATAGCGCGCCGTCGCTTCACTCCGATTCCGTGATCCTCGCGGTGCCCGCGGACCGAGCGGGGCGACTGCTTCCGCCACAGGCGGGGGTGGACGGTCAGATCTCCGGCCGGCTTGGCCGTTCACCTATCGTCAACCTTCACGTGGTGTACGACCGTCCAGTCCTCGACCTACCGTTTGCCGCGGGCATCGAGACGCCCGTCCAGTGGATGTTCGATCGCACGCGGAGCGCGGGCCTGACGGACGGCCAGTACCTGGCGATCTCGCTCTCGGCCGCGGACGACGTGTCGGCGGCGACCGTGGCCGATCTGCGCGCGACCTATCTGCCCGCGCTCGCCGAATTGCTGCCGAGCGCCCGCGATGCCGTCGTCCGGACGTTCTTCGTCACGCGTGACCACGCGGCAACGTTCCGTGCCGGCCCGGGGGCCCGAGCGTGGCGACCGGCTGCACGCACGAACCTGCCGGGGCTGGTGCTCGCCGGCGCGTGGACCGACACCGGTTGGCCGGCGACGATGGAAGGCGCTGTGCGCAGCGGCCGCGCAGCGGCGCGGGAAGTCCTGGGCGCGGTGCCGCAGGCTCCGCCGGCGCTCGCTTCGTCGTCGGTGGCCGGGTCCGGGCGTAGGGCAAGTCAGCTGGTGGAAAACAGAAGATGAGCGCGACGACCTCTGTGAAGCCTGGCGCCACCGATCGGATCATCGTTCTCGCGCCACTGTCTCTGGAAGCGCGTGCGGTGCGCTCCGGTGCGCCGTGGGCCGACGTGCATCGCATCGGCATGGGCCCGCGCCGGGCGGCCCGGTCCGCTCAGCTCTCCATGACAACCGGAGGCCGCGCCGTGCTGATCGCCGGCTTCTGCGGGGCCCTTGATCCCGACCTCGAGCCTGGCGACATCGTGCTGGCCAGCGAGCTGCGCGGCCCGACCGGCACGACGCCCTGTGACGACCCGGCGATTCTCGCCGGAGTTCTCAGGCGCGGCGGGCTGCGCGTGCGGGTCGCGCCCATCGCGTCCAGCCAGCGACTCGTGCTTGGCGAGCGTCGCCGTACGCTGCAGCGAACCGGCGCGGTCGCCGTCGATATGGAGTCCGCGTGGCTGGCGCCTGTCACGCGCGCTCGGCCACTGGTGACCCTGCGCGTGGTGCTCGACACCCATCGCCGAGAGCTGCATCGGCCGCTGCGCACCGTCACCGGGGCGGCGATCGCCTATCGAGCGCTGCGCCGTGCCTGCGCCCTGGTGGAGGAGTGGGCTCACGCGCTCGGCCCCCGCGAAGTCGTGCTCGGGGCCCCGCGCGCGTCATGCGCCGGAGTGGAGCGAGCGGTCGAGGTCGTCGAACGCGCCCTGGCCGATCGTGGATCTCCGGTCTACGTGCGCAAGCAGATCGTGCACAACGCCCACGTCGTCGAGTCGTTGCAAGCACGTGGCGCGGTGTTCGTCGATGAAGTCGATGAGGTGCCCCGCGGAGCCACCGTGATCTTCTCTGCCCACGGAGTGTCCCCCGCGGTCCGCGCGCAGGCCGAGGAACGCGGCCTGGACGTGATCGACGCCACGTGTCCGCTCGTCTCAAAGGTCCACGCGGAGGCCCGGCGCCTCGCGTCCTCTGACTTCGACATCGTGCTGGTCGGTCACGAGGGCCACGAGGAGGTCGAGGGCACTTCCGGTGAGGCGCCGCTGCGCACCCACGTGATCGCCAGCCCCGACGACGTTGCAACGCTGAAGGTCGAGGACCCGGAGCGCGTCGCCTATCTCACCCAGACCACCCTGGCGGTGGACGAGACCGCGCTGGTCGTCGATGCGCTGCGCGAGCGCTTTCCCGCAGTCGTCGCGCCGCCCTCCAGCGACATCTGCTACGCGACCCAGAACCGTCAGGACGCCGTCCGCGCCCTGGCTGCGGAATGCGAGTTGATCCTCGTCGTCGGCTCGCGGAACTCGTCCAACTCCCGGCGCCTCGTGGAGGTCGCCGAGCGGGCCGGCTGTCCGGGACTGCTCGTTGACAGCGCCGCCGACATTCCGCCGGCGGCTCTGGTCGGCGTGCGGCGGATCGGAATCACCGCTGGCGCCTCGGCTCCCGAGGCGCTGGTCGCGGAGGTCGTCCAGGCGTTGGACGGCCTGGGCGGGGTCAGCGTCAGCGAGCGCACCGTCGCCACGGAGAACGCCCATTTCAAGTTGCCACCTGAGGTCAGGCAAAGGAGCGAGTGATATGTCGGTCCCGATGAGGCAGGCCATGCGCGTGGGCGCTTACCTGGTTGAGCAGAAGCTGCGCCGGCGTGACAAGTTCCCGCTGATCGTCGAGCTGGAGCCACTGTTTCAATGCAATCTCGCGTGCGCGGGCTGTGGGAAGATCCAGCAGCCCGAGCACGTCCTGAAGCAGCGGATGCCGGTGGAGCAGGCAATCGGCGCGATCGAGGAATCCGGCGCGCCGATGGTGTCGATCGCCGGCGGCGAGCCGCTGATCCATCCGGAGATCGACGAGATCGTCCGCCAGCTGCTCGCGCGCAAGAAGTTCGTCTACCTCTGCACCAACGCGCTGCTCATGGAGCGCAAGCTCGACAAGTTCAAGCCGTCGCCGTACTTCTCATGGGCGGTCCACCTCGACGGCCTGCGCGACCGCCACGACGAGTCGGTGTGTCGTGACGGCGTCTTCGACAAGGCGGTTGCCGCCATCCGCACGGCCAAGGCTCACGGCTTCCGGGTGACGACGAACACCACCTTCTTCACCCACGACACCCCCGAGACGGTCCGCTCGGTCCTCGACTTCCTCAACGATGACCTCGAGGTCGATCAAATGATGATCTCCCCCGCCTACGCCTACGAGAAGGCGCCGGACCGTGAGCACTTCCTCGGTGTCCGCCAGACGCGGGAGCTGTTCAAGGCCGCGTTTGCCGACGGCCGGCGCAAGCGCTGGCGCCTGAACCACTCCCCGCTGTTCCTGGACTTCCTCGAGGGCAAGGTCGACTTCCAGTGCACGGCGTGGGGGATCCCGAGCTATTCCCTGCTCGGGTGGCAGAAGCCGTGCTACCTGATGTCCGACGGCTACGTCAGCACCTACAAGGAGCTGCTGGAGACCACCGACTGGGACGCCTACGGCCGCGGCCGCGACCCGCGGTGCGACAACTGCATGGCGCATTGTGGCTACGAGCCGACGGCGGTGATCGCCTCGATGAAATCGGTCAAGCAGTCGCTGCGAGCAGTCCTTCAGTAGGGCGGTCTCCACCCGCTCGTCAAGGGGTCAGGCGGCCAGGCCGAGCGCCGAACCGATCAGCGGAACGTCCACCGGACTCAGCGCCGGGGAGATGAGCGTGCCCTGGCCCTGGTCGCATTGCAGTTCGCGCAGGCACTGCAGGGTGGCGGCGGTCTCGATGCCCTCCGCGATCACCGGAAGCCCGAGGCTGTGGGCGAGCGCCACCGTGGAGCGCACCATCATCTCCCCCTCGCCGCCGGAGAGCAGCGTCGCCACGAAGCTTCGGTCGACCTTGAGCGCCTGCACGGGGAGGCGGTGCAGGGCCGCGAGCGAAGTGTGGCCGGTGCCGAAGTCGTCGATCTGGAAGCCGACTCCGAGCGCGCAGATCTCGGTCAGGCGCCGGCTGCGCTCCAGCTCCATCATCGTCTCCTCGGTGATCTCCAGCTTGAGCGCAGCCGAAGGCAGGCCGGCGGCGGCGAGGGCGGCCCCGATGTGGTCTGTCAGCAGCGGATCGTCGAGCTGACGCGCGGACAGGTTGACGGTCACGCAGACGTCGGCGGCGAGGACGCCCTGCGCACGCCAGCCGGCCAGCGCCCGCAACGCGCCGGAGAGCATCTGCTTGCCGAGGGGTCCGATCAGTCCGGTCTCGTCGGCGATCGCGATGAGCTGCATCGGCGCGAGGACCGGAGGATGGCTCTCCGGCCAGCGCGCAAGCGCCTCCAGGGCCCGGATGCGCCCGCTGACGAGGTCGACGATCGGCTGGAAGTGGATCTCGAGCAGCGACTCCTCGAGGATCTGGCCCAGCTCGTCCTGACGCGCCAGCCGGTCGGCTACGCGGAGGCGCATACCCTCGTCGAACACCGCGATGCAGCCGCGACCGCGGGCCTTGGCCTCGTACATCGCCACGTCCGCGTTGGCGAGCAGATCGGCGGAGGCGAGCGCCGGCTGGCTGAGCGCGACGCCAATGCTGGCGCCGATCGAGAGCTCGTTGCCATGCACCGGGAACGGCTGCTGCAGCGAGCGCAGCAGCCGGTCGGCGATCTCCACCGCTTCGGCCGGCGCGACGATCCCGTCGAGCAGGAGCGTGAACTCGTCGCCGCCGAGCCGCGCGACCGTGTCGCCCGGGCGCAGACCCGTCAGCAACCGCTCGGCGACGGCGATCAGCAGGCGATCACCGACCGCGTGGCTGAGCTGGTCGTTGACCTGCTTGAAGCCGTCGAGGTCGACGAACAGGATGGCGCAGCCCACGGCCGGGTCACGGCTGGCGCCCCGCAGCAGATGCTCGACGCGGTCCATGAACAGGGTGCGATTGGGCAACCCGGTGAGGGTGTCGTGGAGGGCCTCGTGCTCGAGGCGAAGCTGGGCGGTGCGCTGGTCGGTCATGTCCGACAGCGAGCCGGCCATGCGGACCGGCTCTCCGTCGACGCCGCGGGTGACCAGCCCGCGCGCGGTCACCCACCGCCAGTCGCCGTCGGCATGCCGCAGGCGGTGCTCGCACTCCACGTGGGCCGTGTGTCCGGCGAGATGGGCGTCGATCGCCTCCTGCAGGCGGGGCAGGTCCTCCGGCGCCACCAGGTCGAACCACGCCGACGGCCGTCGCTCGCGCGCGCGCTCGGTCAGCCCCAGAATCGCGTGCCAGCGCGGCGAGAAGTAGATCCGGTCGCGCTCCAGGTCCCAGTCCCAGATCCCGTCGTTGGCGGCCCGGGTGGCGAGCGCGTGACGCTCGGCCGTCTGGTGGCTGATCGCGTAGCGGATCGAGCGCTCCAGGCCGGCCGCGGCGAGCTCCTGCTTGACGAGGAAGTCGGTTGCCCCCAGCGCCGTCGCCTCGAGGTCGATCTCGTGCGTAGCCTGCCCGGTGAGCATGATCACCGGCGCCGAGGGGCGATCGGCGAAGCCCTCTCGCATCAACTGCAGCCCGGTCCGCTCGCCGAGCCGGTAGTCGATCAGGTAGACGTCGTGGCACTGCCTGCGGATCGCCGCCAGCGCGTCGTCGTAGTCAGAGCGCCAGTCGAGCTCGAACCTGCCCTCATCCTGCTCGGCAAGCATGTCGCGAGTGATCAGGTAGTCGTCCTCGTCGTCCTCGATGAGAAGCACGCGGATCCGCGGCGCGGGCAAGGGCTGGTCCGCGGCGGGGACCGGAACGGGCGTTCCGGGTACGACAAAGGGCTCAGGTCGCATCCTCAGGACAATTCTCGACGATCGGAGCCGGTTCCTTTAGCCCGCTTGTCAGAACAACGGTGCAACAGCGCGCGGGGCGCCGAGACTTCCGTGCCTCACGCCCCGCGGCCCGTTTGCGTCAGTAGTAGTGCCGGCGGCCGCCGACGGCCCGTCCGACGGAGCCGAGCGCGACGAGGACCAGGCCGACGACCAGCAGGATGATGCCGATGGTCCAGAGAATCGCGATCTTTGCGATGAATCCGATCACCAACAAGACGATGCCGAGGATGATCATGTGCTCTCCTGAGTGAACGCAATGGATAGGGCCCGCCAGCTAACCGGTCCCCGATCGCCGGCGCCAGCGGCTCTGTCTCGCTCAGGACGTCCGCGCGCAGACAGTCCCGCTCACGCGACCAGCACGCGCTCCCGGTCCTCGGCGGCGCCCTCGGAACCCTCCGCCTCCGCAATCGGCACCGGCTCGGCGGCGAGCTTCTCCGAGCCCGGGCGCAGCGACACGACGGCGACGAGGACCGCAACGAGCGCGAACCCCGTGCCGACGACGAACGCCCGGTCAAAGCCGTCGGTGAGCGCCCGGGCGGCGCCCACTCCGACCTCGGCGCGGGTGCGCCCGGCGGCGAGCGTTGAGAGGATCGCCAGCCCGAGCGCCCCGCCCATCAGGCGCGAGGTGTTGAGCACCCCGGAGGCCAGCCCCGACTGGGAGCCGGGCACGCCCGACATGGCGACGATCGTCGCCGGCACGAGCGAGAAGCCCAGGCCCAGGGCCGTGAGGAGCGCGCCGAGGAGCACGTTGCCGACGTAGGTGCCGCCGGGCGCGATGCCGCTCAACTCGAGCATTCCCGCTGCCAGGGCCAGCACTGCCACGGCGATCACCCGCTGGGCGCCGAACCGCGCGACGGCGCGTGGGGCCAGCGACGAGCCGAGGAAGATCGAGCCCGTCATCGGAAGGAACGCCAGGCCGGCCTCGATCGCGTCGTAGTGCAGGACCTGCTGGAGATACAGGGTGATGAAGAACCACGCCGGGAAGTTGGCGCCGTACATCAGCAGCACGATCAGGTTTGCCGCCCGTAGCCGCCGGCGGCGGAAGATCGAGAGCGG
>DATAUL010000312.1:0-4718 GCA_036268255.1 Solirubrobacteraceae bacterium | reverse complement strand
CGCGGCGCCCGCGTGGAAGACGCTCACCGAGAGCACGGCGAACAGCGCCCGCGGCATCCCGAAGGTCATCGCCACCAGGTCGATCGCGAACGAGCCCATCAGCGCCCGGTTGCCGCGCACGTGGCGCAGGCCCTCGGCGATGGAGCGCACCACGTTGTCGTGCTCCTGCACCCCCTGAGGGGGTTGCGGGGCGATCGCCAGCGCCGTGACGACGACCGACAGGCAGCCCGCCGCGTCGATCAGGTAGGCCGCCTGCACGCCGAAAGCGGCGATCAGGATCCCGCCCAGCCCGGGACCGAGGACCTGCGTCAACGTGCCCAGCCCGTAGTTGAGCGCCAGCGCCGCCGGCAGGCGCTGGCGCTCGACGAGGTTGGGGATGATCGCGGACTGGGCCACGCTCTGGAGCGTGGCGAAGCCGGCCAGCAACCCGCCCAGCACGTACAACGTGGGCACCGCCGGATGGCCGGCGACGGCCACGACCGCGAGTCCGCCGGCGGCCAGGAACACGCCGACCTGCGAAAGCGCAAGAAGCCGGCGGCGGTCCGTGCGGTCGGCGATCGCGCCGCCGAGCAATGCCATCGCGATCAGCGGCCCCAGCTCGACGGCGCCCAGCAGGCCCACAAGCAGCGCCGAGTGCGTGACCACGTACAGCTGATATGGCAGGGCGACGAGCGCCGCCTGGGCGCCCATCCCGGAGATGAAGTCCCCGCCGACGACGAGCCGAAGGTCGCGGCTGTGGCGAAACGGGGTCAGATCGGGCAGCAGCCGCGGGCGGGGCATACGATTCGCCTCAGGCTAATCGCGCGCGGAAAGGCGGACTGAGTAGACATGAGCGACGGCACCTCTTCCTTCTGGCATCCCTTCGCCGACATGGCGGAGGTCGGCGGGCACGAGTTCACCATCAGCCGCGGCGAGGGGGTGCACGTGTTCGACGCCGCCGGCCGGGGCTACATCGACGCCGCCGCCGGCCTGTGGTACTGCCATGTCGGGCACGGCCGCCCGGAGATCGCCCAGGCTGTCGCGGCGCAGATGCACCGGCTCGAGGCCTATTCCACCTTCGGCGACCTCGTCAACGAGCCGGTGTCCGCGCTTACCGATCGCCTGGCTGCGCTGACCGAGATGCCGGACGCGCGCGTGTTCCTCACGCTCGGCGGGGGCGACGGCATCGAGGCTGCCGCCAAGCTGGCGCGGATGTACTGGTCCCTGCGCGACCGCCCGCACAAGACCCACCTGATCAGCCGCGCCTTCGGCTACCACGGCACCCACGGCTTCGGAACGAGCCTCGCCGGGATCCCGACGATCCGCGACGGCTTCGGCCCGCTCACGGGAGACGTCAGCCAGGTCGCGTATGACTCACTCGACGCGCTCGAGCAGGAGATCGAGCGCCTTGGCGCCGACAACGTCGCGGCGTTCTTCTGTGAGCCGGTGATCGGGGCCGGCGGCGTGCGGCCCGCTCCTGCGGGCTACCTCGAGACGCTGAGCGAGCTGTGCCACCGCCACGACGTGCTGTTGATCGTCGACGGCGTGATCTGCGCGTTCGGACGCGTCGGAACGTGGTTCGGCTACGAGCGCTGGGGAATGTCGCCGGACATGGTGGTCCTGGCCAAGGGCCTGACGAGCGGCTACCTGCCGCTCGGCGCGGTGCTCGTCTCCGGCGAGGTCGCCGATCCGTTCTGGTCGACTCCCGGCAGGGTGATGGTCCGCCACGGCGCCACCTACGCGGGGCACCCGACGTGCTGTGCCGCCGCGATGGCCAACCTCGACCTGCTCGAGTCCGAGCAGCTGATCCCGCGCGGTCGCGAGCTGGAGGGGGCGCTGTGGGAGGCGGTGGCCCCGCTGGTCGATCATCCCGCCTGCGGCGACGTGCGCGGCGGCGTCGGACTGATGGCGGCGGTCGATCTCAACCCACCGCTCGCCCAGCACGTGCCGGACGCCGCCCACCACTTCTACGACGCGATCCGCGAGGCCGGGGTGATCGTCCGCGGGCAGGCCACCGGGGTGGCGATCGGCCCGCCGTTGACGATCGCGCCGGCGCAGCTGACAGAGATCGGCGAGGCGGTATCCGCCGGGTTGGACGCAGTGGCCGAGCTGGCCGCCGCGGGCAGTCCAGCCTGACGACGCTCTGCAGGAGGTGGCCACCGAGCTGGGCGCGGGCCCGCGCTAGGTTGAGCGCGTGGCCACCGACCTCGCCCTCGTGATCTTCGACTGCGATGGCGTGCTGGTCGACTCCGAGCCGATCTCCAACGCCGTGCTGGCGGCGTCGCTGACGACCGCCGGCCTGCCGACCTCGGCCGCGGAGGCGGTCCGCGAGTACAAGGGGATGCTGCTCGCCGACGTCCGCGCGCGCGCCGAGCAGCTGCTCGGACGCCCGCTGCCCGACGGGCTGCTCGACGACTTCGAGCGCCATCGCGAGCAGGCATTTCGCGAGTCGTTGCAGGCGATGCCGGGCGCCCGCGAGGTCGTGCAGGCGGTCCAGGCGGCCGGCGTCGCCGTGTGCGTCGCCTCCCAGGGCAAGCTTCAGAAGACCGAGCAGACGCTGACCCTGGCCGGTCTGCGCGACCTCTTCCCCGACGACGCGCTGTTCTCCGCCTATCAGGTGCCACGCGGCAAGCCGCACCCGGACCTCTTCTGGCACGCCGCCGCCGTGATGGGCGCCGCCCCCGAGCACTGCGCGGTCGTCGAGGACACCGTGATCGGCGTCACGGCAGCGGTCGCCGCGGGCATGCGCGTGATCGGCTACGCGGCCGCCGAGGACCCGGCGGCGCTGCGGGCGGCCGGGGCACTGCCCGTTCGCTCGCTGGCCGAGGTCCCAGCGGTGCTGGGCCTCGGCTGACAGCGGTCGGTCGGACGGCCAGGCTCGGTCAGGCGCCCGGCGGCGCGCCACCCGGAGGTCCACCGGCTCCCGCCGGACGCAGGAGCGACTGGCATGAGCGCGAGGCGGCCTGGAACTTCGCATTGCGCTCGATCGAGACCGGATAGACCGGGCCCTTGCCGGTCAGGTTGGCCTTGGGCAGCGTGTAGCCGTGCTGCTTGACACAGCTGGCGAACTTGGTGATCGCGGCCGACGACGGGCGGAAGTTGCGCCCGCCGCGGAAGCCGGCCGTCGCCCCGCACGCCTTGAAGGCGGCCCGGAGCTTCGGGTTGTTGAAGCGGCCGCCGCCCGCGCCCGGCCCGGCCCCGTTGTGGTAGCCGTTGTGAAACCCGGAGTTGCCGACCCCGTTGCCGTTTCCGTTTCCGTTTCCGTTTCCGTTTCCATTCCCGTTGCCGCTCCCACTGCCGTTGCCGTTCCCGTTGCTGTTCGTGGTGCCGTTGGCGGTGCTGTTGGGAGAGCCCGGCGGCGGACCGTATCCTCCGCTTGAGCGCGGCCGCGATGGCAGTGTGACGCCGTGCTGCTTGAGGCAGGCGACCAGTTTGGCCCGGTTGTTGGCCGCACCGGCCCCGCTGGCCGAAGCCGCCGCGGACGAGCTCGAGGAGCTCGAGGAGGTGGAGCTGCTCGAGCCGCACGCCGTCACGCACACGGCGACGATCACGACGATCGCGAGCGCCGCGATCGCGCGGCTGCGTGTGTAGATCATGTTCATGCTTCCTTTCAATTGTCTAACCCCCGGAGGAGAAGAGCGATCCGACCCCGCCGCCCGAGGTGCCCGACGACGAGCCGGAGCTCGATCCGCCCGACGACGAGGAGCCCGAGCCGGTGGAGCTGGCGCCCGAGTCGGTGACCGAGGCGGCAACGGTGGTGCCCTTGGAGTTGGGCGCCCCCTGCACGATGATCGTGTCGCCGGGGCGGACGGCGTGGCGTGACACCGACTGGTTCTTGGTGATCTTGGTCGAGGGCGAGAGCTGCACCTTCACGGTGTTGCCCGAGGTCTCGGTGAGCACGATCGTCTTGCCGTTGACGCTGGCGACGGTTCCGACCGAGGCGCTTCCGCCGGCGAAGCCGCCACCGGCGGCGCCAGCGAAGCCCGGAAAGCCTCCTGTCCTGGCGGCACCGGCGGCGCCCGACCGCGTCGCCCCGGCGGCCCCGGCCGCACCGGTCCGCGACGCGCCCGTTCGGGCGGCACCGGCCGCCGCACCGGTCGCGCCCGGAAGACGCAGAGCGGTTGAGGAGCCGCTCACCTGGCCCTTCTCGACGCGCACCCCGGCATAGAACCCGGCCGCACACGTGATCAGCGCCACCAATGCCGCGCTCTTGCGGTTGAAGAACTGCCGGCGCGGGCGCCGGGGGAGCGGCTGCGCCGGCTCCTCGGGGTCCCAGTCGCGCTCGGCGGTGTCGTAGCTGACAGTGCTCATGGTTGCCTTCCTGGATCTCCTTGGCGGAATCGATCTGCGGGGCGCCGGTCGGTCGGTCATTCGAATCTCAGTGCCTCGATCGGCCGCAGCGACGCCGCTCGGCCGGCTGGATAGGTCCCGAAGAACAGGCCGATCACGACGGAGGCGCCGAACGCGAGCGCGACCGAGTACGGCGCGATCGCGGGCTGCACCCCGGCGATCTTGAACTGGCTGCCGAGGATCCCGGCGAGCACGCCGGCGATCCCGCCGAACAGCGACACCAGCACGGCCTCGACGAGGAACTGGACGAGGATGTCCGAGCGCCGCGCGCCGACCGCCTTGCGGATCCCGATCTCCCGCGTGCGCTCGGTGACCGAGACGAGCATGATGTTCATCACCCCGATCCCGCCGACGAGCAGCGAGATCGCCGCCACCTCGCCGAGCAGGGT
>DATAUL010000311.1:0-13937 GCA_036268255.1 Solirubrobacteraceae bacterium | reverse complement strand
TGCTCTGAACAGCGAGCCGTCGTCGCCGCAGAGGCCGATCGCCGGCTGGCCGTGTCGGTTGAGGCGCAGCACGATGTCCTTGTTGACCTTGCCGACGAGCACCATCTTGGCCACCTCGACGGTTGCCGCGTCCGAGACCCGTAGTCCCTCGACGAACTCGATCGGCAGGTCGAGGCGGCGCATGTAGCTGGAGATCTCGGGGCCACCACCATGGATCACCACCGGGTTCATGCCCACGTACTTGAGCAGCACGACGTCACGGGCGAACTCCTCCTTGAGCGCGGCGTCGGTCATCGCCGCCCCGCCGTACTTGATGACGACCGTCTTGCCGTGAAATTCCCTGATGTAGGGCAGCGCCTCGAGGAGGGTGGCGACGTCGCGTGTGGCCACTAGGTCGTGTACTCGGCGTTGATCGTCACGTACTCGTGCCCCAGATCTGAGAAGTACACCTCGGTCTCGGCGCCCTCGCCCGGCAGAAAGATCTCGTACTCGACTTCGTCGCGCTTGACCGCGGCCGACAGCGCCTCGGCGTCGTGGGGCACCTGCCCACCGCCGGCGCATACCCTCACCCCTTCGATCAGGACGTCGAGCGCCAGCGGCGCGGTGCCCGGCATCGCCGCACCGACGGCCTGGACGATGCGGCCCCAGTTCGGATCGCCGCCGTACAGCGCGGTCTTGACCAGCGGGGAGTTGGCGACCGCGCGGGCGACGCGGTCCACGGCATCCGGCTCGCCCCCGTGCACGACGACCCGTCCGACCCGGCGGGCGCCTTCGCCGTCGGCGACGATCAGCAGCGACAGCTGGCGCATCAACGCGTCCATTGCCTCGCCGAAGCGAAGCTCGTCCTCGGTCTCGGGCTCGATCCCGACCTCCGACTGGCCGCTCGCCTGGAGCAGGACCATGTCGTTGGTCGACAGTTGTCCGTCGACCGAGACCCGCTCGAAGGACCGCTTGACGCAGACGCCGAGCAGCAGCTCGCACGTCTCCGCCGAGAGCAGGGCGTCGGTCTGGACGAAGCACAGCAGCGTGGCGAAACCGGGTGAGATCATCCCGGCCCCCTTGGCCTGGGCAGACAGCTTCACTGGGCCCGACGGCAGCTCGACGCTCAGCCCGACGCGCTTCTCGAACGCGTCAGTCGTCCGGATCGCGTCGGAGAAGGCAGCGTCGCCGTCGGCCGAGAGGGCGTGGGCGGCGGCGACGATCCCCTTGTTGACCTTGTCCATCGGCAGCGGCACGCCGATCACGCCGGTGGACGCCACCGCGACCTGATCCTCGCGGACGCGGGCGACGAGCGCGCCGGCGCCCTGCATCTTCGCCGCGTTCTCAAAGCCCATCCGCCCGGTGGCGGCATTGGCGTTCCCGGCGTTGACGACGACGGCGCGAACGGCGTCGAGCCGGCAGCGTTCGCGGCACAGGAGTACCGGCGGCGCCTGGGTGCCCGAATTGGTGAAGCGGGCCGCGCTGGTCGCCTCGGGGGCGTCGCAGACGATCAGGCCCACGTCGGGCGCACCGGATTCCTTGATCCCGGCGGCAACGCCGGAGGCGCGAAAGCCTTCAGGCAGCCCGCCGCCTGGGAGCTCGGTCACGTGCGGCGGGCGCTCCACCCAGCGGCTGCGAAAGAAGGTGGTGCTGCTCATACCGAGATCCCCTCCCCTTCGGGTCGGTCGAACATCAGGTTGAGGTTCTGCACCGCCTGAGAAGCGGCGCCCTTCCACAGGTTGTCCAGCGCGGAGAAGACGATCACGCGGCCGGTGCGCTCGTCGCGGTGCACGGAGATCCGACAGATGTTGGTCTCGCGCACGTCGCGCACCCCCGGCGGGTCGTCGGTCAATTCGATGAACGGCTCGTCGGCATAGGCCTCCTGATACATCGCCCTCACGTCGACGCCGTCGGCCCCGTTGAGAGTCACATAGCAGGAGACGAGCTCCCCCTGGTCAAGCGGGATCAGGTGCGGGGTGAAGGTAACGAGCAGCTCCGAGCCCAGCGCGGCCAGCTCCTGCTCGATCTCCGGGGTGTGACGATGGCGCGGCACCCCGTACGGACTGAGGTTCTCGTCGACGGTGACGAAGTGTGTCTTGTCGGTCGCCGCACGGCCGGCCCCCGAGACCCCGGACTTCGCGTCGATGACGACGTCCTTGAGCAGGCCGGCCCGCGCCAGCGGAGCGAGCGCCAGCACGGTGGCGGTCGGATAGCAGCCGGGGTTGGCGACGATCTTCGCCTCGTGAATCCGGTCGCGGTAGAGCTCCGGCAGACCGTAGACCGCGTAGTCGATCAGGCCCGGCTCCGGGTGCGGCCGATACCACTCGGCGTAGACCGCCGGGTCGCGCAGCCGGAAGTCGGCGCTCAGGTCGACGACGCGTACGCCTCGCTCGATGAGTGCTGACACAACCTCGGCGGCCGCCCCGTGGGGATAGGCGACGATTGCCGCGGCGAGGCCGTCGGCTTGGCGGTCGAGATCGAGCTGCTCCAGCTCGAGCGCGACCCGATGATGGGGATAGAGGTCGTCGAGCCGGCGCCCGACGTCCGAGCGGGCGGTGATCGCGGTCAGCTCGAACGCCGGGTGGCGGTGGACCAGCCGGGCGCTGAGTGCGCCCGCGTAGCCTGCGGCGCCGAAGACAGCAACGTTAGGAGTCACGGACCCTCCCCTGCAGCTCCTTGGCGAGCGCCTCGGCGATCTTGCGCCGGCGGGCGGCGACGTCCTCGTCGGTCAGCGTGCGGTCGGGCGCCCGAAAGCGCAGGCGCAGCGCCAGCGAGACGTTGCCGGCGCCGATCCGCGTGGCGTCGCGGTAGACGTCGAACACCTCGGCCCCGGCGAGCAGACCGCCGCCGGCCCGCCGCGCGACGGCCAGGACCTCGGCGGAACTGACGTCGTCGGCGACGATCACCGCCAGATCCTCGCGGAGCTCGGGGAAGCTCGTCACATCTTGATACTGCGGGGTCGGCACCAGCTCCACGGCCGCATCCAGGTTGAGCTCGAACGCGCCGACCGGGTCGCTGAGGTCCCATTGCGCCGCGACCGATGGGTGGATCTCGCCCAGCCACCCGGCGGGCGCGCTGTCGAGCAGGATGCGCGCCGCGCGACCGGGATGCAGGAACGGCTCGGGTTCGTCGATCGCCTGAAGGGTCCAGGGCGCACGCAGGGTGTCGAGCATGCCGGTCAGGACACCCTTGACGGCAAAGAAGTCGGCGGCGGGCGGGTTGGCATCGCGCCAGGTCGGCGGGCGGACCGGTCCGGAGAGCAGGGCGGCCACGTGGTGGGGCTCCTCGGTCGCCGGCGCGGAGCGGGTGGCGTCCGTGTCCGGAAGGTAGACGGCCCCGGCCTCGAACAACCGCAGTGCGGTGGCACCCCGCGCGCGGTTGCGCTCGGCGACCTCGAGCAGCGAGCCCAGGAGCGTCGTGCGCAGGCGCGATTGCTCGGCCGACATCGGGTTGGTCAGCTGCACGGCCGGCCGGTCGGCGATCCGCAGGCGCTGGGCCAGTTCCGGGCCTTCAAAGCTCCAGCCGACGATCTCGTCCAGACCCTGGGCCGTGAGCGCATCGGCCGCCTGGCGGCGCACGCGCTGGCTCAGGGTCAGCCGACCAGAGGCGCCGCGGCGGGAGGGCAGCGTGGACGGCAGCATCTCCAGCACTCCGAGCCGTGCCACCTCCTCGATCAGGTCGGCCTCGCGGGTGACGTCGTCGCGCCGGAATGGCGGAACCGTCACGTCGAGCCCATCGGGCGCATCCGCGGTGGCGAACTCGAGCGCCTTGAGGATCTGGCGTGAGCGCTCGCGCGGCACTTCGACGCCGAGCAGACCGCTCACGCGCGCGTCCCGGAGGCGAATCGTCCTCGGCGGCGGACCCGGCCCGCCGACGTCGATCGTGCCGGGACGCACGGTAGCGCCGCACACCTCGACCATCAACCGGGTGGCCATCACCTCGGCGTCCATCGCCTGCTCGGGCTGCAGCTGCTTCTCGAAGCGGCTGGACGCCTCCGAGCGCAGGCCGAGCTTGAGCGATGTGCGGTGGATGTTGGCGCCGTTCCAGTTGGCCGCCTCCATCAGCACCCGGGTGGTCCTGCCCGAGACCTCCGAGCGCGCTCCGCCCATGATGCCGGCGATCGACGTGGGGCCCTCGCCGTCGGCGATCAGCACCATCTCGGAGTCCAGCGTCCGCGTCTGACCGTCGAGCGACTGAATCGTCTCCCCGTCACGGGCCCGGCGCACGGTCAGCTGTGCGCCGGCGACACGGTCGAGGTCGAACGCGTGCATCGGCTGCCCGGTGAGCAGCATCACGTAGTTGGTGACGTCGACGACGTTGGAGATCGGCCTCTGGCCGGCGGCCAGCAACCGTGCCTTGAGCCACCGCGGGGACTCGCTGATTTGCACGTCCTCGAAGGCGCGGGCGACGAAGCGGGGACACAGGTCGGGGGCCTCGACGGTGATGGTGACGGCGGTCAGTTCCCCCGCGGGAGCGGGATCCTCGGTCCACGGGGGTGACTTCAGGGACGCGCCGGTGGCGGCATGAGCCTCACGGGCAATGCCGTAGACGCCGAGGCAGTCGGGGCGATTGGGCGTGATCTCGAGGACGAGCACGTCGGTCGAGATCGGCAACACGTCGGCAAGCGGCGTGCCGGGCGCCAGGTCGTCGGAGAGGACCATGATCCCGTCGTGATCGGTGCCGATCGCAACCTCATCCTCGGCGAGGATCATCCCGTGGGACGGCTGGCCCCGCAGCCTGGCGACTTTCAGTTTGGTGCCGTCGGGCATCACCGCACCCGGCCGGGCGACGGCCACTGTCTGACCGGTGGCGACGTTGGGCGCGCCGCACACTATCTGGCTGGGCTCGCCATCGCCGGTGTCGACCAGGCACACGTTGAGCCGATCGGCGTCCGGGTGCTGGTGGGCGTCCAGCACCTTGCCGACGACGAAGTTCTGAAGCGCCGTGACACCGTGGGTCTCGACGCGCTCCACGTCGGTCCCGGTCATCGCCAGCCGGTCGGCCAGTTCGAACGTCGAGAGCGCAGGGGCGCAGTACTCGTGCAGCCATTCGATCGGGGCACGCATTTAAAACTGCTCCAGGAAGCGGATGTCGTTGTCGTAGAACAGGCGCAGGTCCGGGACGCCGTGCTTGAGCATCGCGATCCGCTCGATCCCCATCCCGAAGGCGAACCCCTGGACCTTCTCGGGGTCATAGCCGTGGTCGGCGACGTGGGAGAACACGTTGGGATCGACCATTCCCGAGCCGAGAATCTCGATCCAGGCGGTCCCCTTGCACAGCGGGCAGCGCTGGCCGTCGGCGGTGATCCCCTGCGTGCAGTTGAAGCACGAGACGTCGACCTCGACGCTCGGCTCGGTGAACGGGAAGAAGTGCGGGCGCAGGCGTACCTCGCGCTCGGGGCCGAAGATCGCGCGGGCGAACGTGAGCAGCGTGCCCTTGAGGTCGGCGAGGGTAACGTCCTCATCGACGGCCAGCCCCTCGATTTGATGGAACTGTGGGGTGTGCGTGGCGTCGGAGTCCGGCCGGTAGACGCGGCCGGGGACGATGATGTAGATCGGCGGCGGCCGGCTCTCCATCGCATGGATCTGCGTCGGTGAGGTGTGGACGCGCAGCAGCCGGGTGTTCGGATCGAAGATGTCGACCGGGTCATCCCCGTCATCGATGTAGAAGGTGTCGGTCTCCAGCCGCGACGGATGCGTCGAGGCATGGTTGAGCGCGTCGAAGTTGTAGTAGACGCTCTCGATCTCAGGTCCCTCGGCGACGTTGAAGCCCAGTCCGACGAACACATCCTCGATCTCGCGCCGCGTGCGGGTCATCAGGTGCAGCCGGCCGATCGCCGGCAGCGGATCGGCGGGGAGCGTGACGTCGATGCGGTCCTGCCTCAGGCGCTCGTCCAGCTCGGCGGCGGCCAGCTCTCCGGCCTTGTGCTCCAGTGCGGTCTCGAGCCGCTGCCGCGCCTGGTTGGCCGCCTTGCCGGTCGCGGCGCGCTCCTCAGGCGGGAGCTGGGCGACACCGCGCAGGAGGTTGGGCAGCTCGGCCTTGCGACCGAGGTACTGGATCCGGACGTCCTCGAGGGCCTGGGTCGTACCGGCCTTCTGGATCGCCGAGGTCGCCTCGCGCTCGATATTGGCGATCTGCTCGGTCATTCGCGGGCCATCCTAGTTACCTCGTAGAGCGCGACCGTGGCCGCCATCGCGGCGTTCAGGGAGTGGCTGGCGATCGGGATCTGGGCGACGTGGTCGGCGGCGGCGACGAGATCGTCGGGCAGCCCGTCGCGCTCTGACCCGATCATCAGCGTGACCTCGTCCTTCAGCTCGAGACTGGCAAGAGAGGGACCGCGACCGGCGACGAGGGCGACGGTCGCCCCGGGCAGCGGGTCAGTGCTGCTCACTTGGACCAGCGGGACGGTGAACACGGCCCCCATGCTCGCCCGGACCGCCTTCGGTGCGTACGGATCTGCGGTGCCGGGGCCGAAGGCGACGCTGCCGGCGCCGAACGCATCGGCGGAGCGCAGGATCGTGCCGACGTTGCCGGGATCGCCGACGCCCTCCAGGTACACGCACAACGGCCCCGGCGCCCGGCGGCGGAAGCGCTGCTCGTAGACGGCCAGCGTCCGGGTGCCGGACCCCAGCTCCGAGACGGAGGCCAGCAGCTCGGGCTCCACCTCGATCCCCGGCAGGCCGCTGCCGGTGACGCACAGGCGCTCGACGGGCTGCCAGCCGGCGGCGTCGGCGGCAGCCAGCAGATCCTCGCCCTCGGCGACGAACCGGCCCGCGTGGGAACGCGCCCGCCGCCGCTGGTTGAGCTTGCGGATCTCCTTGAGCTTGGTGTTATCGGGGCTGGTGATGGTCACGGGGTCATGAAACGAAAACGGGCGCCCTTCCTGTCAGGAAGCGGCGCCCGGGCGGCGGTGCTGGTGTTCGGCTGGGTCGTCGCTCAGCCGGCAGCCAGCGCCTCACGGGCGCGCTCGGCGAAACGTCGGAAGGTGTCGGAGTCGTGGACTGCCATGTCGGCGAGGATCTTGCGGTCGAGCTCCACCTCGGCGACCTGGAGTCCGTGCATGAACTGCGAGTAGGACATGCCGTTCTGTCGCGCGGCGGCGTTGATGCGGGTGATCCACAGGCGGCGGAAGTCACGCTTGCGGTTGCGGCGATCGCGATACCGGTACTGATCGGCCTTGAGCACCGCCTCCTTGGCGGTCCGGTAATGCCGGCTGGCATCGCCCCGATAGCCCTTGGCCATCTTCAGCGTGGCGCGGCGCTTCTTGCGGGCGTGGACGGAGCGCTTGACGCGGGTCATGTGCGCTTTGCCCCCAGCAGCGACTTGACATGCTTCACGTCGGCCTTCGCGATGACCGCAGGCTGACCATGGTGGCGCTTGCGCTTGGGCGACTTCTTCTCCAGGATGTGGCTCGTGAAGGAGTGCCGGCCCCGGACCTTGCCGGTGGCCGTGATCTTGAAGCGCTTCTTGGCGCCCGAATGGGTCTTCATCTTCGGCATCGCGAGGCCAGAGTAAAGCAGAGACCCGGAAAGGCTCAGCGGTCGGTCAGCCACAGAACGAGCGAGAGCGCCGCGGTCACTGCGCCGACCGCACACACCGCCGACCAGCCTCCGGCGCCCCACGCCACCGATCCGGCCGCCGAGCCCAGCGCACCGCCGAGGAAGTTGGACGTCACATAGGCGGTCGTCACCCGGCTGGCGTTCTCGGCGCCGAGCCCGTAGATCACGTGCTGGCTGAGCACATTCTGGCCCTGGACCCCGAAGTCGAGGAGGACGAGTCCGAGCACGATCCCCGCGACCGAGGACGCGCTCAGCGCGAGCACTCCCCAGCTGGCCAGGATCGCGCCCAGCACCAGGCCGGTCGCCGGACGCCCATGCCCGGAATCGGCCAGCCGGCCCAGGCCCTGGGCTCCGAACGCACCGGCCAGCCCCGCGAGGCCGAACAGACCGATCGTCGTCTCTCCGAAGCCAAACGGGGCGTCGGAGAGCAGGAAGGCGATCGTTGTCCACACGAGGGTGAATCCGGCGAACCCCAATGCTCCGTAGGCCATTCGCCGGCGCAGGAGCGCCTCGTCGCGCACGAGTTCGGCGACGGTGACCAGCAACCGCCGGTAGGGCAACGACGCCGGCGGCGCAGTCCTCGGCAGGACACGCCACAACACGGCGCCCAGGACGGCCATGATCACGGCCGCGACGACGAACATCGCCCGCCACCCGGCGGCGCCCGCCAACAGGCCGGAGACGGTCCGGGCGAGCAGGATGCCGGTCAACAGGCCGCTCATCACGATCCCGACGACCTGCCCGCGCTCGGACTCGGCGGCCAGCGTGCTGGCGAACGGGACGAGGATCTGAACGACGACGGAGGTGGTGGCCACGACGGCCATCGCTCCGGCGAGCAGCGCGAATGACGGCGCCGCCGCCATCACGATCAGACCGAGCGTGCAGATCGCCAGCAGACGCGCGATCAGCCGCCGGCGGTCGACCAGGTCGCCGAGCGGCACGAGCAGGATCAATCCGATGGCATAGAACACCTGGGAGACGGTGACCAGCAGGCCCGCGGTCCCGTCGGAGGTGCCAAACGCGCCGGCGATCGTGCGCAGCAGCGGCTGGGCGTAGTACAGATTCGCGACGGCCGCCCCGCAGGCGACCGCCATCACGGCCACCAGGCGCCGGTCAAGGCGCGCGCCGGTCGCCAGCGTGGTGGACGTCACGCCGACGGCTGAAACCTAGAGAGCGTCAGGCCGGGGCGTCGCTGGGGGCCGGCGCCGCCTCGTCGGCCGCGCCGTTCTGATGCCCGTTGTCGCTGGTCGCCTCGCTGCTGCTGGGCTCAGCGCTGCCGGGCTCAGCGCTGCTGGGCTCAGCGCTTCCGGCGTCGGAGCCGCTGGGCTCAGTGGGGCCGGCCTCGGTGCCGGGGGTCGCGGCGCTGCTTGCATCGGCGCTGGCCTCGGGAGCGGCTCCGTCCTTCTCCGCCTCGTCCGCGAGGACGGACTTGGACGGGGCGAGCATCATCGTCATGTTCCGCCCGTCCTGCAGCGGGGTCTGCTCGACGATCGCGACGTCCGCGAGTTCTGTGGCCAGCCTGTCCAGCAGCGCCGTGCCGCGTTCGGGATGGGTGACCTCGCGCCCGCGGAACATGATCGTCACCTTGACGCGGTCCTTGCCCTTCAAGAAGCGCCGGACGTGGCCCTTCTTTGTGTCGTAGTCGTTCTGGGCGATCTTCGGACGGAATTTGATCTCGCGGATCGTGATCTGCTGCTGATGCTTGCGGGCGGCCTTCTGCTTCTGAGCCTGCTCGTACTTGTACTTGGAGTAATCGAGCACCCGGCACACGGGCGGACGAGCGTCCGGGGCCACCTCGACGAGGTCGAGATCGCGCTCCTGCGCATAGGTGAGAGCCTCGGACGTCTTGACGACGCCGATCTGCTTGCCGTCCTCTCCGACGAGCCGAACTTCGGGCACGCGGATGCGGTCATTGGTCCGAGTCTGGTCCCGCTCGGGCGGGCGCCGGTCAAATCTGCGTGGGACCGGCACTAGGCGATTGGCGCGGCCGGGTGGTTCAAGCGGGCCGGCGTCGTACGTGATGTCGTGAGTTCAACGCAACCAAGTATAGCGGTGGATCACCTGATGGAGCGAGATCTCGATTCCTCGGCGAGACGCTGGGCGAACGCCTGCACGGCCATCGCGCCGACGTCGCCGCCGCGGTGCTCCCGGACCGAGACCTCGTCGCGCTCGGCCTCGCGATTGCCGACGACCAGCATGTATGGGATCTTGCGCAGCTCGGCGTCGCGGATCTTCCGCCCCACGGACTCGCTCCGGTCATCGAGCTCGGCCCGCAGGCCGGCGTCGATCAGGCGCGAGCGCACCGCCTGACCGTACTGCTGATGGCGGTCGGCGATCGGCAGCACAATCGCCTGGACAGGCGTCAGCCAGACCGGCAGCTCTCCGGCAAAGTGCTCGAGCAGGATCCCGATGAAACGCTCATAGGAGCCCATCAACGCGCGGTGGATCATCACCGGCTGGTGCTCGGCGTTGTCGGCGCCGGTGTAGGTCAGGCCGAAGCGCTCCGGGAAGTTGTAGTCCAGCTGACACGTCCCGAGCTGCCATGAACGGCCCAGCGAATCGGTCATGTGCATGTCGATCTTCGGACCGTAGAACGCGCCGTCGCCCTCGTTGAGCTCGTAATCCAGGCCGTGGCTCTCCAGTGCCGCCGTGAGGGCCGCCTCGCTGTGGTCCCACAGCTCATCGGAGCCGATCCGGTTCTCAGGGCGGGTCGAGAGCTCCAGGCGCACGTCGAGGCCGAACGCGGCGTAGGTGGCAAATGCGAACTCCAGGACGGCGGCGACCTCGTCCTGGATCTGCTCCTCGGTGCAGAAGATGTGCCCGTCGTCCTGAGCGAAATGCCGAACCCGCAGCAGGCCGTGCAGCGTGCCGCTGGGCTCGTTGCGATGCAGCAGCCCGGGCTCGGAGTAGCGCACCGGTAGGTCCCGATAGGAGTGCGGGCGCAGCGCGTACAGCTGACAGTGGCCCGGGCAGTTCATCGGCTTGAGCGCCAGTGACCGGTCCTCTGACTCCGTGATGAACATGTGCTCGCGGTACTTCTGCCAGTGGCCGGAGGTCTCCCACAGCGAGCGGTCGTACAGCTGCGGCGTCTTGACCTCGGTGTAGCCGCGCGGCCGTCCCATGTCACGGCTGAGCGCGACCAGCGAGTTGAACACCTCGGCGCCCGCCGGAAACCAGAAGGCCGAGCCGGGCGCCGTCTCGGAGAATCCGAACAGGCCGAGCTGAGGACCGAGGCGCCGGTGGTCGTTGGCCCGCGCACGCTCGAGCAGCTCCTCGAACGCCGCCAGGTCCTTGGCCGAGAAGAACGCCGTCCCATACACGCGCGTGAGCATCTGGCGGTTTGCGTCGCCCCGCCAGTAGGAGCCCGCCACCGACTGCAGCTTGAACGCCTTGATGCGCTTCGTGCTGGGGGCGTGGGGCCCGCGACACAGGTCGGTGAACGGACCGTTCGTGTACAGCGATACGGTGTCGACGCCTTCGTTGCTGATGAGGTCCTTGATCAGCTCGACCTTGTAGGGCTGATCCTCGGCGCGGAAGCGCTCGAGCGCCGACTCGACCGAGACGTCCTCGCGCACGAACGGCTCGGCAGCGTCGACGTGGCGCTGCATCGCCTCCTCGATCGCGGGGAAGTCCGAGTCGTTGACTGTCACGCCCTCGGGGAACTCGAAGTCGTAGTAGAAGCCGTTTTCGATCGCCGGCCCGATCGAGATCTTCACGCCCGGATACAGCTCCAGCACGGCCGCCGCCAGCACGTGGGCGGCGTCATGGCGGATGAGCGCCAGCGCATCGTCACCGCTGCGGTCGGTGAGGATCTCCAGCCGGGGGTGAGGGGTCGGTGTGGACCGATTTGTGGGCAGCGGGCGCGAGAGGTCGCGCAGCTCGCCGTCGACCCGGATCGCCAGCGCCG
Organism: Solirubrobacteraceae bacterium; assembly: GCA_036268255.1. Lineage (GTDB taxonomy): Bacteria > Actinomycetota > Thermoleophilia > Solirubrobacterales > Solirubrobacteraceae > Palsa-465. The sequence continues at coordinate 2,492 of DATAUL010000311.1, read as the reverse complement.
CCCGGGCCAGTCCGGCCCCGATCGCCGCGGCCGCATCGGCGCCGGTGGCGCCGTCGTCGAGGCTGAGCGTCGTGCCGTCGAGAAGCTGGTAATCCATGGCGACGATCCTAGGCGTCGCGGTCGGCAAACGCCTACCGGGCCCGGTGCGTCTTCTTGGGCTGCGTGACCGTGAACTGGAACCGAGCGAGCACACGCGGCGCGAGCACGTACAGCGGACAAACGATCGCCTGCTGCACCGGTCCTGGCGGGCAGATGGTCGTCTGGCGCTGCATGAGCATGCCGTTGAACCTGCCCGTGCACCAGTGACCGTTCAGATGCGAGGGATTGAGCGTGAGCTTGAACGCCGTATGGGCGGGAGCCGAGCGCATCGGCAGCTCGGCCTGCCCGACACAGCCTGCGTGGCCGTGACCGCTGACGGTCACGTAGTCCGAGACACTGCGGCTCCCGGTCGTGCCGGTGGCCGCCGGGATCGAGAAACGCAGCACGAAGTTGGTGTGGACCCCGCCCTTGGCGGGACTGACGCGAATCGGAACCCCGCCGCCCGTGCCCGTGCCCGCGCCCAGCGCCACGGGCGCTGATGCCGCGATCGCAAGCGACAGGAGGATCATGCCGCAGAGCAGGCGCCTCATCCGCGGCCAGTCTAGTCATCGCCGCGAGCGCCGGTCACGCTACATTTACGCTTCCCGGACGATTAGCTCAGCTGGGAGAGCGCCGCCTCGACAAGGCGGAGGTCGCTGGTTCGAGCCCAGCATCGTCCATTGCCGCACCGCCACGGGACGGGCGGGCCGCTCAGGGGCTTACGGTCGGCTGTTCCAGCTGGGGCTGGACCTCGGTGACGAACAGCTCCAGCGTCCGCCGGGACTCATCGATGGTCATGTCGCCCGCGGGGAACATCAGGCAGATGTAGTCGGCCATGCCGTCCTCGAGCAGCATCGCCAGGCGCTCGGCAATCCGCTCGGGCGTGCCGGCGCCGAACTCGATGGCGACGTCCATGTTGGCGATGATCGCTCGCAACGCTCCCTGGGCCGCCTCGCACTCGTCCGGGGGTAGCACCAGGTGGTCGAAACGATGGCTCGCGCGGGTGCGGCGTATGAGCCCCTCCATCCCGCGCTCGGCGATCGCCCGGGCCTTGGCGTCAGTCGGCGCGATCGCCAGCAGCATGCTGTAGCCCACTCGCGGCTCGTCGTCCTGCCCGTCCATGCGGATGCTGTCGCCCTTGTGGTCGTTCCACGCGGCGAGGTACTGCTCGTGGGCGCCCTCGTCGATCTTTCCCGGCCACATCAGGCTCATGCCGTGCCGGCCGGCGGTCTGCGGGCTCCCCGGATACCAGAACGGGATCCGTTTCTGAAACGGCTTGGTCGAGAGCGGCATCGGCGGGAAGTCGTAAAACCGGCTGCCCTCGCTGGAGATCTCCCCGCGCGACAGCGCGCGCTCGATGATGCCCAGCACGTCGGCGAACCGCTCGCGCGAGCCGTGCCACTCGTCACCGAACCAGTAGTGCTCGATCGGAACCGCCCCCCGCCCGACGCCGAACTCCAGACGCCCCTCGGTCAGCTGGTCGAGGACGCACATGTCCTCGATGATCTGCACCGGGTTGTGCATCGGCAGGAGCTTCACCATCGGCCCGAGCCGGATCTGCTGGGTCACCTGCGAGGCGGCGGCGATGAACAGCTCCTGGCTGGGGGCCATGCAGAGCTCGCCCCCGTGGTGCTCGGCGAGGTGATAGCCGGCGAAGCCCGCCTCGTCGGCGGTCTTGATGAGCGCGAGCCGGTCCTTGAACAGCTGGCTCGTCGGCGTTCCCGGGATGTCCTCGATGTGGTCGAAGATGGCGAACTTCGGTGTCGTCACGGTGAGGCCCCTGTGTCCGGGTGCACGAGCCTGGGTTATATACCGACCGGCGGTGTCGCCGCACCGTCGCAGCGTGACCGCGGCGCCGCGGTCTCCCGCGGCGCCGCTCTGTCACTGCGGTCTCCTACTGGAACAGGTGTCGCCAGCGTCGCAGCGTGAGGCGATGCTTGGCGGCGCGGCGCTGAGCCGTGCCCTTCTTGGCATGCCCCTTCCGCGGGCCGCCCTTGCCAGACTTCCCGCTGCCGGACTTGCCCGACTTGCCGCCGGACTTCCCGGACCCCGAGCCGGACTTGCCGCCCCCGGACCCGCTGCCCGTGCCCGTCCCGGTGCCCGTGCCCGTGCCCGTGCCCGTGCCCGTGCCCGTGCCGGTGCCCGTGCCCGTGCCCGTGCCCGTCCCGGTGCCGGTGCCCGTCCCGGTGCCCGTGCCGGTGCCGGTGCCGGTGGTTGTGCCGCCGCCGGTGACCGGCGGTCCCTGCGGGCTGGCAGCGAAGCACGGCGCGTACGTACTCCCGTCGAGATTGAGGGAATACAGGGCGCCCATGATTCCGGCGGCCTTGTCAGCCGCACAGAACGAGCTGCCACCGCTGTACTCGGCGTTGAGCACCGGCTTGCCGGCGTTCAGATAGCTGGCAAACGAGCTGCAT
>DATAUL010000310.1:0-7232 GCA_036268255.1 Solirubrobacteraceae bacterium | reverse complement strand
GGAACGGTCGGCTTGGTGAGCGCCCAGAAGATCATCAGGCCGCCGAACACGAGCATCCCCAGGCCGGTCCACAGGTCGACGTTGATCCCCGCGGCCTTGTGCTTGACGTGATGCGAGCCGAACAGGCCCAACGCGACGAGGATCAGGCCGTAGAGCACGAACAAGCCGCCGATCAGCCGGCGGATGTCGAACCGGTTGGCCGCCTTCGCCGCCGCGATCTCGTCCTCGTCGCTGGCGCCGGTCGACGGCCGCGATCCCTCGTCGCCGGAAGCGCCGGGTACTCCGAACGGTCTATCACCAGATGACATGAGCCAATGCTCCTAAGCGAAGATGATGTTCAGGATCACGACCAGGACGATCGCGACGCCGCCCAGCAGCGCCGGAGACCGCCACCACAGCTTGTCGCGCGGGTCCGCGTTCTCCTCCACCGCTTCGGCCCGGGTCAGCCCCCAGACCAGGCCCCGCAGCTCCTCGGTCGGCTTGGGCTTGGTGACCAACGAGACCACCACCATCACCGCGGCGTCGACGAGGAAGGCGATGATCGCCTGCCAGAAGCTTCCGCTGAGCGCCGAGCCGAAATGGAAGATCGTGTGATACGCGGCCAGGCGGTTGACGGCGTAGGCGGCGATCGTGCCGGCGACGAGGCTGAAGAAGCCACCCCAGGCGGTCGCCCGGCGCCACACCATCGCGATGATGAAGGTGGCGAACAGAGGCGCGTTGAAGATCGAGAACAGCGTCTGGATGTAATTCATGATGTTCGAGTAGCCCTTGGCGATGAACGCCGTGAGCACCGAGACGAGGATCCCGCCGATCGTCACCAGGCGCCCCGCCCGCAGGTAGAACGCGGAATCGCGGTCCTTGGCGAAGTAGGCCTGGATCAGGTCGTAGGTCACCACCGTGTTGAAGGCCGTGACGTTGGCCGCCACGCCGGCCATGAACGCCGCCAGCATGCCGGTCACAGCCAGCCCGAGCATGCCCTCGGGAAGGTAGTTGCCGATCAGGTGCGGGATCGCGGTGTTGTACTGCTGGCCGAGGCTCGTGCCGACGCCAAGCCCCTTGACGGTGACCACCGCGATCAGCCCCGGGAGGATGATGATCGCCGGGAGGAAGATCTTCGGGAACGCGCCGATCAGCGGCGTGCGCCGCGAGGCCGACATGTTGCGCGCCGACAGCGCCCGCTGCACCTCGGCGAAGTTCGTCGTCCAGTAGCCGAACCCGAGCACGAAGCCCAGGCCGAAGACGACCCCCACCCAGTCGGAGCCCAGCGGGTTGGTGACGTGGTGGATCCCCAGGCCGCGCCAGGCGTGCAGCCCGGCGTCGCCGAGCGGCTTGAAGTGCTTGACCCTGTCCTTCAGGCCGCCGATACCGCCCACGGCATGCAGCGCCACAAGCGTGAGCGGCAGGAGCGCGGCGACGATGATGAAGAACTGCAGCACTTCGTTGTAGATCGCCGAGGTCAGGCCGCCGAGCGTGATGTAGATGAGCACCAGGGCGGCGGCGATCAGGATCGCCAGAGCGATCGACCAGCCGAGCATCAGATGGATGATCAGCGCCAACGCGAACAGGTTGACCCCGGAGATCAGCACCGTGGCCAGCGCGAACGTCGCGGCGTTGAAGGCGTGCGTCGGCTCGTTGAAGCGCAATCGCAGATACTCGGGCACCGAGCGGACCTTCGCCCCGTAGTAGAACGGCATCATCACCAGCCCGAGGAACACCATCGCCGGCACCGCGCCGAGCCAGTAGTAATGCACCGCGGCCACGCCGTACTGAGCGCCGTTGGCGGCCTGCCCGAGGATCTCCAGCGCCCCGAGGTTGGCAGCGATGAACGCCAAGCCGGTGATCCATGCCGGCAGCGAGCGGCCGGACAGGAAGAAGTCGAGGTCCGTCTTGATCGCGAGGCGGGCGATGAAGCCGATTCCCAGCACGACCACGAAGTAGATCCCCAGGATCACGTAGTCGATCACGCTCGGATGAAGCCTCAGCATCCCCTACCTCCTCCTCTCGACGCTTTAGCTCGCTATCTACTCGACGGCGTGCTCGATCTCTCCTAACCCTTCGATCGCGATTCGTACCCGGTCCCCAGAGCTCAGAAACCTTGGGGGATCGAATGCCATTCCGACCCCGTTCGGGGTTCCTGTGAGGATGAGGTCCCCCGGCGCCAGCGTGTTCGTCTGCGAGATGAAGTCGACGAGCTCCTGGCAGCCGAAGATGAGGTCAGAGGTCCGGCTGTCCTGGCGCAACTCGCCGTTGACCCAGGTCTGGAGCCGCAGGTCATCCGCGTTGGGGACCTCGTCGGCGGTCGTGATCCACGGACCGAACGGGCAGAACGTGTCGGCACCCTTGGCGCGCGTCCACTGGGGTTCCGCCGCCTGGAGATCGCGAGCGGACACATCGTCGGCCACGCAGTAGCCGCCGATCTTGCCGCCGGCGCCGATGACGATCGTCAGCTCGCCCTCGTAATCGAGGCGCTTGACAACCTTTGGGCAACGGATCGGCCCGCCGGGCGGCGCCACCGAGCCGCGCACCTTGACGAACACGATCGGCCGCTCAGGGGCCGTGTTGCCGGTCTCCTCGACGTGCTTGGCGTAGTTGAGGCCGATGGCGTAGACGGTGCCCGGCTCGAGCACCGGCTGCAGCAGCTCCACCTCGGACAGCGCCCACGAGCCCACCGACTCCGGCGGGACGGCGGCGCCCGACAGAACATCGATCACGCCATGGGGGCCGGCGAAGGCAACGACCTGATCGCCGTCCAGCACGCCGGACAGCGGCGCGGTGTGTTCGGGTGCTCTGAATGTGACCAGCTTCATTGCCGAGCAGCCTATCCAGATCAGCCGAGCCGATACTCGCCGCGAGCGACGATCACGGCGCCGCCGCCGACGACCACGCGCGTCAGCGACTCGGCCGAGCCCTCGGCTGAGGCTCTCAGCACCGAGGGCCGTCCGATCTCGGCGCCCTGGTGAATCTCGACTGTCTCGCCGAACGCGATCCGGCCGTGGCGGGCGAGATGCACCGTCAGTGGGCCCGCCGCCGAGCCGGTCGCCGGATCCTCGGGCACACCCAGACCCGGGCCGAACATCCGCGTCTTGACGCGCGCTCCGCGAGGAAGCACCGCGAAGCAGCTGGCCCCGACTGTGCCGACGGCGGCCAGCGCCCGCATGTCGGGCGTGACGGCCGCCACCTCATCCTCGTCGGACAGCTCCACGTAGGTGTGGCGTGAACCGTTGTCGTAGATCTCGACCGGCAGGCCCGAGCGCTCGACCCCCAGCGCCGCCAGGAGCTCGCTCTCGGCCGCGAAGCGCGACCACGTGGGAATCGGCTGCTCCATCTCGCCGTAGACGACGGTGTCGCCCTCTCGACGCAGGGCAATCGGCACGATTCCTGCGCCGGTCCGCAGCCGCACGACGTCCAGGCCACTCAGCTGCCCGAGCACGAACGCCGTCCCCAGAACCGGATGGCCGGCGAACGGAAGCTCCACCGCCGGGGTGAAGATCCGCACCCGCGCGTCGGCGTCGCGATCGCCGTCGGCTTCAAGGACGAAGACGGTCTCGGACAGGTTGAGCTCACGCGCGGCGCGCTGCATGACCTCGTCCGCCAGCCCCTCGCCGTCGGTGAACACGGCGACCGGATTGCCCTCGAGCGGGACGTCGCAGAAGACGTCGGCGATCGCGTAGGAGCGCACGGCCCTCGGTCAGTCCTTGCCCAGCGCCTTGGCCAGCAGATGGTGCAGGTCGTCGCGCTCGGCGGCGGTGAGCGACCTCAGCACCTCGTCCTCCACGACGGTCCGCGCCTCACGAGCTCGATCGAAGCGGGCCATGCCGTCTTCGGTGATCCGGACGAGGTGGCGTCGGCGATCGGCGGGATCGCGCACCCGGCGCACCAGGCCCGCGTCCTCCAGTTCGTTGAGCAGGAGCACGAGGTTATTGGCGTCCATCATCAGGATCTCGGCCAAACTCTGTTGCGCCATCCCCTCCCGTTCGGCGATGTAGGACAGCGCGACATAGTGGCGCAGGGGCATGCCCAGCAGCGATTCGGGCGTCCTGCGGATTGCGGATTTGGAGAGCTGGGATAGCAGCGTCAGCGTGCCCCAGGGGCGCGTCGCCGTCATCCAGCGATCGTACTCAATTGCGGCAACTCTCACTTGCCAGAGGATCATCATCATTACAATGATGATCTGCCAGCTCGCCGGACTACTCCGACGCCATCTCCAGCAGCGTCGTCACCGTCGTCCAGTTACGCGCCGTCGCGGTGATTCCGAGTCCCTTGCCGGCGAGCTGGTTCCACAGCTTGGAACGCGCCACACCCTCGGGGTGCCAGGCGTAGATCTCGCGCCCGCGCGCAACGACACGCTCGGATTCGACGGCTCGCTCCTCCATCCGCCGCACCAGGTCGGCCGGCGGTGTCTCGGCGAGAAAGCTCACCTGGTAGCGCTTGGGATCGTCGGCCACGTCGCCGAGTGGGTCGGCCTTCACCACCGCCGCCAGCTGAGCGCGGCTGCGCACGACCACTGGCACATCGAACCCGAAGCGCTCGGAGATGAGCGTTTGTAGATCGCGCTCGACCTCGGCGGGCTTGGCGGGGCTGCCCAACACGATGTTGCCGCTCTGCACGTAGGTCCGCACCGCTTCGTATCCCGCCTCGGTCAGCAGCGCCCGCAGATCGGGCATCGGGACGCGCCGGTGAGCACCGAGGTTGATGCCTCGCAGCATCGCGACATGGACGGCCACAGCCCGCGACCGTCCTAGAACAGCGCGCTCTGACCGGGGATGCCGTCGCGATGGCGACCCGGAGGGGTCTGGCCAAGCGCCGCCGCCATGTCCTGGGCGATCGCGGTCTGCGACCGCGACGCGATCAGCGGCTGCTCGATGCCCTCGACGTGAACGAGCGTACGCCGCCCGTCGCCGCGCTCGTCTCCCTCCAGCGGCACGAGCGCGTACACGCGATCGGCCCGGACGAACTTGCCGTATCCCAGTGCGACCATCGGCGTTGCGCGCGCCATCCTGCGGCGCATGCTACGCGGGTGGGCGGGCGTCTCTCTCCGTTACTAACCGGCGAGGATCAGGCCAAGGCGCCGCTCGAGCGCCTCGCCGAGCACTTCACGGACCGGTCCGGGCTCGAAGCGCTCCACCAGCGCCGAGAGAAAGCCCTCGATCACCAGTTGCTTGGCGAGATCCTCGGGCAGACCGCGCGAGCGCAGGTAGAACAGCTGCTCGGGGTCGACCTGGGCGACGGCGGCGGCGTGGGTGCAGCGCACGTCATTGGCTTGGATTTCCAGCCCGGGGATTGCGTCCGCGTGGGCACGCTTGGAGATCAGCAGATTGCGTGACTCCTGGAAGGCGTCGGTCTTCTGAGCGCCAGGGTCGACGATGATGTTGCCCTTCCAGACCGCGCTCGAGCGGCCCTGAAGCACCCCGCGGAACGCCAGGTCCGAGGTGGTGTTCGGGGCGGCGTGCTCCTGGGTGGTGTCGAAGTCGATGTGCTGGCGTCCGTGGGTGGCGTAGGCGCCGGTGACCCGCGCCTCGGCACCCTCGCCGCTCAGCCGCGTCTCCATGCGGACGTGACCCTGCGCCGAGCCGAAGCCGAGCGCGACCCAATCGAGACGACCGTCGCGACCGATCTCCGCGCGCTGGGCGCCGAAGATCCAGCTCTTCTCGGAGAGGTCCTGACCGGATACGTACCGCAGCCGCGCGTTGTCGCCCACGATCAGCTCGGTGACGACGTTGAAAACCCCGTCGACCTGGTCATCGCCCGACAGGAACTGCTCCCAGACCTCGGCCTGGGCGCCCTCCTCGACAACGATCAGCGTGCGCTGGTTGACCAGGGTGCCGGTTCGCGCCTGAACGGCGCGAAGCGAGATCGGGGACTCAACGGCGACCCCGCGAGGCACGTAGACGAATGCCGTACCGCGCAGGCCGGCGTCGTTGAGCGCCACGAACACGTCGGCGTCGGCGGAGACGAGCGAACCGAGGTGGCGCTCGATCAGCTCCGACGGCGCTTGCTCGATCCTCGTGACGAGGACACCGTCGGGAAGTTCGTGGGCGTCGTCCAGCGCGAACAACGGCTCGGCTGTCGCGCCCTCCTCCGGTGCCACTCGCTCGTATGCGGCCAGGTCCAGGCCTGACAGATCGGTGAATTCCCAGCCCGGCCGCCCCTTGAACTGAGGCAGCTCAATCGTCGAACTAGCCAATCGAGCCCTCCATCTGCAACTCGATCAGACGATTCATCTCGACGGCGTACTCCATCGGCAGTTCCTTGGTGATCGGCTCGATGAAGCCGTTCACGATCAGCTTGGAGGCCTCTTCCTCGGAGATGCCGTGGGTCATGAGGTAGAAGAGCTGGTCGTCGCCGACCTTGGAAACGGTCGCCTCGTGGCCGACGTTGACGTCGTCCTCGGAGATACGGATCGTCGGATAGGTGTCAGACCGCGACCGCTCGTCGAGCAGCAGCGCGTCGCAGACCACCTTGGACTTGGAACCGTAGGCCCCCTTGGCGATCTCCAGCAGGCCGCGGTAGGAGCCTCGTCCGCCGTCCTTGGAGATCGACTTGGCGAAGATGTTCGACGTGGTGTTCGGCGCCGCATGGACGATCTTGCCGCCCGCGTCCTGGTGCTGGTCGGCGCCGGCGAACGCGATCGAGAGGATCTCCCCGTGCGCCCGCTCGCCCATCAGGTAGACGCTCGGGTACTTCATCGTGAGCTTGGAGCCGAGGTTGCAGTCGACCCACTCGACGGTGGCGTCCGTCTCGGCGACCGCTCGCTTGGTGACGAGGTTGAACACGTTCGTCGACCAGTTCTGCACGGTCGTGTACCGGATGCGCGCACCCGGCTTGGCGATCAGTTCGACCACGGCCGAGTGCAGTGAGTTCGACGAGTAGGTCGGCGCGGTGCAGCCCTCGACGTAATGGACGTAGGCGCCCTCGTCGGCGATGATCAGCGTCCGCTCGAACTGGCCCATCGACTCGGTGTTGATCCGGAAGTAGGCCTGCAATGGCATCTCGACGTGCACGCCGGGCGGGACGTACACGAACGATCCGCCGGACCACACGGACGAGTTGAGCGCGGCGAGCTTGTTGTCATTCGGCGGGATGATCGTCGCGAAGTACTCGCGGACGAGGTCCTCGTGGTCACGCAGGGCCGAGTCCATGTCCTTGAAGATCACGCCCTGCTGCTCGAGGTCCTCGCGCACCTGGTGGTAGACGACCTCCGACTCGTATTGGGCGCCGACGCCCGAGAGGAA
>DATAUL010000309.1:0-16244 GCA_036268255.1 Solirubrobacteraceae bacterium | reverse complement strand
CCGGCCGGCCGCGAGGACGAGCTGGCGCGCAAGGTGCTGATCACGCACCTGCAGAGCGGCAACTCCTACGGGATCCAGCTCAAGAGCCTGTATTGCAAGTTCCCGCAGCCTGAGCTCGGGCCGTGGGTGGCCGACTCCAAGATGGTCGGCACCGACTACAAGCCGACGGTCCTGCAGGGTTTCGAGCCCCTGGAGGAGCGTCCCGCGCCGGAACAGCCGGAGGCGCTCAGCGAAGGTTGAGCACCGGGGGACCGATGGAGGAGCCCGTACCGACGCCCGCGACGATCCCCCGGTCGGTGAGGCGCGGGCCGCCGATCACGCTGACGTGCGAGTGCGGAGAGACGCGGCACCTGCGCTACGGCGAGCGCTGGACCTGTGAGAAGTGTTCGCGGTCCTGGGATACCGCCAAGATCCCGGTCGACCAGTACACCGCCATCCGCGCCACGCAGCTGCGCTTCCGGCGCGTGCCGATCGCGATCAGCCTGCTGGCGCTGGTCGCGGTGATCGCGTGCATCGTCGTCGGCAAGGCGCTCGGCGGGCTGCTCGTGGTGGCGATCCTCGCCACCAGCTGGAGCATGTTCTTTCGCCCGCTGCACCGTCGCCGCTACCGCGAGGCGCTCGCCGACCTGCCGACCTGGCAGATCGAACCCGACTGACGCGCTCCGTCGCGGTCAGCCGCCGCGGAGGCGGCCAGACCTCTTGACAACAAAAGATTAGGGAGCTAATCTTTTGTTACCAAATGAGTTCACCCGCTTCCTCCACCGGCGGATCGACGCGCATCGAGCCGCACGTGATGCGCGTGGCGATCGTCGTGATCCTCGGCGCGATCATGTCCGTGCTCGATACGACGATCGTCAACGTCGCCCTGCACGATCTCTCGGGCGATCTGCACGCCTCGCTGGGCAGCATCCAATGGGTCATCACCGGGTACCTGCTGTCGCTGGCGGCGGTGATCCCGGTGACCGGTTGGGCGGTGCGGCGCTACAGCGCGCGACGCCTGTACCTGATCGCCCTCGTCGTCTTCACACTGGGCTCGGCGCTCTGCGCCCTGGCGACGACGAGCAGCGAACTGATCGCCTTCCGCGTCGTCCAGGGAATCGGCGGCGGCATGATCACCCCGATCGGCCAGATGATCCTCGTGAAGGCGTCCGGCCCGCGCAACCTTCCCAAGGTGATGAGCTTCATCGGCGTTCCGATCGTGCTCGCGCCCGTCTTCGGTCCGACGCTCGGTGGCCTGCTGCTGCAGACGGTCGGATGGGAGTGGATCTTCCTGATCAACGCGCCCGTGGGCGTGCTGGCCTTCGCGCTCGCGTGGCGGCTGCTCCCGCACGACGAGGCCGGCTCCGCCCAGGCCGGACGACTCGACGTGATCGGGCTCGTGCTCGCCGCGGCCGGCGTGGTCGGCATCACCTACGGGCTGTCGGAGAGCGAGACCGCGGGGAGCCTCACCGCCTCCTCGGTACTCGGGCCGATTCTCGCCGGCATCGTGCTCCTGACCCTGTTCATCGTGCGCTCGCGGCGGACCGAGCATCCGCTGCTCGATCTCAGCCTGTTCCGCAACCCGGCCTTCCGGGCCGCATCGATCGTCACCTTCTGCCTCGGTGCCGCGCTGTTCGGCGCGATGATCCTGATGCCGCTGTACTTCCAGACCGTCCGCGGTCAGTCCGCGATCGACACCGGCCTGCTGCTGATCCCCCAGGGACTCGGCGGGGGGCTGGGCATGTTCCTCTCCGGGCGACTGACACAGCGCCTCGGCGCCGGTCGCACGTCCCTGATCGGGGGCGTGATCCTGGCGGTGGCCACGATCCCCTTCGTCCTCGTGACGGCCAACACCCCGTTCGCGGCGATCGGAACGGCGATGCTGGTACGGGGTGTTGGCGTGGGGCTGGCGATCATGCCGGCGATGACGGCAGCGTTCTCGGTTCTCTCTCGCGAGCAGGTCAACGACGCCAGCCCACAGCTCACCGTGCTGCAGCGGGTCGGGGGATCCCTCGGCACCGCGGTCATCGCGGTCGTGCTTCAGGGCCACATCAAGACCGCTCACACCCAGTCACAGCTCGCCTCCGGCTTCGCGCACACCTACCTGTGGGTCATGGGTGTGACGCTCGTGGGCCTGCTGCCGACGTTCCTGCTGATGCGGATCGAGCGCCGGACCCGCCGGAAGGAGACCGCCGAGCTGCTCCCCGAAGACGCACCGCTGCTCGAGGCGGCATGACCAGCGGCGACGGCCCCCGGCCGCAGATCGAGGCGCTCCGCTCGGCTCTCGCGCACATGACCGGCGCCGAGCGACGGCTCCGCGGTCGTGATCACAACCGTCCCGGCGAGCTGACGTTCGCGCAGATTCGCGCGCTCGCGGCGCTCGGTCGCGAGCGCGAGATGACGGCCGGGGAGCTGGCGCGCAGCGCCGACCTCAACCCCGCCACGGTGACGGCTATGCTGGACCACCTGGAGGCGGCCGGTATCGTCGAGCGCCATCGCAGCACCACGGACCGGCGGGTCTGCAACGTGTCGCTGACCGACGACGGCTGGGAGTTGTTGGAGCACAAGCTCGCGGGTTGGCAGCAGCGCTGGGAGGAGAAGCTGGCCGGCGTCTCGGATGACGACCTGCGGACGACAGCGCGCGTGGTCGGAGAGGTCACCGGCCTCTACGACGAGATCTGCCAGCGCCTGGACGCCGTTGGGATCAATGGCTCAGCGCCGCGATCTTGACTTCACGTACTCGCTGACGGATCGCATCGTCCGCTTGAGCTTGGGCGAGCTGGCGGACTTCAGCGGCGCCAAGTACGACGGCGATTTCTCCCTGAGCCTCGAGCAGGCTCAGCGGCGCAAGCACGACTACGTGGCCGCGGCGATCGGGATTGAGCCAGGGCGACGCGTGCTCGACCTCGGCTGCGGATGGGGCGGGCTCCTCGCCTACATCCGCGGTGCCGGCGCGAACGGCGTCGGGGTGACGCTGTCCTCGGCGCAGGCCGCGTCCTGCAGGCGCCACGGCCTCGATGTCCATCTGCGCGACGCCCGACAGATCGAGCACCAGACGTTCGGCCCGTTCGACGCGGTCGCGAGCCTCGGGGCGTTCGAGCACTTCTGCTCGCCGGCCGAGCACCGTGCCGGGCGCCAGGAGGCGATCTACGGCGACTTCTTCGCTCGCGTCGCAGGCGTCCTGCCCGACGGTGGCCGGCTGTATCTCCAGACGATGGTCTTCGGGCGCAACATGATCGCGACCGAGCAGGTCAGCACCAACGCCCCGCGCAACTCCGACGCATGGATCCTGGCGTTGTTGGGCTGCCAGTTCCCGGGATCATTCCTGCCGTCGGGGCGGGAGCAGATCGTCCGCTGTGCCGAGCCGCATTTCCGGCTGGTCTCGGCCGTCAGCGGCCGCCTGGACTACATCGAGACGATCAACCAGTGGAATGCGCGGATCGGGACCCCCGCTCTGCGCAAGTCGCTGCTGAAGCTGCGGCTCGTGCCGCGGTGGCTGACCAGCCGCGAGTTCCGGCTGGCGTTCACGTCGGGCGTCAGCGCCAACCGGATCTGCTTCGAGCGCGAGCTCCTCGATCACTACCGGCTCGTGTTCGAGAAGCCGACCCCAACCGCACCGGTCCGGTGAGGAATAGAATCCGGAGCGTGTTCAGCTTCCCCAACCCGGTCAACGACAAGGCGGCGCGGACGGTGGCCGGCGTCGTCCTGGTCACGGTCATCGTGATCCTGCTGACCGGCTGGTACTGGCTGCTCGTTCCGCTGGCTTACGGCTTCTGGGCCCGCGTGCTCACCGGCCCGACGCTCAGCCCGCTGGCCTGGACGGCGATGAACGTGATCGCTCCACGCCTCGGCGAGCCCGACCCCGTCTCCGGGCCCCCCAAGCGCTTTGCCCAGGGGATGGGGACGGTCATGTCGACCGCCGCGCTGATCCTCGGCCTCGTGCTCGGCGACCACACCGCTGCCGACATCGTGCTGATCCTTTTCATCCCGGCCGCCGGGCTGGAGTCGATCTTCGGCTACTGCCTCGGCTGCAAGGCGTTCGCGCTGCTGATGCGGACCGGCCTGGTGCCCGAGGAGATCTGCGCGGAGTGCGCCGACATCCGACCGCGGCTGGCGCGGGCCGCGGCCGCCTCCGCGCGCGACTGATCGTCGCCGCACTTTCGGTTTGCGACGCTAGTGGACGATCAGCACGTCGCAGCGGGCGTGGTGGGTCACCACGTCCGAGACGGCGTTGCCGAGCAGGCGGACGAGCAGCGGAGGCTCCCGGGTGCCGATCACGATCAGATCCGCCGAACGTTCGCGAGCGACGGTCACGATCGACTGGCCCTCGTGACCGACGGCCTCCACATACTCGGCGAGTAGCGACTCGCCCTCCAGGTACCGCCGGGCGGCCGCCAGCTCGGTGCGATGCTCGGTCTCGTCCTCCACGGGGTCGGTCCCGATCGACCGCGGCGCCGCCGAGGGGTTCGCCGGCACGACCGTGGTCACCACGAGGTGGGAGTCGAACGCCCTGGCCAGCATCGCCGCCCGCTCGAGCGCACGCCGAGACGGTTCGCTCTCGTCGACGGCGACGACGATCGTCTTCATCATGCGAGCGCCGAGACCGGAGCTTCGCTACCGGCCAGCAGCAGCGCGCGCTCCTCGTCGGTGGGCTCGACCGGCGGGTGATCGCGGAATTGCACCGACTCGCCGTCCTGGACGACGCGGCGGAAGACGAACAGCACCAGGGAGCCGGCGAGCACGGCGATGCCGATCCAGAAGTCCGTCCACGTGCCGTAGCCGTTGAGCTTCGGCGCCAGCGCCCCGACGATGAGGAACACGAGGTTCAGAGCGCAGAGGAACCCCGCGACCGGCAGCCAGCCGCGGGCCACCTTGATCGGTCGTGGCCAGTTGGGTCGGTCGCGACGCAAGAGCAGGAAGCCACTGAGTGCGAACACGTGCGCCAACACGTAGCCGATGTTGCTCAGATACAGGATCGCCAGGTTGGACTTGATCAGCAGCACGAGCAGGATGTTGACCCCGAGGTCCAACGTCATCGCGCGGGCGGGGACGTGGAAGCGATTGAGCACCCCGAATCCCTTGATCGTCATGCCGGCGCGCGAGATCCCGTACAGGGCGCGTCCGGCGTCCGAGGTCGACGAGGTCATCGACAGCAGCAGGCTGCCGATGATGCAGATCGTGAAGAAGCTCGCCGCCCCGTGGCCGACGAGCGTTCCCATCGCCTGGGTGTAGAACTGGCCCTCGGCGCCGGTGGTGACCGCTTTGGAGACGCCGTCGATGCCGCCGAGCCCGAGCGGCAGCAGCAGGCAGACGAGCAACATGAACATGGCGGCGCTGCGCAGCGCCTGGTGGGTGTCGCGGATCGTCTTGTACTCCGGGGCGAACGTCGCGCATGCCTCCGTCCCGTACGCCGACCAGGCGAGGATGAACATGTAGACGATCGCCAGCTTGACGCCGCCCCACGGTCCGGTGAAGGTGGCGTGGACGTTGGACGAGTGCCAGTGTCCGGTGAAGTACGGGACGATCACGAACAGCACGAGCGGCACCATCAGCAGCGCAGCGCACAGGTAGGTGAACCACACGGCGGCGCGCAGGCCGATGATGTTGAAGGCCCAGACGAAGATGATGCAGCCGATCGCGATGAACGACGCCAGCGTCAGCGTGTTGCCGAGAAAGCCGATCGAGAGGCCGGAGTTGGGCCACCACTGCGCGACCGCGAGGTCGCCGATGATCTTTCCGAAGATCGAGAGCACGACCGACCAGCCGATCCAGTAACCGAACGATGACAGCGGGCCGACAAGCGTCGTGTACTTCCGCCACCCCTCGTGGGCGTAGAGCGCGATGCCGCCGCTGCGGTGGCCGAACATCGTCGCCGGCTCGGAGTAGATCCAGGCCTGAAGCATCCCGATGGCCGCCGACAGCCCCCACAGGATCATCGAGCCCACGACGCCGAAGATGCCGAGGGTAAAGCCAAGGCTGCCGAGTAGGAATCCCGGGTTGCAGAGCGCGATGACGAAGCCGTCCCACCATCGCAGCGTCTTCAGGAGCTGGACCTCCTCAACGGTGGCAGTGGCCAAACGTCATCCCTCCTCAGTTGGCTTGGCGCCGGAGGATCCCGGTCCTCGAGTCGCTCCCCGGCGCTTCAGAGCTGCCTTTATAACAGTCTGTACAAATTGGGTCAATGCACTTTGCACAAGTTTGTACAGGCGGAGCGACGTTCGGCGCGGTGATCATCCGCCCGGAGGGTGCGATCATCGATCGTCGATGGCCTCGGTGCCCAGCACTGCGCGACCCACCCGCCGCCCCGCGGAGGCGGTGCCGGTTGTGCCGTCCGCGGCCCGGCCGGTGATCCTGGCGACGCTCTCGGTGCGCGTCGATCCGCGCGCCGAACGGATGGCGATCGAAAGCGCAGTCGAATCCAACCCGGCCCACCCGCATCTGATCGTGGCCAACATGCTGTGGCTGCCCCCGCATCCGACGACGCTGATGCTGGCCCGGGAGCACGCCACCCTGCCCCACGAGGAGGACCTCGACGCCGTGCGCGAGACCGCCGCCCGGGCTGCGGCTGCGGGCGTCCGCACCGAGCTTCTGCGGATCTCCAGCCGGCGGCCGCTCGCCGCGCTGATCGAGCTGATCTCCGAACGGCGGGCCGGCCTCGTCGTCCTCGGGCCCGACCCGGCGCGCACGCCGCGCTGGTGGCTGACGGTGGCGGCCCGCCGCGTGCGCCGGCGGGCCGACTGCCTGGTGTGGATCGTGGGCGACAGCTGATGCACGAGCTGCGGACCCATCGGGCCAAGCTGCTGGCCCAGATCGTGTTCTGGCTGGCGCTGGGAGTGGGTCTGGGAGTCGCGTTCGGGGACTCGCTGGGGCGGGCGGTCCTGTGGATCGTGGTCGCGGTCGCGGTCGGACTCGTCGTCCGCAACCGCGGTCAGATCGTCGCGCGGATCGGCCGCCGGCCGCCCCGGGATCACCCCTGAGAACGGGATTGTCGGGCGAGGGAGGAACCGTGGCTTCCGGTATCGCCCGCGTGCTCAGGGCTGCTTGGAGCGGTCCGAGACCTCGCGCAGGGTGCCGAAACGCCCGGTGTAGAACAGCAGCGGCTCGCCGTCGCGGTGGCTGAGGTGCTGGACCTCGCCGATCCACAGGACGTGGTCGCCGGCGGGATGGACGTCGACGACGCGGCAGCCGACATGGGCCAGAGCGCCGCCGAGGTGGGGGAGGTCGTCCTCCCAGACGAACTCAGGCGCGACCTCGGACGCCCGCTGGCCGGCGAAGTGGGCGGCGAAGTGCTCCTGGTCTGAGGCAAGCACGCTGACGCCGTAGCGGCCGGTGCGGGGCAGCATCTCGCTCATCCGGCAGCGGCCGAGGGAGACGAGCACGAGTGGCGGGCGCAGCGACACCGAGAGGAACGCGTTGGCCGTCATCCCGTGAATCGTGTCCTTGTGGGTGGTCGTGACGACTGTCACGCCGGTGGCGAAGCGGCCCATGACGGTGCGCAGCTCGCGCGCGGCCGCCTCGGCCTGGGCGGACTTGGGCGTCAGCTTGGCGACGCCTGTGGGCGCCTCGATCGCCGTCCGCGGAGGGGAGGGGACTCGCGATGACACCGCCGACCGGAACGGGGGCATCATCCCGGTGCTCTGGACCGGAGCGGCCACCTTGGCCACCCGGGTCAGCCGAGCGATGCCCTCGCGGTCACTCACCGTCACGACCGGGGGCGCTTCTTCTCCGGGTCATAGAAGGGGAAGCGTACGACCTTGGCGGGGATCCGCTTCTGCAGTCCGTCGAGCTTGCCGACCTCGACCGCCGTCTCGAGCTCCGAGTAGCCAACGTTCATGCGACACAGGGCGACGTTCTTGCGCAGCGTGGGGCTCCGCGTCCCGCTGGTGACGACGCCCACACGTCGGCGATCGACGTAGACCTCGTCGCCGTGGCCGGCCGTCTCGTTGCCCTCCAGCTCGAGCCCGACCAACCGCCGTTGCGGGTGCTCGGAGCGCTCGAGCAGCGCGTCGCGCCCGACGAAGTCCTCGCCGTCCAACGCCACCGCGAAGCTGATACCCGCCTCGAACGGGTCGACCTGGTCGTCGAACTCGTAGCCGGCGAAGATCAATCCGGACTCGATCCGCAGCATGTCGAGCGCCTCCAGGCCGAGCGGCAGCAGGCCCCGCGGCTCGCCCGCCTTCCAGACCGCGTCCCATACCGCCTCGCCGTCGGAGGGGTGGCAGAAGAGCTCATAGCCGAGCTCGCCGGTGTAGCCCGTGCGCGACACGATGATCGGCGTGCCGTTGTGCCCGCCGATCCGCCCGATCAGGAAGCGGAACCACTTCAGCTCCTCCAGCGAGGGCTGCGACGGCGGCGTCCAGACAAATTCGCTGAGCGCCTCGCGGCTGAGCGGGCCCTGCACCGCGATGTTGTGCAGCTGATCGGTCGTTGGCTTGATCCACACCTTCAGGCCGAGCCGATCGGCCAGCTCGCGCATCCAGACGCCGTCGTACTCGTCGCCGCCGACGAAGCGGAAGTTGTCGTCGCCGAGGCGGAAGACGGTGGCGTCGTCGATCATCCCACCGGTCTCGTTGCACAGCGCGGTGTAGACGACCTGCCCGACAGCCAGCTTGCGGATGTTGCGCGTCACCAGGTTCTGCATGAGCGTCTCGGCGTCGGGACCGAGCACCTCCCACTTGCGCAGGGGAGACAGGTCCATCACCGCCAGGCGCTCGCGGCACGCCCAGTATTCGGCGATCGCGCCCTCGTTGTTGAAGCAGTGCGGCAGCCAGTAGCCGCGGTACTCCACGAAGCTCTTGGTCAGGGCACCGGTGCGGGAGTGAAACGCGGTCTCGCGCGTCAGCACCGGCTCGGCATCGGCGGTCACCCGCCGAGCGATGGCCATCGAGAAGCGGTTCTGCGGCGCATAGACGCGGACATGGACATCCGTCACCTCCCAGGCGTTCGAGGGATCGATGTCGTCGGGACAGGCCGACGACGCACAGACGAGGTCCTCCATCGCGCGCAACATCACGTAGTCGCCCGGCCGCGACCACGGCTCATCGGAGATCAGCTGCATGCTGGAATCGAACGCGGTGTTATAGAAGAAGTTCAACGCCTCCCAGCCCTTGCGGGGCGCGATCTGAAACTCGCGCAGCGCGGCGTTGAAGTTATCGGTGCAGTTGATGTGGCCCGGGTAGCCGAGGTCCTCGTAGTACTTGGCCTGGCAGGCAAGGGCAAAGGTGTCATGGCGCCCGACGGTGTCCTGCACCACCTCGACGAGCGGGTCCATGTCGAGGTCATAGAACTTGCCGTGCAGTCCCGGCTGGGGATAGGCGTTGCCCATCAGCGTGCGGGTGACGACTCCGTCGAGACCCCGCTCGACACCCGCATGCAGCTTGCCGGCATGAAACGCGAGGAAGTCCGAGCACTGCTTGCCCTGCACATCGATGATCTGGATGTACTCGCCGGCGCGGACCTCGTAGCTGAGCGCCGAGGCGCGGTCGACGCGGAAGTCCAGCCGCGGCTCGGCCAGCGGCGGTGGCAGCTCGATCTCGTCGGGCGAACGGGGCACGGCGCGTCGCACGCGAAGCTGGAGCTCGGTGGCGGGCGCGTCCCCGTCGATCACCCGCCCGCCGGGCGCGGCGACGATCACCGTCGTTTCCCCGACCGCGCTGAACTCCAGTTCGCTGCCCCGCTGGGAGTGTGGCCCGAACAACCGAGTGCAGCGAGCCTCCAGAGGATTCAGACCCGGCACCGCGACCGCTCCGGAGCGCAGCACCGTCGCGTCGGCATCCAGCGCCGGTCCGAGCGGCGCGCCGATCGTCGTCAGCTCGGCGGTCTGCCCGCCGTGGCGGTCGACGATCGTCAGCTGGTCATCGCCGTGAAGCGCGACCACGGTCGCGCCGCCCGGTCGGACGGGATGGATTTCGAGCGCCCGGTCGACGACGAGCAGACCGGGCGCGGTGAGCGTCGCCACGACGACCCCCCTAAGCCGGCGCGCCGGAGGAGGCCTTCTCCACCTGGGCGAGCAGCTCCTCGGCGAGCTTGCGCTTACCGTCGTCGTCGAGCTTCTTGAGCTCGTTCTCGACCGCCCGTCGGTTGTAGGTCTGGTTCCAATAGTCCAGGGAGTCGAACCCGAGCAGCACCGCCTTGCCAACGAACTGGCGCAGGACCTCGTTGGTTGGGCCCATCACCCAGCCGGCCTTGGCGTCGCGCAGGTAGCGCTCCATCTCCATGTCGCGCTTGTAGCCCGATCCACCGCAGGCGTGCAGCATCTTGTCGACGACGTGGGCGGTGTTCTTGGCGGCGACGAACTTGATCTGCCACGCCCAGTGCAGGAAGTTGGCGCGCGCGAACTCCCCAGGGGCCATCCGCTTGGTGTTGTGCTCGGTGGCCTCGTCCATCGCCTGGGCGACCGAGAACACGAACAGTCGCGCCGCGTTGGTGTCCATCACGGCCTCGCCGACGTAATCCTGGATCGTGGGGTAGTCGGCGACTCGCAGGCCCACGTCGACGTGCTTCTTGCGCGTGGTCTGGCGCTTGGCGATGTCGATCCCGCCCAGTGCGATCCCGTTCCACACCGAGGAGGAGCCGATCAGGAACCAGGGGTCGACGGACTCGTCGTTGGAGGCGGCGCCGTCACCCTCGGGACCGACGATCTGGTCGCCCGGGATGGAGACGTCCTCCACCTGGATCGGGCCCGACTGGTTGCCGCGCAGGCCGAGGGCATCCCAGGTCGAGGGCTGGGACTTGACGTCCCCGCCGTCGATCACGAACACCGAGAGATCGTCGTAGCCGGTGAAGTCCGGGCTGGTTGTCTGCACGACGTAGAAGTCGGCAAAGCCGCCGCTGGTCGTCCACGAGGCCTTCTTGTTGACTTTGTAGCCGCCGTTGGAGCGCTCGGCGCCCGAGGAGATCGGATACCAGAAGTGCGAGCCGGTCTCAGGATCGGAATAGGAGAGCGTCCCGATCTTGCCGCTGTTGAGGGGCTTGATGTACTTCTCGATCAGGGCCTCGGTGGGGCGCAGCATGATCGTGTTGACCGCGGCCATGTGCATCACGTAACACATCGCGGTCGAGGCGCAGGCGTAGCGCGCGATCGTCTCGCACGTCATCGCGAAGCCGACGTGGTCCTCGCCGAGGCCCCCGTACTCGGTAGGGACGGTCAGCGCAAGGAAGCCGTGTTCGCCGAGGAGCTCGAGGTTGCGACGCGGGTACTCGAGGTTGTCGTCGGAGACCTTCGCGTTGGCGCGCATCTCCTTTTCGGACAGCTCGATCAGCAGGTCGCGGAGCTCCCGCTGACGATCGGTGAGGACCCACTCCGGATCCCACTCGTAGCCGAGCCCCCAGAATGGCTCTCCACTCCACATCTTCTCGGGCATCTGCTCCTCCGGCGTCGGGTCCACGGACTGCGACGTAGACTAGGCGCTCCACGGCGATTGCACAAATACGTTCAAGCAGGCTCGGCGAGCGGTGCGCGGCCGCTGGGCGCGATCAGATCAGTGGTGCATCGCGCCGGGCGCCAGCCGCTCGCCCTCGATGTGCCGCCCCGCGCCCTCGGGCGCCGGCAGGCCGGCCTGGCCGGCGGCGATCCGGCCCAGTTCGGCGAGCACGGCGGCGCCGGCGGGGGCGGCGCGCCCGGCGGACGCGTCGACGTGGAGCAGCATGTGCTCGCCGGTGGCCACCAGCCCCGCCTCCCCGGAGCGGCGTAGTTCGTGGAAGAGGTGAAGGCGCTTCTCGTCGTGGCCGAGCAGCCGGGTGGTGACCGACAGCCGATCGCCGGCGTGGGCCTCGCCGAGGTGGCGCAGGTGGGACTCCACCGTGTAATAGGAGTGGCCGGCAGCCACATATCCGGGGTCGGCGCCGATGTGCGCGAGGAACGCGTCGGTGGTGTCGGCCAGCACCTGCAGGTAGCGGTACTCGGTCATGTGACCGTTGTAGTCGATCCACTCGGGGGCGACAATCGCCTCGTGGAGGCGTAGCAGCCCGTCCGCCGGGGCGGCGGCGTTCGCAGCGACGCGGGTCGCGGCGACCGACAGCCAGCGGCGTTCGGTCTGCGCCACCGTCTCGCCGGCCCCGAAGTCCTGGCCGCGCAGCCCCGAGAGCACCGCCACCAGGCAGTCGTCGCGCAGCTGCTCGAGCTCGGCGATCGAGCGTCCCGCCGCCTGGGCGTCGGACTGGGCGACCAGCTTGTCGAGCAGCGCGTCATCGAGGTCCGGCACGTCGGTCAACCGGGTCCACGGCAGCTGCAGCGCCGGCCCGAACTGGGCCATGAAATGGCGCATCCCCGCCTCCCCGCCCGCCAGCCGGTAGGTCAGGAACGTCCCCATCGCCGACCACCGCAAGCCGGCGCCGAAGCGGATCGCGTCGTCGACCTCCTCGACCGTGGCCACGTCGTCGGCGACCAGCCACAGCGCCTCGCGCCACAGCGCCTCGAGCAGACGGTCGGCGATGAAGCCGTCGATCTCGTGGCGGACGACAAGCGGGCGCATGCCGGCGGCGCGGTAGATCGCCGCCGCTCGCCGGACAGTCTCCGGCGAAGTCCCGTCTGCCCCCAACACCTCCACCAGCGGGAGCAGGTACACCGGGTTGAACGGATGGCCGACGACGAACCGCTCAGGCCGGGTCATCGACCGTACGAGCCGCGACGGCAACAGCCCCGACGTGGAGCTGGCGATGATCGCGTCGGGCGCCGCGGCGGCGTCGGCAGCTCGCAGCAGCTCCGCCTTGAGCGCCTGGCGTTCGGGGGCCGACTCCTGCACGAGCTCGGCGCCGGCCACCGCCTCTTCGATGGTGGCGGCCAGCGTGAGCCGTCCCTCGGGGGGTGGGGGAACGAGCGTGAGCCGCCGCCACGCCCGGCGGGCGCGGTCCAGGGCGGCGCGCGCCGTGTCGCCGGCGCTGGGGGCCGGGTCGAACAGGCACACGTCGGCGCCGGCGAGCAGGAAGCGCGCCGCCCATCCGCTGCCGATCACGCCGGCTCCGAGCAGCCCCACCCGGCGGGGCAACTGCTCGGCGTCAGATGTCACTCACCCGCCCCGTGCAGCGCCAGGCGCTCGCGGACCTCGGCGGGCCTGAGCACGCGGACGTTCATCGCCTTCAGGATCGTCACCGCGCGCGCCACCAGCTCGCGGTTGGTCGCCTTCTCGCCGGGCCCGGCGTACAGGTTGTCCTCGAGCCCGACGCGGACGTTGCCCCCGGCGAGTACCGCCATCGCCACGTAGGGCAGCTGCATCCGACCGATCGAGAAGGCCGAGAACACCGATCCCGGCGGGAGCAGCGAGACGAGACCGAGCAGCGAGCCGGGATCGTCAGGCGCGCCGTAGCGGATGCCCATGCACAGCTGGATCAGGACCGGGTCGTCGATCAGGCCCTCGTCGATCAGATCCTTGACCATCACGAGCTGCCCGTAGTCGAACACCTCCAGCTCCGGGCGCACGCCCAACTCGCGGATCTGGGCGGCCATCGCCCGCAGCATCTGCGGCGTGTTGGCCATCACGTAGTCGCCGCCGGCGGCGAAGTTCATCGTGCCGCAGTCCAGCGTGCAGATCTCCGGGCGCAGCGCGGCGACGTGGGCGAGACGCTCGGTCGCGCCCACCATGTCGGTCCCGGCGTCATCCAGTGGCAGCGGGGTGTCGGGCCCGCCGAGCACAAGGTCTCCGCCCATCCCGGCCGTCAGGTTGACGACCACGTCGATGTCGGCAGCCCGCACCTGGTCGACGACCGCCGCGTAGAGTGCGACATCGCGGGAGCCCTGCCCCGTCGATGGATCGCGCGCGTGGATGTGGACGACGGCGGCTCCGGCGTGAGCGGCCTCGATCGCCGAGGCAGCGATCGCGTCGGGGGTGACCGGCACATGGGCGCTACGCGCCGTCGTATCGCCCGCGCCCGTCACGGCGCAGGTGATGAATGCCTCGGTGTTCATCGGCCGAGGGCGGCTTCGACGGTCGGCGTGTTGGCCAGCAGCTTGCCCGTGTACTCGGCGCTGGGGGAGTTGAACACGTCAAGCGTTGGACCGGACTCGACGATTCGTCCCTCGGTCATCACGATCACGCGGTCGGCGATCGTCCGGATCAGGGCCAGGTTGTGAGTGATGAACAGCATGCTCAAGCCGGTCTGGGTCCGCAGCTCGCGCAGCAGCTCGACGATCGCCGCCTGCACCGAGACGTCGAGCGCGGAGGTGATCTCGTCGCAGACGAGCAGCGACGGCTCGGCGGCCAGGGCCCGGGCGATCGCCACGCGCTGGCGCTCGCCGCCGGACAGCTGGTCGGGGTACCGGTTGGCGGCCGCCGCCGAGAGCGCCACGCGCTCGAGGCATTCGCCCACCCGTTGGCCGATCTCGCTCTTGACGTAACCCTTTCCACCCCCCTCGAACAGCTGCAGCTGGCGAGCGATCGTCTGGCCGACCGTCCTTCGCGGGTTCAGCGACGCGTAGGGGTTCTGAAACACGTACTGGATCTGCTTGCGGGCGTCGTTGGAGCGCTTGCGCGACGACGGCGCAAGGGCTGCGTCGCCGAGCGTGATGTCCCCGGTCCACTGGTGGTGCAGGCCGGCGACGCACCGGGCGAGGGTCGTCTTGCCGCTGCCCGACTCGCCGACCAGCGCGACGCACTCGTTGCGCCGCACGTCGAAGTTAAGGTCGAACAGCGTGTGGTGAGAGCCGTAGCTGGCGTTGACGTTGACGACCGACATGACGACGTCGCCGGCCTCGGTCGCGGTCGCGAGCTCCCCGGTCGTCGGCAGCTCGCCGGGGGCATCCTCGGCGCGATAACAGCAGACCAGATGTGACCCGCCGTCGAATGCCGTGGGCAGCGGGAACGCCTCTTGGCATTTGTCGATCGCCAGGTCGCAGCGAGGGTGGAAGAAGCAGCCCTCCGGACGCTGTCCTGGCAGTGGCGCCCGGCCGGCGATTCCGACGACGGCGCGCTTGCCGGCCAGGTCAGGGACGGCCCGCAACAGCTTGCGCGTGTAGGGATGACGGGGCGCCGAGAAGATCGCGTCGCGCGGTCCGCGCTCGACGATCCGCCCGGCGTACATGACCGCCACGTGGTCGGCGAGCTCGGCGACGACCGCCAGGTCGTGGCTGACGTACAGCGCGGCCACCTGGTGCTGCTGGCAGAGCTCGCGGATGGTCTGGAGCACGCGCGCCTGGGTGGTGACGTCCAAGCCCGTTGTCGGCTCGTCGCAGACGATCACGTGCGGGCGGTTGGCGAACGCCATGGCAATCGCCACGCGCTGCTGCTGGCCGCCGGAGAGCTGGTGGGGATAGCGCCTGAGGAACTCGTCGTCGGAGGGCAGCGCCACCTCCTCCAAGGCCTCGCGCACGCGGGTCATGCGCTGCTCGTCGTTCTGGTCAGGGATGTGCGCCTGAAGGATCTCGGTCAGCTGGCGCTGGATGCGCAAGGCCGGGTTCAGCGAGGTGCCCGGATCCTGGGGGATGTAGGACACCGTTCCGCCGCGCAGCCGGCGCAGCTCACCCGCGCGCAGCTCCTGAAGCGAGCGCCCGTCGATCATCACCTCGCCGCCGGAGACCTTGCCGCCGGGACGGCAGTAGCCCAGCAGGGCCATCCCCACGGTCGTCTTGCCACTGCCCGACTCGCCGACGAGGCCCAGCACCTCGCCGGCGGAGACCTCCAGTCCGATCCCGTCGACGATGTCCTCGCCGCCGCGCAGCAGCACGATCTTCAGGTCACGGACGTTGACGGCCTGAGACGCGGCCGGCGGCTGCTGTTGCTCGACTGCCATCGTCACTCCCCTCGGTCGATGCCGATCGCGGCGCGGGCGAAGGCGTCGGTCAGCAGGTTGGTCCCGATCGTCAGCAGCGCGATCGCGATGATCGGCAGCAGCACCCCCCACGGCTGGAAGGTGAGGGCCAGGCGGTTCTCGTTGACCATCAGCCCCCAGTCGGAGGTGGGGGGCTGCAGGCCGAGCCCGAGGAAGTTGATCCCGGCGATCAACCCGATCGAGTAGGTCAGCCGCAGCCCGAGCTCGACGAGCAGCGGGCTCGTCACATTGGGCAACAGCTCCCCGAAGATGATCCGCCGCCGCGGCTCGCCGACCGCCTCGGCGGCCTTGACGAAGTCGCGCTCGACGATTTGCACGGCAGCGCCGCGGATCACGCGGGCGACGCGCGGGGCATGGGAGATGCCGACGGTGAGCACGATCAGCCACACCTTGGGGCCGAACGCGGTGACGAGCAGCAGCGCCAGCACGATCTGCGGAAAGGCCATGAACACGTCGGCGATCCGCATCAGAACCTCGTCGAGCCAGCCGCCGCTGTACGCCGC
>DATAUL010000308.1:0-6263 GCA_036268255.1 Solirubrobacteraceae bacterium | reverse complement strand
CCGTGATGCTCGACGAGGATGGCGTCTCGCCAGTCGAGCGGAATCCCGCCGCCCATCAAGCCCAGCAGGCTGTGTCCGTCGGAGGGCATCGTCGTGCCGCCGATCTCCTCGAAGGTCTTGGCGAGGTCGATGTTCTCCGCCATCGCGTCGGTGCTGACGCCGCCGGGCACGCCGGGCCCGGCGATGACCAGCGGCACGTGGATGTCGGTGTCAAAGGCGGTCAGCTTGCCGGGATTGAGCCGGTATTCGCCGGTGTGCAGGCCGTTGTCGGAGCTGAACACGAGGTAGGTGTTGTTCAGCTGTCCCCTGGCGGCCAGTGCCCGCTCGATCTTCTTGAGCATGTCGTCGACGGCCTGCACGGCCTGAACGCGTCGCCGGAAGGCGCGGTTGATCAGCGCGATCCGCTTGGGGCTGAGCGGGGGATGGCCCGCCAGCCAGGTCGGCGCGTTCGTTGGCAGGACATCGAAGTTGGGCGGTCGCGGGGCCTGCAGGCCGGGAAAGTCGTTGGCGTCGCGAGGCGCCGGGGTGTACGGATCGTGGGGGGCGAACGTCGCCAGCTCGAGGAAGAACGGCCGGCCCGCGGACGCCGAGCCGTTGACGAATTGCACGCCCTTGCGGGTCAGCACGTCGGTCAGGTAGTCGGCGGGGCGATGGCCGAAGTTGTGCAGACGCCCGTTCTCGTTGAGCGTGTAGTTGTACTCGGCGTAGGCATAGCCGGGAACGTCCCACTGGTCCCAGCCGGGAGGCACGTAGGTGCTGGGCACCGGTGACCGCGTGGGGCCCTGCAGATAGCCGTTGAGGTACTTGCCCATCATCGCCGTGCGATAGCCGGCGTCGTGCAGGGCCACGTTGAACGAGTTCGACTCGTCGTCGTGTTCGTAGAAGGCGCTGATCCCGCCATCGAGGCCGGCGTTGGTGAACACGCCGGTGTCGTGCGGGAAGTTCCCGGTGAAGATCGACGAGCGCGAGGGGCAGCACAGCGAGTCCGAGACGAAGTAGTTGTCGAACGACAGCCCTCGCGATTGGAGCGCCTGGACCTGCGGCATGAAGCGCAACAGGTCCATCGAGAGGTCGTCGGTCAGGACGAACACGATGTTCGGCGGCCGACCGGCGGTCCGGGCGGTTACGGGTTGACGCGGGTGCTGCAGCGGCGCCGTCTGGCGCCGTCCGCCGTGGCCGTGCCCGCCGACGGCGCCGCGCTGCGCGGTCGCGGTGGAGGAGATGATGCTCAGCATCGCCGCGATCAGGCCGCCGGCGATCAGCAGCAGCGCGATCCGCGCGGCTCGCGCCGCCGGCCCCCGCGGCCGCGTGTCGGCGCCGGCGCCGGCGCGGTCGCGTCGCCATCTCGTCAAGGGCACGCTGAGCAGAACACCCGGAGGCACGCAGAGTTCCGCGCCCTCGGTGGTCTGGTTTTCGGGAGTCAGATCGATGACAGTGCGGTCAGTCCCAGCGGCCGATCGGATACTCGATCGCTGCCTGGGCGGCCGCGATGCGGGCGATCGGGACCCGGAAGGGCGAGCAGGATACGTAGTCCAGGCCCGCCCGGTGAAAGAACTCGATCGAGTCGGGGTCGCCGCCGTGCTCGCCGCAGATCCCGAGTTTCAGGCCGGGGTGGGCTTCGCGGCCGACCCACGCCCCGAGCCGCACCAGCCAGCCGACGCCCGGCTTGTCGATCGTCTCGAACGGGCTGCGGTCGATGATCTTGCGCTCCATGTACTGGGGCACGAACGCCGACTCGACGTCGTCGCGCGAGAACCCGAGGGCCGTCTGGGTGAGGTCGTTGGTCCCGAAGGAGAAGAAGTCGGCGAACTTGGCGATCCGGTCGGCGACGAAGCATGCCCGTGGGAGCTCGATCATCGTGCCCACCGTGTAGTCCTCGCCGACGGTCAGCCCCTCCTGATCGCCGATCCGCACGACGAGTTCGCGCATGATCTGAAGCTCCTGCTCGTAGTCGACGAGGGGGATCATGATCTCGGGGTGGGGCGGCTCCTCGGCGGCCTTGGCAGCGCGGAGGATCGCGTGGACCTGCATCTCGTAGATCTCGGGGTACAGGATCCCCAGCCGACAGCCGCGGGTGCCGAGCATCGGGTTCTCCTCGGAGATCTCGTGCACCCGGTCCAGCAGCCGCTCCAAGCGCTTCAGGTCGTCTGATCCCTCGTGCTTGGCCCGCTCCACCTGACCGGCCAGCTCCTCGGCATTGGGCAAGAACTCGTGCAGCGGCGGGTCGAGCAGCCTGACCGTCACCGGCAGGCCGGCCATCGCCTCGAACAGGCCCTCGAAATCGCCCTGCTGCAGCGGCAACAGCTCGGCGAGCGCCTTCCGGCGAGAGTCGGCGTCGTCGGCCATGATCATCGCCCGCATCTTCGGCTGGCGGTCCTCGGCCATGAACATGTGCTCTGTGCGGCACAGGCCGATGCCCTGGGCGCCGAGCTCGCGCGCGCGGCGAGCGTCCTGCGGGGTATCGGCATTCGTCCGCACGTCCATGCGCCGCAGCTCATCGGCCCACTCGAGCACCTGCCGGAAGTTCTCGTCGACCTGGGCCTCGACGAGCGGCACGTCGTCGGTGGTCACCGAGCCCTTCGTGCCGTCGATCGCGATCGCGTCGCCCTCATGCAGCTCGGTGCCGTTGACGCTGACCGTCTTGGCCTCGAGGTTGATCTGGAGCGCCTGAGCGCCGACGACCGCCGGGCGGCCCATCCCGCGGGCGACGAGCGCCGCGTGCGAGGCCTTACCGCCCTCGGACGTCAGGATGCCCTTGGCGGCGAAGAAGCCGGCCACGTCCTCGGCGTCGGTGAACGGGCGCACCAGGATCACGTCGCGGCCCTCCTCGGCGGCGGTGACCGCGTCGGCGGCGGTGAACACGATCTCGCCCTTGGCCGCCCCCGGCGACGCGTTCACCCCCGACGCGAGCACCTCGAAGTCGGCCTCGGGATCGAAGGTGGGGTGCAGGAGCGCGTCGAGCGAGCTGGGGTCGATCGTCGCAAGCGCCCGCTCGCGCGAGAGCAGATGCTCTGAGACCGCGTCGACGGCGAAGCGCACCGCGGCCTGCGCGGGGCGCTTGGCGTTACGCGTCTGCAGCATGTACAGCTGCCCCTCCTCGACCGTGAACTCGGTGTCCTGCATGTCCGCGTAGTGGGCCTCGAGCGTGCGCAGGATCTCCATCAGCTGCTCATGGACCTCGGGCATCCACTCCTGCATGTCGGAGATGTCGCGCGGGGTGCGCACGCCCGAGACGACATCCTCGCCCTGGGCGTTGGGCAGAAAGTCGCCGCTCGGCTCAGGCGCACCGGTCACCTCGTCGCGGCTGAAGGCCACCCCCGACCCCGACGTGTCGCCCTTGTTGCCGAACACCATCTGCTGCACGTTGACCGCCGTGCCCCAGTCATCGGGAATCCGGTTCTGACGGCGGTACTCCACCGCCCGGTCCCCCACCCAGGAGTCGAACACCGCCCGGATCGCCAAGCGCAACTGCTCCTGCGGATCCTGGGGGAAGTCCTCCCCCGTCTCCTTCGAGTAGATGCCCTTGAACGCCTCGGTCAGCTCCCGCAGCGCGTCGACGTCGAGCTCGGTGTCGTCTGAGACCGAGCGCGCGTCCTTGGCGGCCTTGATCGCATCCTCGAACCTGTCACCTGAGATCCCGCGCGAGACGTTGCCGAACATCTGCACGAAGCGCCGGTAGGAATCCCACGCGAAGCGGTCGTTCTCGGTCGCCTTCGCCAGGCCCTGCACGGATTCGTCGTTGAGCCCGAGATTCAAAACCGTGTCGAGCATCCCCGGCATCGACTCGCGCGCGCCCGAGCGCACCGATACCAGCAGCGGGTCCTCGCCGTCGCCCAAGGTCTTCTCCGCGCGCTGCTCGAGACGCGCCAGCGCCTCGGCGACCTGCTCGGCCATCCCCTCGGGCTCCTCGCGGTCGGCGTTCATGTACTCAACGCACGCCTCGGTCGTGATCGTGAAGCCCGCCGGCACCCGGTCAGCACCAAGCACCCGAGTCATCTCGGCGACGTTCGCACCCTTGCCCCCCAGCAGCTCACGCATGTCCTTAGAGCCGTCGGCGAAGTCGTACACCCACCTGGACATTGAGTCACCCGATCCTACCTTGGTTTGCGGGTGAGCGTGGTGCCTCAGCCTGAGACAGGGCGTCGTGTTTTGGTCGCGCACAGCGGGTAGGCACGCCGCAGTGGAGGAGAGCCACGACAGGTCTTCAGCCATCGAGGACGGCCAGATCGACTGGCATGCGATCGCCCGCTCGTCGGAGTTCGCGCGGCTGGAAGCGGCGCGCCGGCGCGTCATGTTCATCGCTCTGGGCGTCTTCAGCGTCGCCGTCGGCGCGTTCCTGATCCTCTGCGGCTATGCCCGGCCGTTCATGACCCGTTCGGTCGACGGCGGCCTGACCGTCGCCTATGTGTGGCTGCTCGGGCTGACCGTGCTCGCCTGGGTGCTCGTGTGGCTGTACCTGCGCTTCGCCGAGCGCCGCCTGGAGCCGGCCTCCGCCGAGCTGGCGCAGGGCCTCGGTGTGCCCGGTCCGCCGGAGGGTGAGCGGTGACCATCCTCCTCGGCGCCTCGACACCCGCCCGCGGGCTGACGATCGCCGTCTTCCTCGCCGTGCTGGCGGTCACGCTCGGGGTCACGTTCGTGGCGGCACGGAGAATCCACTCGGCGTCTGACTACTGGTCGGCCGGCCACGGCATCAGCGGCGCTCAGAACGGGATGGCGGTGGCCGGCGAGTTCCTCTCGGCGGCCGCGTTTCTGGGCGTCGCCGGCCTGATGTTCCTGTCGGGCTTCGACGGTTACCTGACGGGCATCGCCGCGCTGCTGTCGTTCGTCCCGCTCCTGCTGCTGCTGGCCGAGCGGATGCGCAACGCCGGGCGCTACACGATGGCCGACGTGCTCGCCCTGCGTATGCCGGCCGGGCGCACGCGGGTGACCTCCGCGGTCTCGACGATGTGCATCGCCGTGCTGTACGTCGTCGCCCAGTCGGTCGCCGCCGGGTCGCTGCTCGAGGCACTCGTCGGGATCCCGTACTGGGCGGCGGTGCTCATCACCGGCGCGGCGATCCTCACCTACGTGATCCTCGGCGGGATGGTGGCAACCACCTGGGTGCAGAT
Organism: Solirubrobacteraceae bacterium; assembly: GCA_036268255.1. Classification (GTDB taxonomy): domain Bacteria; phylum Actinomycetota; class Thermoleophilia; order Solirubrobacterales; family Solirubrobacteraceae; genus Palsa-465. The sequence continues at coordinate 1,155 of DATAUL010000308.1, read as the reverse complement.
CATCAAGGCCTCGCTGCTGCTCCTCGGGGTGGCGACGATGGCGATCTGGGTGCTGGCCAAGTTCGGCTTCTCGCCGATCCGGCTGCTCGACCGCGCGGCGGCGCAATCGCACCAGGGCAAGGCCTACGGCGGCCCCGGACTGCTGTTCCCCAACCGCGTCGACGAGATCTCCACCGGGCTGGCGTTCGTGCTCGGCACCTGCGGGCTACCGCACATCATGATGCGCTTCCTCACGGTGCCCGACGCTCGCCAGGCGCGGCGCTCGGTCGGCTGGGCCGTCGGCCTGATCGGCGTCTTCTACCTGTTCGTGGCGATCATCGGGCTCGGTGGCCGGGCGATCCTCGGGGATGCCGGCGTGAAGCTGGGTGGGAAGACCGGCAACCTGATCGCGCCGTACCTCGCCCAGCGGCTGGGCGGCGGGCCGGGCTCGGCCGGCGGCGACATCTTCTTCGCGGTGATCACGGCGGTGGCGTTCACGACGATCCTCGCCGTCGTGTCCGGCGTCGTCCTGGCCGCCTCGGGAGCGGCCGCTCACGACGTCTACGGGTCGGTGATGCGACGCGGGCAGGCGAGCGAGCACGAGGAGATCCGCGCCGGGCGCCTGGCGGTCACGGTGATCGGCGTGGTCGGCGTGGTCATCGCGCTGCTGGCCGGCAAGACGTTCAACGTGCAGATCCTCACCGGCCTGGCGTTCGCGGTCGCCGCGTCGGCCAACTTCCCGGCACTGCTGCTGTCACTCACCTGGCGTCGGCTGACGACGACCGGCGCCGTCTTCGGCATCCTCATCGGCCTGATCTCCTCGATCGTGCTGATCGTGCTCTCCCCGCAGGTGTGGTCGGGCCCCGACAGCGCGGCGCCGTTCCCGCTCGGCAATCCGGCGATCGTCACCGTCCCGCTCGGCTTCATCGCCTGCATCGCCGGATCGCTGCTCTTCGGCCGCGACGACGTCGCCGAGGCCACCTTCGACGAGGTCCGGGTGCGCAGCACGACCGGGATCGGCTCGGAGGCGGCGTGGTCGCAGCGGACCGAGGCTCAATCGCCCCGCCCGCTGGCGAAGCCCGCCTCCAGCTGAACCCGGGTCGGGCCGTCGCCCGGCAGCCGGCGGGTGCCGGGGGCGGCCAGTCCGTCGAGCGCGATCCGTGCCTGGCGCCGTGC
>DATAUL010000307.1:0-3910 GCA_036268255.1 Solirubrobacteraceae bacterium | reverse complement strand
GTACTGCCGCGGCTGGGAGAGCGTGTGGCCGAGGCGTTGGGCGTGCGCTATGTCGAGCTGCTGGAGCGCGTCGTGGAGCGCCCACTCCAGCGAGAGATGGCCAATGCCGTTTCGCAGGCCGCCAACGTGCGCGGTGCGTTCAGGGTGACCCGAACTCCGCCGCGCGGGCCCGGCGTGCTGCTCGATGACCGGCGCAGCTCAGGATGGACGCTGGCGATGGCCGGTGGTCAGCTGCGGATGGCCGGCGCCGAGAGCGTGGTGCCGCTCGTGCTCGGCACGCTGTTTTAGCGGACTCTTCGATTACGACCTTCACCGGCGTGGGTATCCGCCGGTGATCTCGGGCATGTCTGCGCCTTCTGTCTCCCCAGGGACCCTGATTCGACACTCGCTGACCTGTTTATGCGCCGTGCTGGCGCTGGCAGCGGCGGCCCTTGCCGGCTGCGCTGAGGCGCGAACCGCAGCCGTGCATGCCTCCGACACCCAGCAGTGCTCGCAGCCATATCCGGCGCAGCGCGATCCCGCCAATCCGCTGCATCTGTCCCGGGCACCCGGCGCCAACCCGCTCACCGGGGCGAGATTCTTCGTCCCCGGGCCCGCCAAGGGGTCGGCGGCCCGTGCGATCGCGCAGCTGGTGGGGCTGAACCCCGACAGGATGGACGTCAGCGAGTCCTGGGCGTCGTTCTCTCGCAGACTTGCGTTTGGCCCGCTGCACAACAAGCTTGTCGCCAATCCGAACCTCGGCCGCCAGGTCGCGCTGCTCGCCAAGATCGCCGGCCAGCCCGAGGCACAGCGCATCTCGAGCTACTCGTGGGGTGGGAGCCCGGACGGGATCTTCAAGCAGACCCAGAAGGTTCTCTGTCAGAACGTGACCGCGGACCCGGGCACGATCCCAATTCTCAACACCTACTTCCTACACGCCACGCTCGGCGGGACGCCCACGCCGGCTCAGATGGCGTCGTATGGGCCTTTGTTCCGCGCCCGCGTCGACGCGATGGCCGAAGCGATCGACCGCCGGCCCGCGGTGCTGCTGCTGGAGATCGACGGGATCGGATCCATCGGGGGCGTCGCGAAGATGGGATCGCTGCCCCAGTGGGAGGCGGACCTGCGGTACGAGGTCAACACCATGGCGGCGCTGCCCCACACGGTCGTCTATGTCGAGGGCGGCTACTCGGACTCCAACTCGGTCCGCTACACGGCAGGAGTGCTGAACGCCATCGGCGTGAACCGGATCCGCGGCTTCTTCACCAACGACACCCACGAGGCGTGGACGATCGACGAGGTCCGGTGGGCGACGAAGGTCGCCAAGCGTACCCACGGTGCGCACTTCATCGTCGACACCGCCGACAACGGGCGCGGACCGCTGCTGAATCGCGTCAAGGTCGGCAATGGGATCGAGGACCTCTGCAACCCGCCCAAGCGCGGCCTGGGCCCGCCGGACACGACGAACACGGGTTACGCGTATGCCGACTCGTGGATGTGGACGCACCCGCCGGGCAACAGCAGCGGCTGTGGCGGCGGACCTCCCGGCGGGGTGTTCTGGCCGGCCCGCGCCGAAGGGGAAGCCGCCCGTGCGAACGCCCAGCTCGGCCCCGGTCTCCCGAGCCACCCCTTCTGAGAGCCGCGTGTCCCGGTCGGAGGGGGGCGATTCTCCGGTCAGGCGACGCGGGCCTGGCCCCGGCGGCGGGTGCGCGCCGTGACGCTGCGATAGCCGGCTGCGAGCTGCGCCAATGACGCCGGCCAGGTCCGCTCGCGGACGGCGCCCAGGCCGGCCTGGCCCAACCGCTGGGCGAGCAACGGCGTGCTCGTGACAGCCAGCAGGGCGGCGGCCAGCGCGTCGCAATCCGGGCTGGTGAGCAGACCGGTCTCGCCTGAGGTGATCAGCGACGCGGGACCCCCGGCATCGACCGCCACCACCGGCAGCCCGCTCGCCTGGGCCTCGAGGATCACCTGCCCGAACGTGTCGGTCCGGCTGGCGAACAGGAACGCGTCGGCGCTGGCGTAGGCCCGCGCCAGATCTTGGCCGCCCAGCCAGCCGAGGAACGTCGCCTGGGCACCGAGGCGCTCGCGCAGCGCGTCCTCCTCGGGGCCGCCGCCGGCCAGCACGAGGTGCAGGCGCTCGTCGCGCTCGTGGGCGGCGAGAAACGCGTCAGCGAGCAGCTCGACACCCTTCTCGCTCGTCAGGCGCCCTGCGTAGAGCACGTTGACGGCGCCGCGGTACATGCCCGCGACTCGTAGCGCCGGGTCAAAGCGCTGCAGGTCGACGCCGCGCTCCCAGCGCCCGACGCGCTCGGGGGCGACGCCGAGGCTGACGAGGCGCTCGTCGGAGTCGGTGCTGGGGGAGAGCACGCCGTCGCAGGCGCCGTAGAAACCGGCCAGGGCGGCGGCGCTGAGGGCCTCGAGCTGGGCGTCTCCGGAACGCAGGCCGGCATAGGCGGCCAGCTCCGTGTGGTAGCTGCCGAGGACCGGCAGCTGCAGGACGCGAGCCAGTAGCCATGCGCCGATCCCCGCCGGCCCGGGCGAGCACAGGTGCACGAGGTCGTAGCGGCCCTCGGCCAGCGCCTCGACGATCGCCGGTAGCCCGGGGACTCCGAGCGTCAGCCCGCGGTAGAACGGGATCTCGATCTCGGCGACCGAGCTCAGGCGCCGGTCGACGTCGGCGTCGGTGCCGATCACCTCGACCTCGTATCCCGGAACCCCGCGGTCGCGAATCTGCTGGATGGTGTGGGTGACGCCGTGCATCGCGCCGAGGCCGTCGGCGACGAGGGCCACCCGCGGCCGGTCGCCCTCTGAGCGGGTCAGCTTGAACTTCTCGCGGCCGAGGAACGCGGCTGCCGCGGCGTAGGGGATGGCGGGAACGCAAGCCTCGAACAGCCGGGCGCCGTGGTCGGCGAGACGGAGTCGGCCCTGCGAGACGTCCTGCGTGAGCTCGGACACGGCGCCGGCGAGCTGGCGCTCGTGCAGGCGTCGCGCACGGCGCTGCAGGTCGGGATGGCTGAGCCGGCCGTCCTGGAGCCGCGCCAGCAGCTCGTCCTCGTCGATGTGCATGTCCATCGTCTCCAGCCACGCACGCAGCAGCGCCCGGCCGTCCTCGGGCCCGAGGTCTGAGCCGACCTCGCCATGACGGGCATCGCCCTCGCACATGACCCGCTCGACGATCGCCAGGACGGCGCTGGGGTCAGGCGGACCGGTGGGAGCGTCTTCGTCGCTGAGGCTGCGGATCGCCAGGGCCATCGCCGCGTGGGCCCACTTGGCGGCGCTGCCCTGAACTCCGTGGGCCTCGGCACGACCGGCGCGTACGTGATTGAGGAACTCTCGCGGGCCGCCGGCGCGCGGGGTCTGGGTGAACGTGCGTCCGACGTCGATTCCGGCGTGGTCATCGGACCCACCGATGGCGGTGCCCCCATGGGTCTCGATGTATACGAACGCCGGCAGATTGAGCTCCTTGGCGCGCGACCCGTTGCGGGTCTCCCAGATGGGGAACAGCTGCGCCAGACGGCGGCGGTGGCGGGCGGTCAGCGGCGCCTGCACCGCGTAGAAGGGATGGGCGAGCGCGGCGGTGATCTCGTGCTCCTGGAGGTAGGCCGCACACGTCTCCACGTCGTCGTTGTGGGCCTGCAGCCACTCGTGATCGCGGGGTGTGATCCCGTAGCAGAGCACGTGCACCGCCTGGGGCTCGCTCTTGAACGAGACGGTCAGCTCCTCGGAGATGAACGTGTCCGCAAGGTGACTGATCGACAGCGCCCCCGCGATCGTGTCGTGATCGGTGATCGTCACGAAGTCCATCCCCTGCTGCTTGGCGAGCTCGTAGACCTCCCACGGCTCGGTGGCGCACTCCGGCAGGTTCAGCGAGCGCTGGACCCCCAGCTTCGATAGCTCCGACGCTGTCGAGTGCACGTGCATGTCGACGCGA
>DATAUL010000306.1:0-37502 GCA_036268255.1 Solirubrobacteraceae bacterium | reverse complement strand
CATCTGACGCTGCCAGACGTACAGCAGCGATCCCCAGGTGCCGCAGTTGATCGATGGATCCAGTTGCAGACGGGCTCCCTCCGGAAGGCAGATCGCCTGGTTGGTACAGGTGCCGTCCTCCTCGGTCGCCGGCGCCACAATCGGGCACCAGCGCTCGGCATCCGAGCAGGTATAGCGGTAGGCAGCGCCGAGCGCGTGGTCCCACGTCGCGCCGGGGGCCACCTGCGTGTCGCGGGGCAGAATCGTTCCCGCGCCCTCGGGCGTGCCCGAGCCGCGGGTCGATCCGCGTAGTTCACCGTTGCCGGCCCGCCAGTTGGTGGTCACCACCTTGGCCGCCGTCCACTCGTTCGCCGTCGCGCACGGACGGTCGTAGTAGGCCGAGGACTTCGCCGGCCGATTCGGCACCTGCGCCTTGTATAGGTCGTACTCGATCCCCGTGCCGTACTGGGCGACCGTCATCTGACCCTCCGAGGAGGGATCGGGGATTGCACCCGGAGGGATCGGCACCCGCACCGTGCGGGCACCGCAATGGGGCGCGTCGACGCGCACCGGCACCTTGCGCGTACTCGCCGCCGCGTACCAGATGGCGGGCGTGTAGTCGTAGGCGACGCCGATGGCCGGGCTCTTTGCCAACGCCGAGACCAAGCTCGCGTCATTGCCGGCCAGCCGCGGATGGGGTCCGATCCGACGGTTCCACAGGCTGGTGGGCGCGTACCAGCGACCGCTGCTGGAGCCGGTGTTCGCGGCGGCTGGGCGGGCAACGGGCGCGACGGGACCCGTGGGGCCCGCCGGTCTATGGCTGGAAAGACCGACGGCGGCAACGGCGGCGGCGAGCGCGATCGCACTCGTGGCCGCCAGCTGGACGGCCTGCGCGGGAGTCAGGATCACCCCGCGCCGCGGACTGCTCCGGTACCGCGGCCGGGCGGCGTGGCGCAGAGCATCTGCGGTCATCGCCGCGTCGAGGGCGACGTAGACGCTACTCGATACCACCGCTATGCCGACGGCGCCGAACCGATGGGCGACCAGGACATCGCCGATGAGATTGATGGCGAGCCCGGCGCCGTACATCGTCGCCAGAGCGCCGTACCGTCGCTGGGCCATGATCACGCTGACGGCCGGAGCCGACAGGTACGTAGCCGCGCAGGTAACCAGGAAGACCTGCAGCACGGGGATCGACGCCGGGTAGCGTCCGCCGTCCGCGATTGGAATCGCCCACGGGACCACCAGGATGAGGAGACCCACTGCTCCCGCGATCGGGGCTGCGCCGTAGCGAACCCAGCGCACGATCATTGCGCGCTGGGCGCTGGTCGAATCGACCATGTCGACCTGCGCGGTGCGCACGCGCAGAATTGCCCCGAGCGACGGAACCGCCGCCAGCGCGATCGTCAGGTAGCGCAGGGCCGCCCCCAGGGTTGCCACCTGCCGCTGGTTGAGGAGCGCGCTGGCGACGAGGACGTCGACGTAGGCGAAGCCGGCCGCCGCCAGGTAGTACAGCGACAGCAGACGCTCCTCGGAGGAGAATCTCATCGCGGCGGTTCGCAGACCGGGGCTCCGGATCGCCGGCCACGCAATCGGAGCCGCGGTGACCACTCCAACCGTGACCATCGCCGCCACGAACGAAAGGCTGAGCAGCCAGACGGTCTGGTGGGTGGCATTGATCAGCACAGCCGCCGTCAGCAGGGCCGACGCCCGAAGGACCGATAGAAGCGCGGCAGTGCGGAATCGGCGGCGTGCCTGGTAGTGGGCGATGGCCAGCTCGGTCGTCCCGTACCCTGTGGCGAATCCCGCCGAGTACAGGATCAGACCGGGGCCGGCGCCGAACCTGGCTCCCAGATGGAGGAGACCGCTGATCGGCAGCAGACAGACGGCGAGGGTCGCGATCAAAACACTCCCCTTGATCAGGGAGATCGTGAACGGGGTCGCGCTGGCGCGCTCGGCGCCCCGCGATAGAGCCTCCGCCTCCTCACGCAGGTATCGCGTCCGAACGCCTCCGCCGGCGGCTGCTCCAGCAAACTGGGCCAGCGTCAAGAACAGCGTCGTATAGGCATAGGCGGAGACCGTCAGGCCGCGGATCAGGACGACGACGGTCGCCGCCGAGAGACCCTTGGTCACTAGATCGGCCCCGAACGTGAGCGTGAAACCGCGGCGGAACGAGCGGTTGAGCGCCACGGTGCTGGCTTGCGCGGACATGCTCCTTGCCGCCCGACGTCAGGCGGTGACCGATTCCGGATCGCGCGCCGCGGACGCGGGCAAGGGTCGCGTCTCCGCGGCGCTCGACGGGCGCGCCGGCTCCGCGGTGAGAGTGAGGAGGAGGGTCACCACCAGCGGCGCTCCGTATTCCAGGGCTCCGTTGAACAACGAGAACGGGAGCAGGACGAGGAGCGGCAGCTTGGACCGCGCGCGGGCGATCAGGGTCCACCAGATCAGGATCAGGCCCGCCAGCCCGAGCAGGCCCAGCTCGACCCCCGCCTGGATCACATCGCTCTGACCCACCACCGTATTGCCAGTCGCGCGTCGCTCGATGCTGTTGACGCTGCGCAGTCCCGTCCCGATCACCCAGTCCGCCGGGGAGGCGGTCCACCATCCGTGGACGGCGGTGGTCCAGATCCCACCGCGGCCGCTGCCGAGGCTGGCAAACGAAGAGAATTGCCCGGTCCGCTGCTGATAGGCAAACCGCGCTGCGAAGACGTCCGCAACGCCGGAGGCGGCGACGGCGGCCACCAGCAAGCACACCAGGAGGATGTTGCGCAGCCGGACGCCCTGCCTGAACATCCTGACGAGCACCGCCAGGAACAGGCCGGGGAGCGTCGAGCGCACTCCGGTGGCGACGGTGGCGATTGTTCCGATCGCCGAGGTCCCCAGCCACGTGACAGTCGGCCGCATGCTCAGCGCAGCGGCAGTCACCGCGCCCGCCAGCAGCGCCAGGTCGTGCTGCCCGCCGAGTCCCTGGATATCGCCCGCCCTGTAGTAGCTGTGGTTGAGACCGGCTGCGCCCAACAGCAGGTTCGTCGCCACGGCGATGACTCCGCTGATCAACGCCGCGCGCCCCAGCCGGGCCGCAGCGGGACGATCGGTCGCCGCGGTGACGGCGAGCACGGTGAACGGGAAGACGAAGTACTTCGCCGCCTCGATGAGCTGCGCGCCCCCCGGTGCGCGAGCGACGCCGATGAGGACCGGGACATAGAACAGCACCATTCCCCACCGCAATCGCCGGGAGGCGGCGGAGCGATCAAGCCGAGGTTTGGTTACAACCAGGAGCGCGACGACGGCGGCGCCGGCCGTGAACGTCTCCGCCAGTTTGGGTTCCACGGTGCCGAAGACCACCGTCCATGGCAGGGCGACCACCAGGACCAGAGGGATTCCCATCCACCCCTCGCGCGCGACCGCCGTGGCGGCGACGATCAGGACGACGAGGGCGATGGCGGCCGGCAGCGAAATCTGGACCGCGACGCCGATGGCGACACTGGTCAGGACGGCTGCGATCCCCGCGCCGAGGTCGCCGGCGGAGCGTCGCGCCGACCGCCGCCGGCGCGGGGGAGCCTCGCGGGCCGCCGCGGTGCCGGACATGACACTCATCTGGACTGAGAGCATGGACCGCCGGATGGCAAACCGGAAGGCCGCTCCGACGAAGACCGCTCGTTGGGGTTGGAGGCTTGCTGGACCTTCGGCCAGGGCTGCCGATAGGCGGCGGTCACGGCGTCCCCTACGTTTGCGTCATGATCCGCGAGCTGACACGCGTTCGGCAACCGCCCATGCGCGCGGACCAGCGGTTGGATATCACCCGCCTGCAGGTGGAGCGGGCGCTGGACGGCGCAGAGCAGCACCTGGAATCCGAGAAGCTGCGCGGCTTTGACCCCTACGACGGGCTGAGCTCTCCGCTGTTCGCGCTGCCGGGGCTGCGCTCGCAGCGGATGCTGAGGTTCGGCGCCCAGCAGCTGGTCAAGCGCTCGCCCTGGAACCTGCGCGGGCTGCTGCGCATTCGTAAGCAGCTCAACCCAGTCTCGGTGGGGCTCTATCTCCAGGGCCAGGCACACCGCGCCCACTGCCGTCCCTCCAGCCGGCAGCGGCGATGCGACCGAGGCACCGAGGCCGTGCAGTGCCTTGCCGCCACCGTGTCCCCCGGCTACTCGGGCAGCTGTTGGGGATACCCGTTTGACTGGGAGACCCGTCACGGACCGATTCCGGCGGGCACGCCCACGGTGGTGGCGACCGGGATGATCGCCAACAGCCTGTGGTTGGCTCACGAGCACCTCGGCCTCTGGCCAGCCGCCGAGCTGGTGCTGGACGCCGCGGAGTTCGTGATGTGCGACCTGCAGCGGGTCCGGGGCGACGAGGGGACGTTCTGCTGGACCTACTCGCCGTCCAGTCAGCAGGCGGTGCTGAACGCCACTCTCAAGGGCTCGCGACTGCTCGCGCAGGCGCACGCGCTGGGAGGTCGCGGCGAGCTGCTGCAGGCGGCCGCCGATTCGGTGGCCTTCGTTCTCGCGCATCAGTTGCCAAGCGGCGCGTGGCCCTACTCGTTGGCCGATCCGCGGCGCGACAACTTCCACACCGGCTACGTCCTGGAATGCCTGCGGACGTACCGGGAGCTCTCAAGAGATCGTTCGGCGGATGAGGCGATCGAGCGAGGCTGGCTGTATTACCGCAGCCGCTTCTTCACGGATGCGCTGGTCCCGAAGTACTACGACGATCGGATCGAGCCGCTGGACGCGACCGCCTGCGCCCAGGCGATCATCACCCTGTGCGAGTTCGGTGACCTCAAGGGTGCCGCCGCGGTCGCCCGCGCGGCGATCGAGCTCCTCGGCCGGGAGGACGGTTCGTTCGCCTATCAGCGCCGCGGGCGTCGTACGGTGAGCACGCCGTTCCTGCGCTGGTCCACGGCGTGGATGTACTGCGCGCTGAGCCGGTTGTCGGCCGCGATCGTGTCCGCTCCAGGCTCTGGCTGACGGAGGCGCTCGTGACCGATGTCACCTCCACGCGTCCGTCGCATCCCCCTACCAAGGCGATGAAGCAGGTGCTGCAGGTGCCCCAGAACGGCCGCACCGTGGTACGCACTGTGCCCCGGCCACCCTGCCCGCCTGGCGGCGTCCTCGTCCACAACGCATATTCGGCCATCAGCTCCGGGACCGAGCGGGCCCGCGTCGAGCTGTCGCGCAAGTCACTTGTCGGCAAGGCACGCGAACGTCCGGATCTGGTGCGCGAGGTCTGGCGGCGATCTCGCAGCCAGGGCGTCCGGGCCACGATGCGGGTGGTGCAGCAGCGCCTCAGCCAGGAGACACCGGTGGGCTACAGCTGCGCCGGCACCGTGGTCGAGGTGGGCGAGCACGTCCGTGGACTGCTCCCCGGCGACCTGGTGGCCTGCGCGGGGGGCGCGGCCAACCACGCCGAGTTCGTCGCCGTGCCTGGGAACCTGTGCGCGCGGGTGCCGCCCGATGTGCCTCTGGCCAGCGCGGCCATCACCACCATCGCCTCCGTCGCTCTGCACGGAATCCGACTCCTCGAGGCGCAGGTGGGCAGTCGGGTCGCCGTCATCGGTTGCGGGTTGGTCGGTCAGATCGCGCTCCGGCTGCTGCGGGCCGCCGGAATCGAGGCGCTGGCCATTGACATCGATCCGCAGCGGATCGCTCAGGTCCGGGCGGCGGGCGCCGAGCATGCGATTGTGTTCGACGACACCGCCGCCGAGCGTGTCCGGTCGGTCACCGGCGCCGGTGTCGACGGGGTCCTCGTGGCTGCGGCGAGCAAGGTCAGCGATCCCCTCCTGCTGGGATGCGAGATCGCCCGCGACAGGGGTGCGATCGTATTGGTGGGCGCCGTGCCGATCGAGCTCCCGCGGGCCGCCCTCTACGACAAGGAGTTGCGCTTCCGCGTTTCCCGCTCCTACGGTCCCGGCCGCTACGACGCCGAGTACGAGGAACGTGGCCTCGACTATCCGGCCGGCTACGTCCCATGGACGGAGAAGCGCAACATGGAAACGGTGCTGCGCCTGCAGGCGCGACGTCTGGTCTCGTTCACCGACCTGGTGGAGCTCGTGCCCGTCGAGAACGCGCCCGGCGCCTACAGCCGGCTCACCGCCGCAAAGGATGCCGGACCACCGCCAGCCGGCGCCCTCGTGCTGTCCTACGCTTTTCCGGATCGGCCCACTCCGCCTCCCAACGACGGGGTCTCGGCACGACCGGTGGGCCGCGCGCGGAAAAAGCGCGGAACGGGGAGAACTCCCGTTCGGGTTGGCCTCATCGGCCCCGGCGGATTTGCCGGCCGCGCGCTGATCCCCGAGCTGAAGCGGGCGGGTGCGGATCTGGTGCTTGTCGGCGGAGGCAATGGCCCATCGGCCGCTGCAGCGGTCCGCACCGGGGCCTTTCGACGGACGGCGGCCAGCACGGACGAGGTGATCAACGATCCTCAGATCGACGCGGTCGTGATCTGCACCCGCCACGGCGACCACGCGGCGCTGGCCAGCGACGCCCTGCGAGCTGGCAAGCACGTCTTCTGTGAGAAGCCGCTGGCCCTCACGACCGACGAGCACCAGCACGTGCTGGAGGCGGCCCGAGCCGCCCCCGGGACCCTCATGGTGGGCTTCAATCGGCGTTTCTCGGCGCCCCTGCGCCAGATGCGTGACTTCCTGGCGGCCCCCGGCTCACCGATGACGCTGGGCTACCGGGTGAGCGCCGGCGCCGTCGCCTCCGAGCATTGGGTTCACGATCTGGCGACGGGCGGCGGGCGCGCGCTGGGTGAGGGCTGTCACTTCATCGACAGCCTCTCGTTCCTCGCCGGCAGCCCTGTGGTCGAGATCCACGCGTGCGGACACGGTCCGCAGGCGCGTCCGGTGCAGGCCTACGACAACTTGGCGGTGACCCTGCGCTTCGCCGATCATGGAGTGGCGTCGCTGGTATACGTGGCGGACGGATCTCCGCGCGTGCCCAAGGAGCGCATCGAGGGATTCTGCGCCACGCGCACGGCGATCCTTAATGACTACTCCAGGCTCGAGCTGCACGACGGCGAGCACGCCACCCGATCCCGGCGTTCCCAGCCGGACAAGGGTCACAGTCAGGAGATGGTCGAGTTCCTGGCGGCTGTGCGCAGCGGGCATCCGGCGCAGAGCCTGGACGAGATCGGCAACGTCATGCTGGCCACCCTGGCCGTCGTCGAGTCACTGCGCACCCAGCGCCCCGTGCATATCCCGTGCTGACGGGTGAGCAGCCGCGATGACCGGGCTCAGCCGCCGTACGAGCGAGGCCCTCATCGAGCTGCGCCATCACCGACTCGGCCGTGGAGCGGCGACGGCGACGGTGGTGGCCGCCGCCGGCCGCGGGCTGGAACGGCCGCGGACGGGAGTGATCGTCGGACTGGCGGCGGGAATCGTCGAGGCGTCACTCCTCGGCCGGCTCGCAAGCCTGGCGCGCGACGTTCGCAACGCCGAGGACGCGGCGCTTGTGGCACCGATGCTGGCGCCGGCCCAGGTGTCGCTCGGAACCTGGGCGGTGGAACCGGACTTCCTGCGGCTGCTGGCCTGCGAGCTGTCCCACAACCCGGACGGGGTGGTCGAACTCGGCTCGGGAGCGTCCACCATCCTGATGGCGGCCGTGCGCCGTGATCGGGGTGGTCCGCCAGTGATCAGCATCGATCACGATCCGAGCTTCGCGGAGCGGACCCGAGCCGCGCTCCGGCGCGCCGGACTGCAGCAGCATGCGGAGGTCCACGTGGCCACGCTGCGGCACACGATCCTGAATGGGCGAGACGTCATCTGGTATGACCGCCGGACGCTGGAGCGCGTATTGCCTGCCCGGATCGATCTCCTGATCGTCGACGGACCCCCCTCGACCGTGCGGCGCGCCCGATGGCCGGCCGTGGAGCTGCTCTCGGAGCGTCTGGGCGAGAGTTGTGTGGTGCTCCTCGACGATGGCCGTCGCCGCGATGAGACGGCCACCGCGATGCTCTGGGCCCGCCGGCACCCAACGCTGTCGCTGTTCTGGCACGACACGGTGAAGGGCACCTGGCGATTGCAACGCACACCGAGGGTGGAGGGAACCGCCCTGCGCCTGGCGCGCCGGGGAATTGACGCCGTCGACGCTCACCCCGTCGGCTTTGGACGGTGGCCGGTCAGGCGATGAGCGGCGTTGCATTGCCGCGCCTCAACCCCGCCGGCGAACTGCGGCCACTGGTACCGGTGGCGCTGGCCGGGCTGGAGAAAATGCAGGACCCAAGCGGCCTCTTCTCCCACAAGTCACTTCTTGAGCCTCAGGGCACGTTCGTCAACCGAGGCGTCGATCCGCTGTACACGGCGGCCTGCGCGGTGGGGTTGCATTCCTGCGGGGAGACTCGCCGGTCGCCGCACACCCACCGTGCGGCACGAGCGCTTGACGCGCTACTCGACCGCGAGCGCGAGCGCGACCCCGCAGTGCTCGGGACCACGCTCTGGGGGTGTGCCCTGGCCGGTGACGAGCGCGCACCGCAGGTCGCCCAGCGGCTGATCGGCTCGCTGCAACCACGTCAGTCATCGAGCATGCGGCTCGGCCTGGCGCTGACCGGGCTGGCCCGGTGGTTGGCGGTGGGCGACGCCGCCGCCGCGGTGGCGCCGGCGACCCGGACCGTGGCCGCGGAGCTCGAGCGGCGCTTTGTTGCCCGTGCCCACGTGTTCGCAGCCACTGCGCGCCCGCCGTCACGCAACCCCCTGCTGCACCGACTCACCAGCTTCGCAAGCCAGGTCTACCCTGTTCTCGGTCTCTGCGAGCTGGCGCTCGCCACCGGGACCGAACCGCCGAGCGCCGTCGGCCGAGTGTGCGACTTCCTGGCCGAGGCGCAGGGAGACCGCGGGCAGTGGTGGTGGTTCTACTCCACGACGAAACGGCGGGTGATGGAGGGCTACCCCGTTTACTCGGTCCACCAGGACGCGATGGCGCCCATGGCGCTGCTGTCCGCCGGCCGCGTCGGAGTGGGAGATTATGCGAGGCCGCTGATCCGAGGGATCCGTTGGGTCGGCGGCGACAACGAGCTCGCCCAATCGATGGTGGACCCTCGCGCGGGGCTCATCTACCGCGCCATCCAGCGCGCCGGCGGCGATGCCGATGGGTTCGCGGGGTGGTCGAGAGCTCAGCGCTGGTCGGTCTACCGCGGTGCGCTGGCCGGCCGGCCGGCGGGGCCTGCGCGCGAGCTGGAGATGCTCCGCGAGTCGCGCTCCTATCACCTGGGCTGGCTGCTGGTCGCGGCGGGAATGGCGCGCGAGGCGGCGTGACGCGGCCCGGGCGGTCGCGCCCGCGCACGTTCACCTGCCCGTGCGAGCGTGAACTTGAGCACCGTCTGCGCCACGGATCCCCAGCTTTCATCGGCCGGAGGGGCCAGCGACTCGGTGCTGCGGGGCCGGGAGAGATGGCCCGCCACCGCCGCGCCGGCGAGGTCGGCCGGCGCGTCGTGGCGCAGCGTCAGCCAGCCCGGTCGGCCGCGGACGTACGCCGAGAGCGCGTCGGCTGGATGGGGTCCGACAACGGCGAGGCGCGGGATCGGCAGGGTGAGGTACTGGATGGCCTTGCTCGGCAGCTGAGCCGGGTTGCGGTTGCCGACCACGAGTGCGAGGTCGTGATCGGTCGCCGCGGCGACGACCTCGGACCACGCCTGCGGACGGCGTAGCTCGACGCGGACCGACGGCGGGAGCCGGCGCAGGGCTCCTGTCCAGTCCTCGCCCTGCTGGGTCAAGACGACCGTGTCCCAACGCCCGCACGCGGCCAATCGGGAGATCACGGGCACGATGTCGAGACGCGGCTGGTAGAGGTTGCCGTAGTGCACGATGCGCAAGCAGCGGCGCGGGCGGCGCACATCGCACGGCGCCGCCACCCGCTCCACCGCTCGATAGCCGTTGGGGCGCACGAGAAGCGGCACGTCACCGAAGAGCCTGCGAATCGCGTCGGCCTGCAGCTGCGTGGTGAGGATGCCGCCGCTGGCACCGCGCCAGACGAACTCCTCGCATCGGAGCGCCCGCCCGCCCCCCATGGCCGGCGGCACGTCTGTGGCCCGCGTCAGCGCCCATGGATCTCCGAAATCCACGACGTAGGGAACGTCCTCGCTGACCAGCCGGCGCGCCGCCCAGTAGACGGCGGAGAACGGGAATCCGACCAGCAGGGCGACCAGGGGACGCGCCCGGCGCCGACGGAGCGTGAGCCACGCCTCGGGCTCCCAGGGGTCCAGCATGAAGGGCGATGCGAGGCGTGCCAGCTGGCGGACTCTGCGGCGGGTCGCCCCGGGCGTTTCCGGCGGCCCGATCAATTCGGTCGGCAGCACTCCAGCAGCCGCGTGAGCGATCGCGCGTGCCCGCTCGCCGCGCGGCGACAACGGACGATCGGCGGCGAACGCCACGACGACAAGCGACGGTCTCATGTGACGGTGACGGGCCGCGCCGCGTTGTGGGAGACGGCGCCGAGGCGCTCATAGATGTCGAGCAACTCTCCCAGGCAGTCGGCGCGCGAGACGACTTCCCGCTCGTGGACGGCGGCCCCCTGGTTGAGGATGCGAGCGATCTCCTGCGTCCACAAAGCAGTGTCCAGCGGAAGGGCGGTGACGGTGGCGGGCCTGGTCACGACGTCGCTGGCCAGCACGGGGACCCCGGCGGCCAGCGCCTCACGGACGCTGACGGCATCGCCGTCGGTGAGGGTCGGGCGCAGGTAGACGGCCGCCAGGCGCAGGGCCGGCTCCAGCGGCTGGCCGTAGAAGATCCCCACCCGAGGGCGCAGGGACCGATCGAGCGTCCGGCGAAGGAGCTCCTGCAGTCGCCGCGACTCCCGGCGAGATCGGGCAGGCGTCGCGAGGAAGATGACCAGGCGAAGGTCCGGGTGCAGGGAGCCGAGCGAGGCGAAGCTCTCGAGCGCCGTCTCCAGGCCGTAGATCGTCCGTCCAGACGGGGTGGCGGTCAGCCGGTAGGCGGCGATCACCAGGCTCGTCCCCTGGCGCAGGAAGGCGTCGGCCTCGGAGGAGAGCGCCGCGTCCTCGTCATCGCACCCGTCGAGGTAGGCGGGGAGCACCGGAACGGGATGCCCGACGACCGCCCCCAGCGCCTGCCCGATCTCCGGCGAGACGGCGATCAGCTCGTCGAAGCTGCGCAGCGCCCGTCGAGTGAGCCACGCGACCATCGGGACGCGGCTGCTCAGGAATACCTCGAGCCCTCGCCCGTGCACGGTGACAACGGTGCGGGCGGACGACCGACGCAGCGCCCAGGCAGTGGCGAGAAGCGTCGACCATCGCGCGTGGTGGTAGTGGACCACGCGTGCCCGCACCCGGCGAAGGACCCGCCAGTACCGCCACGGGTTGCGGCGCAGATCGGCAAGGATCCGCGGATCGCCCGGGCGGGTGCGGAAGTGATTGATGATGCCCACACTGAGTCCGTGACCTCGAGCGCCGGCGGCAAGTCGGACGACGTGGGCGGAGACCCCGCCGAGCGGCGGCGGGTACGGGCCGACGAGGATCAGATCCGGCTCGTAGACCACCGGCCTGTGTGCGAGGTCGACCACTACCGCAACAGGGCGGTGAGTGCGCTCCAGGCCTCGATGCGCGCCTGCGGAGACCGGCGTAACTGCCGGATGGGTATGTGCCGCATTTCACCGGCGATCCGGACCACCTGCGGGAACCGCTCGATGGCGGCCTGGCCCGTGATCGCACATACGCCGCGGGTAACACGCCACACGTCAGCCGCCGCGGAGGGACGATCGGTAGACAAGTGACCCAGGCCGACGACGGATGGCTGCGCGTCAGTGACCACGATGGACGCCCCGGCAACGGGCGTCGGCTCCTCGACAACGACCGTAGGCTCCTCGGCAACGGGCACCGATTCCTCGACATCCCACGTCGGCTCCTCGACAACGGCCGTCGGCTCCTCGGCAACGGCCGTCGGCGTTTCAGCTCCACACGACGCCCGGTCTTCACTCTCGCTCGCGCCCGCCCGCCCCGTCTCAGAAGTCCGCATCGAGGCCATGCCCCCCGGAACCGCTCCGTGACCGTTGGCTGCGCTCGAGACCCGCGGAGGCCGGGTGATCTCTGCGGGCGACGGAGGTATGACCTCGTGGCCTCCGCCGCCGCGGCTCTGGCTGTCCTCCCGGACGACGCCGACCGTGATGTACCCCAGCGGACGTGCTGGTAGCTGCGACAACGTCGCCGCGACATCGGTGAGGATCGCCGGGCGCACCGGGTCGACAAGCACGACCACCATCGCGTCGGCGAGCACACTCAGTGTCTGCGCCTCTCCGGAGACAAGCAGGGGTGGAGCATCGATCAACACGAGATCGGCGTGAGCGTGCCCGAGCTCCTCCACCAGCTCCGCCACGTCACGAGTGCCGAGAAATCCCGAATGGGGAGGCAGCCCGCCGAACGGCAGCACTCCCAGATGCCCCCGGGCGTCGCGGGCCGATCCGAACCCGTTGAGTCTGGCCCCTCCCGGAGGAGCTTCGGTCCCCGGGCGACTGGTCGGAATCAGAGAGGACGCCGACACCGAGACGACGGAGTCCTCCAGGCTCGCCCGTCCCAGCGCCACATCGGTCACTCCGGGGCACTCCTCCAAGCGAAACAACTCGGTGATCGACGCTCGACCAGCGTGGAGGTCGCATACCAGCACTCGCCGGCCGGATTGCACCAACGTGACGGCCAGGTTGGCAACCATCTCCGAGCAACCGGGCCGGCAGGCGCTCGTGAACAACAGCGACTTGAAGTCGTGCTCCAAGCGGGCGAACTCGAGGCTGGACTTCAGGACACGGTACGCATCCGCGGTGCGGCCGTAGGGATCGCGGATCACGGCGAGCGCTTCGGCACCGAGCTCGGCCGCGGTCGGCTCGCCGAATACCCGGTCCGCCGCACGCATGCGCCCGGTCGACCTGGTCGCGCCCGTGAGATTCACGACCTCCCCATCCGCGGCGGCCCGCTCCCCCAGGCTCGAAGCGCGCCCGCGCCGGCCGGCGTTCCCGGACAGCTGCTCTCGGAGGCGACGCCAGCGGGAAGCGTCGGGAATGATCGCGAGGTTGGGGAGGCGCAGCCGCCGCCCGATCTCCTCCACGGACGCCCGCTTGTCGAGGGTCTCCATGAGGAACGCGAGTGCCGCCGCGAGTGCGATCCCGAGGCCCAGGCCGAGCGCGGCGCTGCGGGCGTGACTCGGCCCAACTACTGAGGCACTCTGCGCCCGTTGAACCACGACGGCGTCGTTGCTACCGGCTGCCTCGATCGCGGAGAGCTCCTGCTGATCGTGACTCAGAAAGCGGTAGGCCGACGTCCGCGTCTGCCCGGTGGCGCTCAGTTCCTGCAGGCGCCGGTTGATCCCAACGAGCGACGAGTTGATCGACTGGCGGACGATCTGGCCGCGGTACATCGTGTACGCCTGGGCGTAATCGGTGGCGAGAGTGATGGCCCGGTGCGGCGGAGACTCATCGACGGCGAAGGTGAGCAGATCGTCGCTGCTGGAGGTGCTCACGCTCGAGTTCTTGAGGAGATCTGTGGCGCTCATGCTCACACCCGCGCGCTTCAGCGCCTGCTGGGCAACGGCCGGATTGCGCGCCAGCGCCGCCTGGGTGGCGACATTGCGGTCCGGCGCGGTGGATGGGTACGTCGATGCCGCTCCGTTCACGCTGGCGCCGACGTTGGAATAGGTGAGAAGTACCTGGGCGTGTGCGGAATACACCTCGGGCTGATTACCCGCCAGCAGCAGGGTCAGCAGCGGAACGAGCACGACTGCCGGAACGATGACCGGCCACCGACGCGCCAGCACTGCGCGGAATGCACGAAGATCAGCGGTCATCGGACCACGACCCTAGCCTCGACGGATCCGGCTGGCTATCGTCCATCGGGCTAGCTTCCCGCGGCTGCCTAGCCGGAGGTCTAGGCCGGCCGACCGTGCCGAACCGTCGCGAGCCAGCCGCGTGAGCGCGACGATCAACAGGAGCCACCCCGCGAACTCGGCTCCCTCCTTGATGCCCACCTTCACCTGGTAGACCCAGCTTCCGGCTCCCCATCCGAGCGCCTCCACCACGCGCGCGCCGAACACGTGGACCACATATGCCAGCATCAGGACGAGGATCGCGGCCCACACCAGCGGGGCCTGCTCGCTGCCCAACGTCAGAAGCCACAGGCACAGCACGAGCACGGCCAGTAACGGCAGGTAGATCAGCTTGCCGTAGCTGTGGCGGTCCACGATGACGTGCACGGAGGAGACCTCCACGACGAACAGCAGCGCCAACGCGCCGGCGACGGCACTCCACAGCGTCCGCCGGTGCCCGGGCCGCATCGCCGTCAGGATCGCGATGACCGCTGCGATCGCCAACGCCACGGCCGTGGCGATGTGTGACCAGCTTGTCTGGTCGTTGGCGTTGAGCAGCGCGACCCGCGGGGTGTCGAGCTCGAAGTCGACGAGGTTGGTGGCGACCACCGTCGCGGCGGCGATCGCTGCGACGGTGATGGGCGCCGTCAACGCCGGCTGTGCACTCCGGCCCCGCCGCGGCGCGCTGAGTACCGATCGCGGCCGTCCCCCATCCCAGGTCCTGACGTGGGCGCGAGCTATGAGAGCATCAACTGGCGCGAGCGGGCCAGCAACCCGTTGACGTGGGCGTAGTGGCTGGCCTCGGTCCGGTTGCCGACCTCCAGCTTGCGGTAGACGTTGGAGAGGTGGAACTTGACGGTCTGCTCCGTCACCCACAGGCTGCGGGCGATCTCTCCGTTGGTCGAGCCGTCCGCGACGAGCCGGAGGACCTCCAGCTCACGCGTGGTCAGGTCAGAGCGATCCCCGGTCGCGCCCTCCGGTGTCCTCACCGGAGGGCGGCCCCATTCCTTGTGGCGGTACACGACGTGTCGGCTCATCGTCTCGCGGACCAATGTCGCCAGGGCCACCGGATGCACCGCCTTCGAGATCGCGGCGGTGGCGCCGGCGTCGAACAAGCGCTCGAGCCACGGTGCATCCATCACCATCATCAGCACGATCACCGCGACCTGGGGTCGCTCAACCTCGATCTGCCTGATCAGGTCCAAGATCGTCTCGGACTGATCCATGTCGTCGATCAGGACCACATCCGGCGACAGGTCGAGAATCGTGCGGGCGGATGCGGTGCTCGCATCCACATGAGCCACGAGCTTGAATTCGCCGCTCTCCCGTAGGCCAATGGCGATGGCGCCGAAGATCAGCGAGTTGTCGGCCACCACGGTCAATCTCTGCATGTGACTTCTCCCCTGTGAGGTCTCCCGCCACAAACCTAGAGCCGGCTGTGCGCGGCCGCGCTGGACGATGGTCCAGTGCGGCACCCCCCCAGCGGACGGTCTTCAAGTCTGGTCTACGAAAACCATCGCCGCGGGATCATGCTCTCGCCTCAGATGAGCTCGAGCGAGCCGATCGACCCGCGCACGAGCGTCGTGGGCATGTTCCCCGAGCGAGGCTACGGCGGGGCACTGCCGGGTGAACAGCTCGTCCAGGCGATGGACGAGCGCACGCGCCGGCTGCTCAGGCGTCGTCGTCACGCCCACCGAGCGAAACTGGTTCCCCGCACCCTCGTGATCGCGGATCTCCTCGGCCTCGGGCTGGCGTACTACCTGACGACGCTGCTGATGAGCAGAGACGGAGCCTTCGGATCGACCAGGGAAATCGCAGTGTTCGTGCTCACGCTCCCCTGCTGGGTGATTGCGGCCAAGCTCCACGGGCTGTACGAGCGCGATCAGCAGCGTGCCGACCACTCCACCACCGACGACGTGGTCGGGATCTTTCACATCGTCGTCATCGGCGTCTGGATCTTGCTTCTGGCATCGCGGCTGGGAGGACGGACCGCTCCCGGCATCTATGCCCTGACCGTGTTCGCGGCCTTGGCTATCTGTGCGGTGGCCGTCGCGCGGACCATCGCGCGAGATGCGTGCAAGCAGAGCGGCGCCTATCAGCAGAACACTCTCATCGTCGGAGCGGGAGAGATCGGACAACTGATCGGCCGCAAGCTGGTCAAGCACCCCGAGTACGGACTGAACGTCGTCGGTTTCGTCGACCGCGATCCCCGTCAGCGCCGCGCGGATCTTCCCGAGCATTTCACGATCCTCGGTCCTCCCGAGCAGATCACCGACATCATCCAGCTTCTCGACGTGGAGCGCGTGGTGGTCGCCTTCGCCCAGGAGCCGGTCGCGGAAATGCTGACGCTGGTTCGCCAGCTCCGGGGGCTGCCCATCCAGATCGATCTCGTGCCGCGGCTGTTCGAGTTGATCGGCCCCCGCGTCGGGCTCTACTCAGTGGAGGGCATCCCCCTGCTGGGCCTCCCGCCCACGCGTGCGAGCCGGGGCGCGCGTGTGGTCAAGAGGGGGATCGACGTGATCGGAGCGGGGGTGGGTCTCGCGGCATTGGCTCCGCTCTTCGCCTACATCGCGGTGCGTATTCGACTGGACTCGGCCGGACCGACCATGTTCCGACAAGTGCGGCTGAAGGCCAACATGGAGGAGTTCACGGTTTTCAAGTTCCGCACGATGGCGGTCGAGACCGACGAGGCAGCCCATCGCGACTACATCGCCGCCACGATGAGCCCACAGGCACAGGCGAACGGAAACGGGCTCTACAAGCTTGACCGGTCGGCGTCTGTGACCTCATTCGGTCGCTGGCTTCGCCGGACCAGCTTCGACGAGCTCCCGCAGCTGATCAACGTGCTCCGTGGCGACATGTCACTGGTCGGCCCGCGGCCGTGCATCCCATACGAGCTTAAGCACTACCAGCGTCACCACTTCGAGCGCTTCTCCGTGCCCCAGGGTCTGACCGGGCTGTGGCAGGTGACGGCCCGCGCCAACGCCACCTATGGTGAGTCACTCGACATGGACGTCGCCTACGTCCGCGGCTGGTCCCTGGGTTTGGACCTCCGCCTGCTGCTGCGGACCCCCCTGCAGGTCTTCCACCAACGGAGATCGACGACATGATCGGCTCCACGCGTGCCGAGAAGGCCGCCACAGGTTTGAGCATGGCCGTCGTCGGGATGGGCTACTGGGGCCCGAACCTGATCCGCAACCTCCACGAGCTGAGCCAGGTGAAGGAGCTGTGGGCGTGCGATCTCCGTGCCGATCGGTTGGAGTCCATCACCCGCCGCTTTCCCGCCACGCGGGCGACCTCCCGGTATGACCAGGTTCTCGAGGACCCGTCCATCGACGCGGTCCTGCTGGCCACCCCGATCTCGACGCATCATCGGCTCGCGACTGCCGCCCTGCGTGCCGGCAAGCACGTGTTCGTGGAGAAGCCCCTTGCCGCCTCCAGCGAGGAGGTTCGCTCCCTGATGGACCTGGCCACGCTACGCGAGCTGGTCCTGATGCCGGGTCACACGTTCCTCTACAGCCCGCCGGTGACCATGATCCGGGAGCTGATCGAGAGCGGGGAGCTGGGTGAGATCTATTTCGTTTCCACCAGCCGCGTCAACCTGGGACTGCACCAACCGGATGTGAGCGTGGCGTGGGACCTGGGTCCCCACGACTTCTCGATTCTGCGCCACTGGCTCGGGTCGAGCCCGGCCCGGGTCAGTGCACTGGCCCGCGGCTGCATCATCCCGGGCATTCCCGACGTGGCCTTCATCGACCTGGAGTACGCATCCGGAACGGTCGGGCACGTCGAGCTGTCGTGGCTGTCGCCGAGCAAGCTTCGCCGGACGACGATCGTCGGCTCGCGCAAGATGGTCGTCTACGACGACACCTCCACCGAACCGGTCCGGGTATTCGACTCCGGTGCCTCCCTGCCTGATCCCGCGACGTTTGGTGAGTTCACGCTCACCTACCGGACCGGAGACATC
This sequence comes from Solirubrobacteraceae bacterium, assembly GCA_036268255.1. Taxonomy (GTDB): domain Bacteria; phylum Actinomycetota; class Thermoleophilia; order Solirubrobacterales; family Solirubrobacteraceae; genus Palsa-465. Next base: position 19,758 of record DATAUL010000306.1, on the reverse strand, counting down.
CTCTCGCCCCACGTGGAGGCCGTGGAGCCGATCTATCGTGAGCTGCAGGACTTCTGCCTCTCGATCATCGACGGCACCGTTCCACGGTCGTCAGCACAGTTGGGACTGGACGTCGTCCAGACCATCGAGGCGGTCGATGCATCCCTCGCCGCGGGAGGCGCACGGGTGAGCGTCGATTCGAGGTCGAGCTCGCCGGCCGGGGACGGGCACCCGGGGTCGCCACCTTCAACCCCGTCGATCACCGGAACCTCCCGACCCGCACCGGCCCTCCCGCGCTGACCAGCCCATTGACGTGGGCGTAGTGACACGCCTCGGTGCGATTGGTGACATCGAGCTTGCGATAGATGTTAGACACGTGGAACTTGACGGTCTGCTGAGTGATCCACAGTCTGCGAGCGATCTCTCCGTTGGTCGCCCCTGACGCGACCAGTTCCAGGATCTGCAGCTCGCGCTCCGTCAGCGACGACCGCTCCACCTCGAGCGCCTGCTGGGTTTCGCGCTCTGCCCTCACGCTCGACAGCGAGTGCACGATGTGACCGTTGAGCGCCTCCCGAACCAGCGTCGCCAGCGCCGCCGGATGAACCGCCTTGGAGATCGCCCCGCTGGCCCCGGCCTCGAGCGCCCGGGTCAGCCAAGCACCGTCCATGTTCACCGTGAGAATGATCACGGTGACCCGGGCGCTCTCCTCCTTGATGGCCCGGATCAGGGCCAGCGCCTCCGCGGATCGATCAGCCTCATCGACGAGAACCACGTCCACGCCCATCTCGGCGATCATGCGCGCGGCCGCACTTCGGACATCCGTATATCCGACCAGCTTGACCGTGCCGTTGTCGCGCAGCCCGCTGCGAATTGCCTCGACGATCAGTGAGTTGTCAGCCACGACAAGGAGCCTCTTCATTCGGCCCACCTCTTCTTGGCCGTAACCGCTGTCCAAACGACATCCATCCTGTCCTCCACAAAGCTCATCGGTCGATCCTGCCGGGTGCGCAAGTTCCTCGGTGCCGAGCGGCCGGCCCACCCGGACGAGCGGGGAAACGTGGCCAGGTCAGCTCTCGCTGACCGCTCAGGCGTGGCGACGCGCAAGGAGACCGTCGCCGAGGGACAACGAGCTCAACCCGGCCGCTCAGGTCGGAGCTCGAGGAGTTTGGGTCTGCAGGCGGGTCGGCCGACCATCAGCAGACCTGACAGAAGGGCACAGATAAGCGCCAGCGCCAGCGCCGGCGCCGGTGCCACAGCCCCGCCCGAACCCCCGCCGACCACCGAACCGCCGGCGGGTCCGCCCGGCGCGCCGGTGGGGCTGTGCACGGGTGGTGCAGTTGCCGCCGTGAGGGTCTGATGACCTGCCTGGCGGCCATGGCGCGCGCCGTGGAGTGTGCGGATCGCGGCCGCCCCAGGGCGGGGCGCGCCATCAGCAGCGGTCGGCCGCGGCTCGGCCGTGCCGGGTGCTGGGGCAGCGCCCGAAGCGGTCACGGCCTCCGGGCGCGTCCCGCCCGGTCGCGCCGGCAGACACCAGCATCCGAGCATCGGCCGCCCGCGGGCGCCCGCCGCCGCCCGCGACGATGAGACAGCCGTCGAGCGTTGACGAAGCAGGCTCCTGAGGAGCGAGTGGAGCGTGACGATCGTCGGCGTCAAGCGGCCGTGGGCGGACGGCGACAGCCGCCCGAGGGCGGCCAGCAGCCGGTCGATCTTGACGATTCGGTCCCGCACGAACGGCACCGTCGAGCGTGCTCGATCCTGCGCCCCTGGCCCTTCGGGCGCGGTCAGCGACAGCACGCTCGCCGCCAAGGACGCGATGCGTCCGAGCAGACTACGCAGACGTGGATGGTGCGCGGCCTCGACGGCCAGTTGGTGCTCGACGACAACGATCTGGCGCCGGACACGCACGAGGTCCTGTTGATTGCTCGCCGGGGAAGGGACGTGCCCGCGCCGGATCGCGGACGGAGCCGACGGCGGCTCGGTCATTCTCCTCGTTGGAGGAGTCCCATCGACGGAAATCGTGGATTGAGGGCCGGGCGGACCGCTCGAAGCGATCGGGCCCACACCCGTCGAGCTCCCCGGAGCAGGGGGGGAATCGGACGCGATCGTATTCACCGTCACCGAATTGCTCGGTGGGGCAGCAGGTTCGCCGGGCGGTGGCTGCGCTGGTCCGGAGGACGATGGCGGCCCTGGACCCGCGACACCCTCGGGAGCGACGGAGGAAGGGGGATTCGATCCGGCATCGACAGGCGCCGGCGGCGCCGAAGGCGAGGCGCTGCCGCTGACGGCGGGAGAGCCGGCACCCGCCCCGGCGGCCGCCCCCGCCGGCGGGCAGCTCGGCGCCGGTGTACCGACGGCGCCCGTCGTCCCGCTGCCGTTTGCCGAGCCGGCGGACGCAGAGCACGAACTGGCCGAGTTCTCGCCGCCTGAGTTCACCGCCGGACCGCCTCCCGTAGGCGCGGTGCTGCTGGCCGGCGGGGTCGCGGGCGGCGCCGGCGAGGTCGTGGTCGTCGAGGACGGCGGGGTCGTCGGCGGCTGGGTCGCGGGCGGCGAGGCGGGCGGCGTACCTGCGTCCGACCCTGTGCCCGCCGAACAATCCGTTGAGCCCGCCGAGGTCCCGCCGGCGGTTGAGTCCCCTGCCGCGGCCTGATTCGTGGTGATGGAGCCGGGATCTGCGGCCGCCGCCGAGCGGGTCGGCGGCGTGCAAAGGGTCCGAGCTCGGACAGGCCCGGACATGGCCCCGAGGAGCAGGACGCACACCGCGAGCGAGAGCCGCCAGATCCTGCTCCCCCGCCGTACGGGTGACGACGATACGGCAAAGCGCACCATGCGTTGAATGGCGTCCATCTCCCCCCTTCTGCGCTCAGACTGACCCTGCGAGCGAAAGCGACTGGACGACGGCCCTCTACCGCTCTCGTCGGCGGAAAGAGCCGCAAACTGCTACTTTTTTACCGCGCTTCCCCTCTGCGATGAGATTGTACCGCCCTGGTGATCAAGGCTGCACAAACTTTAACATAGTTCGTTAAAGCTCACTATTTCGGCAGGGGCGGTAGATCCTCGCCTGTTGCACCAGGGTGTTCGACGGAGCCCCGCGGCGGACGCCCGCACCCCGGGAACTGGCGATCACGTCGATGACGACGCGACGGCGCACGTGAATTCGGATTCGCCCGCCGAAGCGTCCGGCCAATCGGCCGTTGGCAAAGACGAGAGACCACTTGGCCGCGCGACGACGCACGTGGAGCCGCGCGCTGAGGACGGAGCGGCATCCGCGGATCACCGGCAGGCCCACGTTCCCGAACCTCGGCACGACGATCTCGTCGCCCCCACACGCCGTGGTTGCCGGGGCGTTCGCGGTGTCGCCGCTGTAGCTCACCCGCCAGCGGTACGTGCCTGGACCTCCGAGCACGACCGAGCTCGAACTGGCCGCCGCAGCGGTCAGCCGGCGCGATCCAGAGGCGACGGCCCGCCCCGCACAGCCCCGCCTGCCAAACAGCTGGAACGTCATCGTGCCCGTGGGCAGATGCCCGAAGAGGACCACCGCCTGGGTTGCCACTCTGGCGCGGGACGGCGCATACAGCGTGCTGCCGGTGGCACCTGCGGCCGATTGCGTCGTCGATAGCCCGGTTGTCCACGGCAAGCTTGGGGCATCCTCCAGGGAGAAGTAGGTCGAGGCTCCGCGGTTCAGCGCCGGCGAGAAGTGGACCGTTCCGCTGTTATGGGGCGACGGAGCCACGTCCGAGAACCAGGTCAAGGGGCCCTCGTAGCCATTCTGGACATCCCCGTTGGCGAACGGCGGGGGACCGGTGATCTCATTGAAGTCGGTGTGTCCCGCCGGCTCTCCGAGCGGGGGCGGGAACGAACACGGGCCCTTGTCGGCTCCGCACGCCGTCGAACCCGCCGGGGTCACGCAGCCGCTCGGAACCGCTCCGCTCGCGTTGTTACACAAGCCGTCCCCGTCGAACTCGAAGATGATGGGTCCCGAAAGGGCCATCTCGGTCAGCGGCTTTGTCGAGTCGTTCTTCACCCCAACGAGCACGTCGGTCGGTGTACCCGACTCGTGGGTGGCGACGAGGTTGCTCGCATACGATGATTGAGAGGGATCGGTGGCAATGGAGGCGCCGCGATCTGTCACCGTGATCAGATACTGACACCCGGTATCCGTTCCAATCCGCGGACACTCCGTGAACACTGGCGCGGCTGTCGCCGTCACGACCGGGCTCGCGACGCAACCGAGGAGAGTGAGAATCGTCACCCATGCTGACACGAAGGTGACCTTTGCCACTCCTGCCTCCCATGTTTATGGCGCACGATTGCCGCGCAGCGGGACCAATATATATGTGAGGTAACCGGGCCCTCTACTGGTACTCCGTATAGGTTTTGCCGCCGCCTCAGCCAGCGCGGTATTCTGCCGACATGTCGGTAGGGGTGATCGGGGTGGGTTACGTGGGACTTCCGTTGGCGGTCGCGTTTGCGGAGGCGGGCGAGTCAGTTGTCGCGGTCGACATCGACGGGGCCAAGGTCGCGGCGATCAACGCGGGTGAGTCCTACGTCGAAGACATATCGTCCGAGCGGCTGCGGGCCGCGGTGCCGAGAATTGAGGCATCGACCCATTTCGCTCCCCTAGCGCGGACGGAGGCTGTGCTGATCTGCGCGCCGACACCATTGACGGTCAACCGTGAGCCCGATCTGAGTCCACTGCTCGCGGCCGCGGACGCGCTGGCGTTGGTCGCTCAGCGCGGTCAGCTGGTCGTGTTGGAGTCCACCACCTATCCCGGCACCACGCGGGAAGAGGTGGTGCCGGTGCTGGAGCGCAGCGGCCTGAGGGTCGGAACGGACCTGCACGTGGCATTCTCCCCCGAACGCGTGGACCCGGGACGCACCGACTACACGCTGAAGAACACGCCGAAGATCGTCGGCGGGATCACCCCGGAGTGCTCTGAGCGCGCCGCGGAGCTCTACGGGCGGGTGTGCGACCACATCGTCCGCGTCTCTGACCCCGAGACAGCCGAGATGGCCAAGCTCCTGGAGAACATCTTCAGATCGGTGAACATCGCGTTGGTCAACGAGCTCGCGATCCTCGCCAATCGGATGGATCTCAACATCTGGGAGGTCGTCGACGCGGCCGCCACCAAGCCATACGGCTTCATGCGCTTTGAGCCGGGGCCGGGAATGGGCGGACACTGCCTGCCCGTCGACCCGTTCTATCTGACCTGGCGCGCGCGGGAGTTCCATATGGCGACGGAGTTCATCGAATTAGCGGGGAAGGTGAACCAGCAGATGCCGTACTACTGCGTCGAACGGATCGAGCGTGCACTCAATGACGCCGAGAAGCCCGTCCGGGGATCGCGGATCGCGATCCTTGGCGTCAGCTACAAGGGCGGAATCGGGGACATCCGGGAGTCTCCCGCCCTGCGCGTCATCGAAATGTTGGACGAGCGCGGCGCCTGTCTGGCATACCACGACCAGTTCGTCCCCGCGCTGCCCGCCCACGGGCTGATGAACAGTCCGCTGGAAGAACTGCTCGACGCCGACGCGGTCGTGCTGGTCACGGCACATCCTGGCATCGACTATGCGGCGATCCTTGCGTCCACCGCCCTGTTCGTGGACCTCCGGGGGATAACACGCAAGATGCGCGCCGCCAACCTGGTCGGGCTCTGAACCACTGACTGATGGACCGGCGGGCTTTGACGCCGCGCGTTCAACAAGTGGTTGCGGAGCTGGAGCGGATCGGCTATCACCTCGGTTCGCACACGATGCCAACGTCCGTTGGCACAAGATCGGGCGCCGGCTGCGCGTCCAGGCCAACCGGTGTTGGCCAGCGAGCGTTGGCGGTGGTACGCTCGGCCCGATGGGAGGGAACGAACCGGCGCCACTCGCGAGCGACCGCGACACGGCCGGAGGGCTCGGGGTGGGTGGCCCCAGGTCAGAGCCCACCCGCCGAGCGATCCTCGATGCCGCCCGAGGGATCTTCGCCAGCCGCGGCTACGAGCAGACGACGATCCGCGCGGTCGCCGCCGAGGCCGGAATCGACGCGTCGATGGTGATGCGCTACTTCGGGTCTAAAGCTGGGCTGTTCACCGCTGCCGCGACCGTCAGCGTCGAGCCGCCGGACCTCCGTTCGGTGCCGTTGCGCCGGCGTGGTGAGCTCCTGGTCCGTCACTTCCTCGATCGATGGGAAGGTAGCCCGAGCGGTGACACGCTGGTGCTACTGCTGCGAACAGCGGTCACTGACGATGGGGTTGCCGAGCAGGTTCAGGCCACCTTCGACCGATTGATCGCTGCGCCGGTCGCCGCGCTTGGCGATCAGGACGCCGGCCGGCGCAGCGCGCTCATCGCGAGCCAACTCCTGGGTTTGGCGGTGTCCCGGTACATCCTGCGCCGAGAACCGCTCGCCTCGCTGCCGGTCGACGAGATCGTGGCGGACATCAGCCCCACCATCCAGCGCTATCTAACCCAGCCGATGGCCGGCGCCTCTGGAACCGCTCCGCCTCGGTAGGGCTCGCCCGGTGGAGGAGATCTCCCGGTCGAACCCGCCCAACCGTTGCAAACCTGTGATGGCCAACCGGCGTTGACTTGAGCGCTAGGCTAAATGCCAACGTGCGTTGGCATCAATCGAAGGGTTCCGGTGAGCGTGACTACCTCGGCTCCCTCGCTGACCTGCTGGGCCGGGTCAGCGACGACCTGCGCGGGCAACCGACCGACGCGCGGCTGTCGAGCTCGTCGCGGGCTCTGGATCACGCCCACCAGCAGCTCCTCACGACCGCCCGGCCGCTCGCTCGCGCCCCATGGCATCACGACCGCATCGGACGCGACCTTCCTCGGTACACCCAGACCGCGCATGACGCACGCAATCTCGTTGCCGACATCACCCGCCAGGACACGCTCCACCGTCGCGGGGCCGACCACCGACGCCTGGTTCGCGACCTAAACCGCCTCGACGGCACGATGGCCGAACTCAGGACGAACCTCGCCCACCGAGACCATGAGCTGGGGTCGACATCCTCGCCGACTGGCGGGCCGGCGTCTGCACGCACTTCGACAGTGGGCGATCCAGGACTCGAACCTGGGACCTCTTCCTTATCAGAGAAGCGCTCTAACCGACTGAGCTAATCGCCCGGGACGGACGATTCTAACGGTGCCCTGGACCCGACGGTCGCCTCGCGGCGAGCGCCCAGCACCCGCCGGCGAGCATCAGTCGCGGTGGTCGGATCGGAGGCTCCGAGCGAGCTCGAGAGCCTCGTCGACCGAGTCGAAGCTGATGTGCGCGCGGTAGCCGCCGGCGGTCGCCGTCACCTCGACGTCGAGCCCCAGGGCGGCCTCGAGCGTGTCGTTGATCTCGACGATCGCCGCCTCCTGGTCGGGGTGCAGGCCGCGGGGGCGCCGCGAGCGGCCGGCGATGGACGGGGGACGAACGCCGCGGGCGCGGGACTCGAGCTCACGCACCGACCAGCGGCCCTCGACGGCCTGCCGGGCGAGGTGCCGGCGGTCGGCATTCTCGGGCGCTGTCAGCAGCGCACGTCCGTGGCCCTCCGACAACTGGCCGGAGATGATCAGCTCAAGCGCCTCGTCAGGCAGGTCCAGCAGGCGGATCAGATTGGAGACCGCCACCCGGCTGCGCCCGACGCGCTGTCCGACCTCCTCGCGCGAAAGGCCCAGCTCCTCGGTGAGAGCGGCGCAGGCACGGGCCTCCTCGACTGGGTTGAGGTCCTTGCGCGCCATGTTTTCGATCAGCGCCACCTCGAGCGAGCCGGCGTCGTCGTGATGGCGGACGATCGCGGGGATCGTCTCGAGCTCGGCGAGGCCGGCCGCGCGCCAGCGGCGCTCGCCCGCGATGAGCTCGTACGTGCCCGCCGGCAGAGGGCGGACGAGCACCGGCTGGAGCACCCCCCTCACCCGAATCGACTCGGCGAGCGCCACCAGGGCCTCCTCATCGAAGTCGCGGCGTGGCTGGTGTGGGTTGGGCGCGACCATGTCCGTGGGGATCTCCCGGAGCTCCTGGGCATCATCGCGCGGCGCGACGGCGAGGATCGCCGCCAGGCCCCGGCCCATCCCCCGCTGGCGCTCAGCCACGGGCCGCCACCTCCTTGGCGAGCTCGAAGTACGCATCCGCGCCCGCGCAGTGGGGGTCGTAGTGGATCACCGGCTTGCCGAAGCTGGGCGCCTCGCCGACGCGGACGTTGCGCGGGATCACCGTGTCGAACACAAGGTCGGGAAAGTGGCTGCGGACCTCCGACTCGACGTCTTGCGCCAGCCGCGTCCGGTTGTCGGCCATCGTCAAGAGCATCCCGGCGACGGTCAGGCGCGGGTTGAGCTCGCGCTGCACGAGAGACAGTGTGTCGAGCAGGCCGGCGAGGCCCTCGAGCGCGAAGTACTCGGCCTGCACGGGGACGATCACCCGGTCGGCCGCGACGAGCGCGTTGACCGTCAGCGGGCCCAGCGATGGCGGGCAGTCGAGCAGCACGAAGGCGTAGCGTTCGCGCAGCGGCGCCAGCGCGTCACGCAGGCGGTTCTCCGACCCGGGCATCCGGGGAAGCTCGACCGTGGCCCCGGCCAGGTCCGGACCGGCCGGAATGACCCCCAGATGCGGAATCGAGCTGGCGACGACGGTGTCGGCCAGCGGCAGCTCGCCGAGCAGCGCGTCGTAGACGGTGGGCGTGATGTGCTTGTCGATTCCCAGCCCGAGGGTCGCATTCGACTGAGGATCCATGTCGATCAGCAGCGACTCATAGCCGGCCTCGGCGACGCACGCCGCCAGGTTGACGGCCGTCGTCGTCTTGCCGACTCCGCCCTTCTGGTTGGCGATTGCGTACACGGTCCCCATGGACCTCAGGAAGCTAGCGCTGTGAGCGGTCATATGCCCCCAGCGGACGCTTTCGCGCCATCCCCGCTCGGCGCGGGAATCGCGCCGGTGTGGGACCTGTCTTGACCAGGACGTGCAGGTGGCGGTGCAGGGCGCCCGGGTAGGGGGTGACGGCCACGGGCGATCGGACCTCCAGACCGAGTTCATCAGCCGCCCGCGTCGCGGCGGCCTCACCCTCGGGCTCGCGGCGTCCCCGCCAGGCGACGAGCGTCCCACCCAGGGCCAGCAGCGGCGCCGCGTATTCGGCGACGACCGCAAGGGGGGCCAGGGCTCGGGCCGTCACCAGGTCGCAGCGGCCGAGACCGTCCGCCCACCCTTCCACGCGTGCCGGGACCACGAGAGCATTGGCCACGCCGCAGGCCTCGCGCGCCCGGCGCAGGAAGTCACACTTGCGGCCGTTGCTCTCCACCAACGTCACCGTGGCGGCGGGGAGCGCGATCGCCAGCGGCAGGCCGGGCAGGCCGGCCCCGGCGCCCAGATCGGCGACGTGGCGGGCATCGCGAACCGCCGGCAACTCCAGCGCCACGAGCGAGTCGGCCAGGTGGTCGTGGACCGCGGTCAGCGGATCATGCAGCGTCGTTGGAGCGTGCGGATCGCCGGTCAGTGTGGCCAGGAGGGCCTTCAGCCGCCCGCCGGCGATGTCGGTGAGCTCGTATCTCGCGACAAGCTCGGCCAGCGCCCGATCGAGATCGTCGCGTTGATCGCGGCGGCCGGAACCACGGTGAGCGCTCATGCCGCGGGAGGTCGATGGCGCGCGATGTAGCCCGCGTAGCGGTCGCACATATCGGTGATGCGCTGCGCCGCGTGGCCGTCGAACGCGGCGATGTCATCGGGATCGAGGAACGGCAGCAGGTCCTCCACCAGCGCCTCTCCACGGGCCATCCACTGGTAGTAGTGACGGCCGCCGTGGTGGTACGGGCCGTACAGACGAGACCGCGGGAATCGCTCGGTGAGCCACACGAACACGGCCTCGTGACGCACATGCATTCGGAGCGTGACCTGCGGTTGCTTGCCGTCGCCTCCGAACGACCCCTCTCCGACCAGGAGCCCGATCAGCAGTCCCCAATCGAAATCCGAGAGCTCGACCATGCGAGACCAGGAGTTCTAGCTCGGATCTGTTTCACCGTCAAGAAAAACGTGAAACACGGAGGCCTCGCCAGGGCGAATCTTCTTGGCGAATTCGGTGGCGCGAATTCCCCGGGGCAGCAACGGACGGGTGTCCTGGCGCTCAGTCGACCAGCGGTGCCACGACGAGATGCCGGGAGGGCTCCTGGCCCTCGCTGTAGGTCTCGACGTCGCGGCGGTCCTTGAGATGCTCGTGGATCACCTTGCGCTCGAGGGCGCTCATCGCCTCGAGCGGCACGGGCCGACGGTCGCTGACCGCCATCTGAGCCGCCTGCTCGGCGGTCTGGCGCAGGGTCTGTGCGCGCCGCTCGCGATATCCGGCCGCGTCGACGACGACCGGCAGACGCTCGCCCTCGCCCTGCGTCGCGAACCGGTAGGCGAGATGCTGGATCGCGTCGATCGTCTGCCCGTGATGGCCGATCAGCAGCCCGAGGTCGTCGCCCACATACTCGGCCGTCAGGCCCTCGCCGTCGACGTGGATCTCGACGTCGGCATCGACGCCCGCCGCGTCGGCGATGCGCTCCATCAGCGCGCGGACCCGGGCAGTCGCCTGGTTGGTTCCAGAGGACACGAACGACTACCGCCGGCGACCCGAGCGCTTCTTCTTCTTGCGCGGCGGCTTGGGCGGAGGCCCCGTGCGCTCGGCCGTAGCCACCGTCGCCGGCTTCTCGTCGGGCCGGACCTTGTTGCGGATCATCGCTCCCAGGCCACCGGCGGCGGAGCCGTTCTCGGCCGTCGCGCCCTTGCCGGCTCCCGCCTTGCCGGGTGCCGCTTTACTCGCCCCGGACTTGCCGGCCGACGTCTTCGCCGGCCGGTCTCGGACGCCGGTCGCCCGACCACTCCCGCTCGGCAGGGCACCCGACGTCCCCGGCCCGGATCCCCCGCCGCCCGACGCGGCAGCCGCCGCTGTCGCCGCCTGCATCGGACCCATCCGCCGTTTGACGATGTACTGCTGGCCGATCGTCCAGGTGTTGGTCGTGATCCAGTAGACGAGCACCCCGGCCGGGAAGCGAATCACCACGAGCACGAAGACCAGCGGCATGAACATCATCACGCGGCGCATGTTCGGGTCCGTCTGGCTGGCCGACATCATGATCGTCGACGCCAGCTGGCTGCCCACGTAGAGGATGAGCAGGATGACCAGCGTGATGCCGGTCGCCTTGTCGGTCAGGTCGTGGATGAAGAGGAAGCTGGCGTTGTGGCTCCCGCACACCTTCGTGTGAGCAACGCTGACGACCTTGTGCAGGGCCGCGTTGTACCCCGGCTGGACGGTCGGGCAGATGTCGGCGCGCAGACTCTGGCGCAGCATGTAGTACAGCGAGACGAAGACCGGGAGCTGCGCGACCAGCGGCAGGCAGGAGCCCAACGGGTTGACCCCGTGCTCCTTGTAGAGCTTCATGATCTCCTGTTGCTGGCGCTGCTTGTCCTCCTTGTACTTGGCCTGCACCTCCTTCATCTGCGGAGACAGCGCCTGCATGCGGACCATCGACTTGATCTGCTTCAGCGTCAGCGGGATCATCGCCGCGCGCACGACGATCGTCAGCAGCACGATCGACCAGCCCCACGGGATCCCCACGCTGTTGTGGAAGAACTTGATGACCGCCTCGAAGACGTCGATCAGCGGTTGGAAGATGTTTGCGGTGACAAGCATTGTCAGGAGCTCGCAGCGGGCGTCGGTGATTTGAACAGCCGCTGCTCCTCGACCGGGTCATAACCGCCGTTACTCCACGGGTTGCAGCGCAGCAACCGCCAGCCGGCCAGCACGAGTCCGCGGAGTATGCCGAATCGCTGAACCGCCTGCACGGCGTACTCAGAACACGAAGGGTAGTACTTGCAGTGCTGTCCGAGCAACGGCGAGACGAGGCGCTGATAGGCCCGAATCGGGAGCACGAACAGCGACCGAAACGGTGCGCTCACGCGTCCTGCCCCTCGGCGGGGGGGAGAGCCTCCACCCCCGGGACCTTGTCGATCAACTCGCCGAGCGCCCGCTGGATCCCGACCAGGCCCTCGCGCTCCGCCAACTCGCGGGCTCCGTGGCGCGCGATCACCACTGCATCGGTCCCGGCAGGCAGCCGATCGTTCTCACGCGCGAAGGCCTCGCGCAGCAGTCGTTTGACCCGGTTTCGCTCCACCGCCCCGCCGACCTTGCGCGAAACCGATAGACCCAGTCGCCGCGCGTCGCCGTCCTGGCTGCCGCGCGGGAACACGTACAGCACCAGGTCGCGGCCGGCGTGCGACCGCCCCTGGCGGAACACGCGGTCGAACTCGGCGCTGCGTGAGAGTCGTCCCCGTCCTGGCCGCTGTGCGGACACGGCTCCCGCCCGCGCCGCGGCCATCAGACCGTCAGGCGCTTGCGGCCCTTGTCGCGACGGCGCTTGAGGGTGAGGCGACCCGCACGGGTCTCCATCCGCGCGCGGAACCCGTGGGTACGGGCGCGCTTGCGCTTCTTGGGCTGGTAAGTGCGTTTCATGGTTAGGAGCCCCCGGAGGGAACGTCGCAGTATACGCAGGCGCGCTGGGACTCCCCGTCGGCGATCGCCGGGTGGCGTCGACCGATCCCGGCGCCGGCGTCTCCACCGCCGCCGTGTTCACGACGTGGTCACTTTTTCCCGCGCTTTGCGTCAAGCCCTCGTCGCGACCGCCGGAGCTCCAAAACACCGTTGGTATATTCGCCGCCCCCGTGTGAAGTCCGCCCGGGCCCTCACCAATGTCGTTCGCACCAGCTCCGGGAGGAGTGGATTGGCGCTGCCCGCGCAACCCGACGCCACGCCCGCGTGGCGCATGATCAAAGCTGAACTCAGAGAGATCGTCGGCCACTCCGCCTTCGACATCTGGCTCTCCGGACTCGACCTGCAGTCGTGGGACGGCCGCGTGGTGGCGCTGACCGCTCCCGAGGCGACCGCGTCGTGGGTGGCGGGCCGCTACGGCGCTGCCCTCGAACGCTGCGCGCGGCGTCACCTGGGGCCCGATGTCCGCGTGTTCATCAATGGCGGCGGCGGCGCCGGCCGGCCCGCCGAGCCCAACCCAGCACCCGTCAGCGAGGCGCTCTTCAACCCGCGGTACCGCTTCGAGCAGTTCATCATCGGCGAAGGGAACCGCCTCGCCCACGCCGCTGCTCTGGCGGTCGCCGAGCTCCCCGGCCAGGCTTACAACCCGCTCTTCCTCTATGCACCCCCGGGGCTTGGCAAGACGCACCTCCTGCACGCCATCGGCAACTACGTGACCGCGTTCGGCGGCGGCGCCGTCGTCCGCTATACGACCGCCGAGTCGTTCACCAACCACTTCATTGCCGCGCTGGGCTCACGGTCGCTGGACTCCTTCAAGCGCGCCTACCGCGATGCCGACGTGCTCCTCATCGATGACATCCAGTTCCTGGCCAGCAAGGCCAAGACCGAGGAGGAGTTCTTCCACACCTTCAACGCGCTCTATGAGAACGGTCGTCAGCTCGTGCTCACGTGCGATCGTCTTCCGCGGGCGCTCGTCGCGATCGAGCAGCGCCTGCGCGAGCGCTTCGAGGCCGGCCTCGTCGCCGACATCAAGCCGCCGGACTTCGCCACCCGCGTGGCCATCCTGCGCAAGCGCGCGGCGCTCGACCAGGTCACGTTGAGCGACCCCACCGTGCTCGACCTGATCGCCGAGCGCGTGACCGACAACATCCGCGCGCTCGAGGGAGCCCTCATTCGCGTCGTCGCCTTTCAGTCACTGACCCAGCGTCCGATCGATGTCCCGCTCGCCACCGAGGTGCTCGACGCCATGTATCCCGGCCGGCGACAGCGGCCGCCGTCGATCACAGACGTCCAGGAGGCGGTCGCCGACCACTTCGGCCTCACCACCGACGAGCTCACCTCGGCCAGCCGCGTCAGCCGCCTTGCCTGGCCGCGGCAGGTGGCGATTCATCTCGCCCGCGACCTCACCGGCGCCTCGCTGCCCACCATCGGTAAGGCGTTCGGGGGCCGCAACCACGCCACCGTCCTGCATGCCTGCAAACGCGTCTCGGAGCGGATGAAGAACGATCAACAAGCTGTCGATGTGATCGGGCAACTTTCCCAACTGGTTTCGCGCGCGCGAGACGACCGCGACTATTGACAGACTTGGCCGTTGGCCTGGAGCGGCAATTCCCTCGCTATGTGCGTGCGTTCGCCGACTTTTCCACAGCTTGTCTTAGCTCTATGACTTCTATCCCCCTTCAGAGGTATTCATCGTGAAGATCTCCCTCGAGCGAGACGCCCTGTTCGCACAGCTGCAGACCGTCAGCAGGGTGGCCTCGACCCGATCAGCCATCCAGGCCCTCTCCGGCGTTCAGCTGTCTGCTCAATCCTCCGGTTGCGAGCTTCGAGCCACCGACATGGACGTGGGTCTGCGCGTTCCGCTTCAGGCCGAGGTGGCCCGTGAGGGCACGGTCGTCCTGCCCGCCCGGCTGATCCTCGACGTTGTGCGCTCGCTGCCCGCCGATCACATCTCGATCGAGCTGCGCTCCGCGGAGCAGGACGTGGAGGTGGTGGCCGGCAACGCGACGTTTCACATCCGCACCCTCCGCGGCGACGACTTTCCGCCGTTTCCCGAGCCCGACCCGGACTCGTCCGTCGAGCTTCCGGCGGACGCCTTCGTCGCGACGGCGCTCAAGGTTGCCGGCTCGGCCTCGCGCGACGAGACACGACCGGTGCTCACCGGCATCCTCGTGTCGGCCTCGGACCGCGAGTTGCGAATGGTCGCCACCGACTCCTATCGGCTCAGCGTCAAGGAGACAACGCTGAAGGCGCCGTTGACCTCCGGCTTTGAGGTCAACGTGCCCGCCCGAGCGCTGCAAGAGCTCGCCCGTCTGGTCAGCCACGACCAGGACGAGTCGCTGAGTGTGAGCGTCCGTCAGAACCAGGTGCTCTTCACGCTCGGCCGGGTCGTCCTGTCCTCGCGCCTGATCGATGGCCAGTTCCCCAACTATCGCCAACTGCTGCCCGAGACCTTTGAGCATGAGCTACGGCTCGCCGGTCCCGAGCTGACCGAGGTGGTGCGTCGCATCAGCCTGCTGGCGCAGAAGAACGCGCCGCTGCGGCTGGCGTTCGCCGAAGGGGAGCTGACCGTCTCGGCACAGACGCCCGACGTCGGCGAGGCCCGCGAGTCGATGCCGGTGGCATTCACGGGCGATGCGCTGGAGATCGGCTTCAACCCTGAGTTCCTCCGGGCCGGCCTGGAGGCGATCGACGAGGGCGACGTACTGCTCAAGCTGATCAGCCCGCTGCGCCCGGGGCTGATCGAGTCCGGGGACGAGAGCCGTTTCCGGTACCTGATCATGCCGATTCGGCTAAACGTTTGATCGTCAGCCGATGCGCGTGATTCGCGTCAGCGTGCGTGACTTCCGCAGCTACCCGGAAGCCGAAGCGGCGTTCGGGCCCGGCCTGACTGTGATCACCGGGCCCAACGGCGCGGGCAAGACCAACCTCCTCGAGGCGTTGTACTTCGGCTGCACGGGCCGTTCGTGCCGGACGGCCAACGAGCGCGAGGTGGTGCGCTTCGGGCAGTCGGCGACGCGTGTGGTTGTCCGCGCGGAGGGCGACGACGGGCCCCACGAGCTGTCGGTCGGTTTCCAACCCGGCGAGCCCAAGCACCTGCGCGTCGACGGTGCTGCGGTCGAGCGGATGCTCGACGTGGCCGAACGCCCTCTGGTCAGCGTGTTCCTGCCCGACCGCCTGGAGTTGATCAAGGGCGCCCCGGCGACGCGTCGCGCGCACCTGGACCAGTTCGTCGCCGCGCTGTGGCCGTCCCGGGTGGCCACCCGTCGCGCCTACGCGCAATCCCTGGCTCAGCGCAACGCCCTCATCGGACGCATCCGCTCAGGGTCGGGAGGGCGTGATTCGCTCAGCAGCTGGGACGGGCAGCTGGCACGTCATGGGATGGCGCTGATGGACGATCGCCGGCGCGCAATCGAGGCGGTGACCGAGGAGTTCGCCCGGTGTTGCGCCGCGATCGGACTCGACGGCGAGCCCACCCTCACCTACCGGCCACGCTCACGCGCCACCGAACCCGAGCAATTGCGCGACGAGCTCGCCGCGCGGGTCGACTCAGATTTCGAGCGCGGTTTCACCGGCCACGGTCCGCACCGCGACGACGTCGCCACGGTGCGCGCGGGACGCGAGCTGCGCGCGTACGGTTCGCAGGGGCAGCAGCGGTTGGCACTGCTGGCGCTGCTGCTCGCCGAGCGCGCGGCGCTGGCCCGGCGGCGCCACACGCCTCCCTTGATGCTTCTCGACGACGTCATGTCGGAGCTCGATGGGCGCCGCCGCCGGGCGCTCGTCGACCTCCTGCGCTCCGGTGGCGGCCAGGCGGTCATCACCGCCACCGACGCCGAGCAGGTGCCGGGCGCCGACGAGCCCGGCGTGCATCGGCTCGAGGTTGTCGAGGGCGGACGGCTGACCGAAGCGGTGGCCGCCTGAGATGACGTATTACCGCCGCGCGCCCCGGTCGCTGCAGAACGCGCTCGATGCTCTCAGCGACGAACTGGCTCCCGCGACGGTGCTCGGCGACGTCCAGCGGGTGTGGCCGGCGACGGTCGGTCCGGCGATCGCCGCCCAGGCCCGGCCCACGGCCGAGCGCGGCGGCGTGGTAACCGTCGCCTGCGCAGCATCGGTGTGGGCGCAGGAGCTCGACCTGATGGCGCCGCAGATCATCGAGCGTCTCAATGCGGCCCTCGCCCAGCGATCCGTGCACAGGCTACGCTGCGTGGCCGTTGGCCACCTGCCTTGAGACCCCGCAGGGCACCCACGTTTATGACGATTTGCAGGGAAAAATGCACAGAGCAGACCGGGGTTTCGACCGGGGCCTGTGCTATCCTTCTGTGTACAAATTCTTGATGTTCGGGCGCGCCTCAGCGTGGCGCGGTTACCGGAATATCCCTACGTCATCGGAGGATCGTTGGCGAACGACGAAGCCGCGCGGTCAGACGCGGGCACCACATCTAGCTATGACGCCCAGGACATCACCGTCCTCGAGGGACTCGAGGCAGTGCGCAAGCGTCCGGGCATGTACATCGGCTCCACGGGACAGCGCGGTCTGCATCACCTCATCTACGAGGTCGTCGACAACGCTGTAGACGAGGCGCTGGCCGGTTACTGCACGGCGACGACGGTCACCATCCATCCCGACAACTCGGTCACGGTCGTCGACGACGGCCGCGGGATCCCCGTCGGGATCATGGCCAAGGAGAACCGCCCCGCCGTCGAGGTCGTACTGACGGTCCTGCACGCCGGCGGCAAGTTCGGCGACGGTGGCGGCTACAAGGTGTCCGGCGGCCTGCACGGCGTCGGCGTCTCCGTCGTCAACGCGTTGTCCGAGAGCCTCTCGGTGGAGGTGCGACGCGAGGGTCATGTGTTCCGCCAGACCTATGCGCGGGGTAAGCCGCAGAACGACTTGGAGAAGGGCGAGGCGACCAAGGAGACCGGCACCACGATCAGCTTCCTGCCCGACGCCGAGATCTTCGAATCGCTGGAGATCGACTTCAAGACGATCGAAGAGCGCATGCGTGACACGGCGTTCCTGACCCGCGGGCTGCACATCACGATCGTCGACGAGCGCGGCGAGGGCAACCGTGTCGAGTTCCAGTACGACGGGGGGATCGTCGACTTCGTCGCGTACCTCAACCAGAACAAGGAGCCGATCCAGCAGAAGATCATCTTCCTGGAGGGTGATTCCGAGGAAGGCGCCGTCGAGGTGGCGATGCAGTGGAACTCCTCCTATCAGGAGTCGGTGTTCTCCTTCGCCAACAACATCAACACGATCGAGGGCGGCTCGCATCTGAGCGGCTTTCGCTCGGCGCTGACCAGTGCTCTCAACCGGTACGCACGTGAGCACAACGAGCTTCGCGAGAAGGACGACAACCTGACCGGCGAGGACGTGCGGGAGGGGCTGACAGCGGTCATCTCCGCAAAGCTCACCGATCCGCAGTTCGAGGGCCAGACGAAGACCAAGCTCGGTAACCCCGGGATGCAGAGCTTCGTGCAGTCGGTCGTCTACTCCAAGCTGGTCGAGTTCCTGGAGGAGAACCCCAAGGATGCTCAGCGAGTGATCCGTAAGGCGGTCTCGGCCGCGCAGGCGCGATCCGCCGCGCGCAAGGCCCGCGACCTGACGCGCCGCAAGTCTGCGCTTGAGAACTCCACCCTGCCCGGGAAGCTCGCCGACTGCTCCGTCAAGGATCCCTCGCTGGCCGAGTTGTTCGTCGTCGAGGGGGACTCCGCCGGCGGCTCGGCGGTCAGCGCTCGCGACCGCAGCACGCAGGCGATCCTGCCCCTGCGCGGCAAGATCCTCAACGTCGAGAAGAGCCGCATCGACAAGGTCCTTGCCAACAACGAGATCCAGGCGCTGATCACCGCGATCGGCACCGGGGTGCGGGACGAGTTCGACCTTGCCAAGGCGCGCTATCACAAGATCGTGCTCCTCACCGACGCCGACGTCGACGGCGCGCACATCCGCACGCTCGCGCTCACGTTGCTGTTCCGTGAGATGCAGCCGTTGATCGAAGCCGGCTACGTGTACATCGCCAAGCCGCCGCTGTACCGGATCACGCGCGGCCAGAAGCATCGCTACCTCGAGCGCGAGTCCGACCTGGAGGACATCCTGCTCGGCGACAAGTTCGAGAAGCTCGAGGTCGTCGACCATGCCGGCAGGGCGTTCAAGCTCACCGAGGCCCGCTGGAAGCGCTTCAGCCGGCTGCTCAAGCAATACGAGGGCTGGGCCTCTGCGCTGCGCGCAGCTCACGGTCAGAGTGTCGTCTCGTTCATGCAGCAGGCGCGGCTGCTGGAGGAGCAGATCACCGACGTGCCGACCCTAATGCGCCACCTCAGCGACCAGGAGGGCAACGGCGACGGCCACGCCTACCGGCTCGAGCTGCTCGAGGAGCGCCCCGACGAGATCGTCATCAAGACGCTCGAGGCCAAGACCGGCCTGGCGACAACGCACCACGTGCGCCGCTCGGCGCTCGAGGCAAACGAGTACCGCCGGCTGGCCGACGTGCACCACGACCTGGTCGCGCTGACCGGCACGCCGCCGTTCACCGTCACCCTCGGCGAGAACTCGCGGGATGCGGCCAGCTTCGAGGAGCTCCACGAGGAGGTCCTGGCAGTCGCCCAGCGCGGGATCGACTACTACCGGTTCAAGGGGCTGGGCGAGATGGACGCGGAGGAGCTGCGCGAGACCACGATGGACCCGGCGACGCGGACGTTGGTGCAGGTCACGATGGATGACGCCGCGTCGGCCGACCTCGTGTTCTCGATGTTGATGGGCGATCAGGTCGAGCCCCGGCGCGCGTTCATCGAAGAGAACGCCCGCCTCGTCACCAACCTCGACATTTGATCATGGGCTCACCCACCCACCCCACCGCCCCAACTGGAAACAGCGGGCTCACCCACCCACCCCACCACCCCAACTCATACCCCCGGAGCGTTAGTTAGCGATGTCAGCAATCGACACCATCGGCGGCGGGAACATCGAACCCCGCGGGCTCGAGGAGGAGATGCGCTCGGCGTACCTCGACTACGCCATGTCCGTCATCGTCGGGCGTGCTCTGCCCGATGTCCGCGACGGCCTGAAGCCCGTCCACCGCCGCGTTCTGTACGTGATGAACGAGATGGGCCTGCAGCCGACCCGCAAGCACGTCAAGTGCGCGCAGATCGTCGGCGAGGTGATGGGCAAGTACCACCCGCACGGCGACACCGCGATCTACGACACGCTGGCGCGGATGGCGCAGGACTTCTCGATGCGCTATCCGCTCGTCGACGGCCACGGCAACTTCGGCAACATCGACGGCTGGCC
>DATAUL010000305.1:0-1636 GCA_036268255.1 Solirubrobacteraceae bacterium | reverse complement strand
CGAAAGCGACACTTCTGACGAGGATCCGGGCGTCCGACGGCGTATTGATAGGCGCAGGCCAATCCTGGTCCCCACTACACTCGCGACCTTAATGCTCCCCTTCGCAATCTTCGGGATCCACAACAGCGCCCTGAATCTGGCCGTCGAGCTGGTGATCCTGTTCCTGGTGGTCATCTGGTTCGCGCTTGTCTTCTGGACCTACGCGGACGCTCATCGGCGCGTCGCCGACCCGCTGTTGATCACGTGCGCCACGCTGGCCTCGCTGTTCCCGTTCGTGGGCACGATCGTCTACATGATCGTCCGTCCGCCCGAGTATCTGGACGACGTTCGCGAGCGCGAGCTTGAGATGCAGGCCGCCGAGGCCCGCCTCGCCGAGCTCGGCTACCACCTCTGCCCGCATTGCGACTACGAGGTCGAGCGCGACTACCTGCGCTGTCCCAACTGCATGCGCAAGCTCAAGGATCCGTGCGCCTCGTGCGGACGTCCGCTCGACCCCACCTGGAAGGTCTGTCCCTTCTGTGAGGCCGAGATCGGCGCGCCCGCGCCCACTCCGCGGCGCCAGCGCCGGCGGGGGGCCAGCATGGAGCAGCCGCCGGCGGCCGAGCAGCCGTCGACGACCACCTAGCCTCGTTTCAACATTCCCTCGCTGGAAAGGACCCTGCCGCCGTGGAGCGCACGCTCATTCTCGTCAAGCCCGACGCCTTCGCCCGTCATCTCACCGGGGAGATCATTTCCCGCTTCGAGCGCAAGGGATTGTCCCTCGTCGCCCTGCAGCTGATGACGATCAGCCGCGAGCTCGGCTCCGAGCATTACGCCGAGCACGAGGGCAAGCCGTTCTACGAGGAGCTGGTGAGCTTCATCACATCCGGGCCGCTGGTGGCGATGGTGCTGGAGGGCGAGTCGGCGATCACCGCCGCGCGCCAGGTGATCGGGGCCACCAATCCGCTCGAGGCGACCACTGGCTCGATCCGCGGCGACTACGCCGTGGCGGTCGGCCAGAACATGGTCCACGGCTCCGACGCGCCGGAGTCCGCGGCGCGCGAAGTCAAGCTGTTCTTCCCTGATCTCGGCTGACCGGCGGCAGGGGGTGGGCGGGTGGGCGCTCTCATCCTCGCCTCGCGCTCTCCGCAGCGCCGGGCGATCCTGGAGCAGATCGGGGTCTCCTTCGAGGTTCGGGTCACGAACGCCGAGGAGCTGACGGCCGGGCCGCCTGAGGAGGTGGCGCTGGAGAACGCGTATCGCAAGGCGGCCGCCGTGGGGGCTCAGCCGTCCGCGGCGGTGCTCGGCGTGGACACGATCGTGGCCCTCGGCTCGCGCATCTACGGCAAGCCGGCGGATCGCGCAGCGGCGGGGGAGACGCTCCGGGCCCTGGCCGGCCGACGTCACGCGGTCGTCAGCGGCCTGTGCCTGATCGAAGGCGCGCGGGTGCGCACCGCGGCGGCGCGCACCGTGGTGGAGTTCCGCGAGCTGCCGGAGGCGGCGATCGAGGATTATCTGGACAGCGGCGAGTGGCGCGAGCGCGCCGGCGGGTATGCGATCCAGGGCCGCGGAGCGCTGCTCGTGCGCGCGATCGAGGGGGACTACCTCAACGTCGTCGGCCTGCCGGTGGCCGCGCTCGTCGACCTCGCGCCCTGGC
>DATAUL010000304.1:0-31148 GCA_036268255.1 Solirubrobacteraceae bacterium | reverse complement strand
GGCGTGCGGCTCGCCCAGGACAACGCAATCTGGAAGCCACCGTCGGGGCGCGCGCTGCTCTGCCACCAGGACGCCGCCTACCTCGACTATCTCGACCCGCCGAACATGATCACCTGCTGGATGGCGCTCGATGACACCGCTGCCGACACCGGCACGATCTACTACGTGCGCGGCTCTAACCACTGGCCGCACGCCCGGCTGGGCGGCACCTTCCACGCGCCCGACGACTGGCTGGCCCACGTGCACGAGGCGATGCCAGCCGATGCCGAGCTGGAACTGGTCCCGATCGAGGTCCCCGCCGGCGGCGCGGCCTTCCACGACGGCTGGACATTCCACGGCAGCCCGTCCAACAAACGCGCCGACGCCCAGCGGCGTTCGATCATCAGCCATCTGATCTCCACCCACACCCGCTGGAACCCGGAGCACAACCACAGGATCTACTCCCGCTACCGCCGGCCTAATGAAATCGAGATCGACGAGGCGTTCTTCCCCGTCCTCTGGCAGGACGGATATCGCACGCCGTGGCTGGCTGACGAGATCGTGGCTTCTCGTCCCGCCTAACGCCGACCGGCACCGCGATCACCCCCGATCGCGGTGCCGGTGCAGCTTGTCCCGACCTCGAGAGGCCCCCGGTCCCTGTGGCGTGTGAGCCGATCTGAAGCTTTCCGTTTCGGGCGCGACGCGACAATGGGGTCCCGACCCCATCTGGGCGACGCCCCATCCGTCTGGTGCTTGCCTGGTCCCTTGGGATTGCGTCATGATGTGCGCCGTGACCGTGGGGCCGTGGTCTCAGGCGTGATGGGCCGTTGGAGCCGGGTGCTCGGAGGGCTGCTGGCCGCGGCCGCGCTGCCGGCCGCGCTGCCGGCCTCGTCGCTGGCCGCGGACGACCGTATCGATGTCCCGTCGCTCGCTCAGGCGCTCAGGCGCACTCCTGTTCAGGTGGTGAGGACGCCCTCACTGTCCCTCTCGGATCACGACGTGCGTGTGCTGAGCGCACAGATCAGGAGGGTGGATCGAGGCCGGATCTGGATCGCCGTCGTCAGGTCGATGAGCCAGGGATCGACCAGTCGCCTCTCGAACGGGCTCTCTGGGTACCTGAACGCCGACGGCGGCGGCACGGTCGTGGTCGTCGCGGGGGGATCGGTGTGGGGTTCGACGTCCTGGGAGGACGGTGCAGGGGCAACGGCGCGTCTCGCGGCCGCGTTCAAGAACTCGCGCGAGCCACTCGTCCGCCAACTGCGTACGGTCGTCGGCAGTTTCGCGAGCGGCGATGAAGCCGCCGGCCATCCGCAGCTCAACGCCTCGGCGGGCCCCACCAGCCAGTCGTCGACCACGACGCAGCCAAGCGGGCCCGCATCCGATAACAGCGGCAGCTCGGGCAGCAGCGGTGCGGGCGGCCTGCTCGTCGGCCTGATCGCGCTCGCCCTCGTCGTGCTGTTCGTCCTGATCAGAAGCGGTCCGCGCCTGCGCCGCGCGATGCGGACCTCGCGCCGGCACAAGGAGGAGCAGGCCGACGCTCACGAGCAGGCGCAGGCCGACTTCATCAAGCTGGGTGAGGCGATCGAGGCGCTCGACATCGACAGCTCCATGCCCAACGCCAGCGCCCGAGGCAAGGACGAGTCTCAACCAGCCCGACGCTCCCGCACCGACGCCCCCGGCCTGAGTTTCGCGGGGTCAGTACAGGATCGATGGCAGGTACACGCCGGCCGGTTCGTTGTAGAGGCCAGTGGTCATCAGTGTGCTCTGCTGGACCAGCCGCATACCGTGCTCCAGGCACCAGCGCAGCAGTTCGGCGTTGCGCGACGGCAGGAGAATCCCCAGGCCGATGAATGCCTCCGCCGAGGCCAGCAGGGCAATCAGGTCCGCGTTGGTCTCGGCGATCGCGTGCCACCCGTACCCGAATCCCGTCGCGTAGCCGGTCACGCGCGCCGGACGCTCGACCACTCGCGCAGTGCCGGCGTGCACGGCGCCGCGAAGCTCGCGGTCGCGGTCATGACCGTGGATGCGGACGCACAGCGCGTTGCAGGCGGCCAGGTCCTCGTCGCGTGCCGGGCGCACGCCACGGCCGGGAACGCTGACGGCGGGTACCGAGCCCTGTAGTACGGAGAGTGGCTCGCGGACGACGAAGCCGAGCTTGGTGTACAGCGCCAGCGAGCGGTAGTGATACGCGGTCTGCACGAGCCTCACCCCGGCCGCGTCGGCGGCGCGGGCGACCGCCGCCTCCATCAGCGCTCGGCCGACCCCATCGTCCTGGGCAGCTGGGTCGACGGTCACGGGGCCGATGCCGGCGATTGCGCCCCGCTCGTCGACGAACGCGCTGCCGAGGATCTCGCCGTCGCGCTCGGCGACCAGGCCGGCGAAACCGTCGCTGGTGAGCATCTCGCCGACCTTGAAACGGGTGAACTCCGGCGAGGGCGGCTCCGCGGGGAAGTTGTGCCGGCCGGCGATCGACACGAACGCGTCATAGAAGACCCTGGCGCAGCGAGCGGCGTCATCGCTCGTCGCTTCACGGATGCTGAGGCGGGCCGTCGGTCGCTCGCTCGTCATGGTCGTGGCTGGCATCGCTTCCTCCTGTGTGGACGTGGGGCACGATCGTGATCGCGGCCCGGCTCGAATGACATCCCAAATGTGTGGGGGGTAGGCTGGCCCGGCTGACAGCTTCTGCGTTGATCCGACGATGACTGCCGGCCACGGAACCTGGAGGCCGGAGCGGACGCTCGCTGATCTCGAGCGACTGGCACTGCGCGCCCCCACGCGGGCGCAGTTCTTCGATGAGGCGGCCGCGCGACTTCGCCGGACCGTCGCCTTCGACGGGGCGTGCTGGCACACGCTGGACCCGGGGTCGAGCCTCATCACCCAGCATCGTCTGCAGGATCTCCCCGACCGGTTTTCCGTCCTCGCCAACAACGAGTACGCAGTCGAGGACGTCAACAAGTTCGACCAGCTCGCTCGGGCCAATCGCAAGGCGGCGACCTTGCAGACGGCGACCGGCGGGCGACCGGAGCTCAGCCGGCGGTTCCGCGACCTGCTGACCCCGGCCGGCCTCGGTCCGGAGCTGCGGGGCGCATTCGTCGCCGATGGGGTCACCTGGGGCGCCCTGATCCTCGTGCGTCGCGCTGGTCGTCCCGAGTTCGCCGACGACGAAGTGGAGCTCATCGCGGCGGCGTCGGCCCTGTTCGCGCGGGCTGTTCGTCGCGGGCTGGTCGCCGAGGTCAGCGGCTCGCCTGCGAGCGGCGCCGACCCGCCAGGCGTGATCGAACTCGACGGCTCCGGCGGGCTGCTGCGGATGTCATCGTCCGCCGAGTCGCTACTCGCCGAGCTCTCGGGCTCCTCGGCGCAGGCCGGCGTCGAGCACCCGGCGATCCACGCCGTTGCCAGCGCGACCCGGAGCGCCGTCGCGGCCCGGACCGGCACCGCCGGCAGCGTGCTCCCCAGCTCGACCGTGAAGACGGCCGACGGAACGTGGCTCGTCCTGCACGGAGCGCTGCTGGGCGACGTGCGCTCCCATGCGGTGGCGGTGTTCATCCAGCGGGCCCACCCGACGCTGGTGGCCCCCCTGCTGCTCAAGGCCTATGGCCTCACGCCGCGCGAGCGCGAGGTCGCTCAGCTGCTGCTGCGTGGCGCGACGACGATCCAGGCATCGCGGCGGCTGGGAATCTCCGGCTACACGGTCACCGATCACGTCAAGTCGATCTTCGAGAAGGTCGGGGCGCGCACCCGGGGGGAGTTGTGGGCGACGCTGTTCTTCGGCGAGCACCTTCCCCGTATCGAGAACCGGGTGCCCGTGGGCGACGACGCGTCGTTTGTCGATGCGCCGCGTCCGCGCGGTCACGAGGAGTTGCCTGGGGGTTGATCAGGCGCCTGAGCGGATGCTCTCCGTGAACCGGTCAAACGGCCCGTTGTCGCCCGAGAGCCGCTCCGGCCAGAACGGGATGAAGGCGGCTGCTCCGAGGTTCAGGGCGGTCGCGCCGGCCTGGAGCTGGTCGGGACCGGCGATCGTGCCCCAACTGCCGCTCTCCAGGCGCGACTGGACGGCCTGCACGCCCGCGACGAGCTCGGCGGGAGTGAAGTTGCAGTGGTTCTGGCGCCCGACGAACGCTTGGCGCAGCAGCACGCGCGAACCTGCAAGCCTCACCTGGCCTGCGTAGTAGCGCTCCTGCTGCACTGGCACCAACTGGTCGGAGATCGTGTGGAGGTCGAGCTCGGGCACCTGCAGCCGACCGCTGGGAACCGACGTCTGCTGCAGCCACCGGACAGCCTGCTTGTCTGCCCGGATGTTCGCCCCGGCGGTCAGGGTGGCAAGGTCGTCGTGCAGGTTGAGTCCCGCACGCTCGTAGAGCGCTCGGACCTCGGGCTGATACGAGGAGTGGGCGAGCAGCCGTGCGTAGTTGACGCCGGCGTTCCACGTCCCGCTGCCGCCGGCCGCCTGCTCGATCTGCTGGCGCGCGGTCTCGATGAACAGCAGCGCCGGGTTGGCGACGAAGTAGTCGTCGTACTGCTCCTGCTCCTGCTGCGGATAGTCGTAGACGCCCGGCATCGTCTCACCCGGTGCCCACGTCGACACGTTGAGGAACGCCATGGCCAGCGCCAGCCGCGCGCGTCCCTGCGGGGTCGCCTGCGCCTGCTCGGCCACGGTCGCGAGCTGTTGTGCCGACGCGGCGCTGTCACCAAGGTTGGCGAAGCGCACGAGCTTGATCGACTGGCTGGGGGCGAGCAGCTTGCTGATCGCGTACTCCCCGTCGAGCTGGTAGTTGTTCAGCTGGACTGCGCCGGCGACCAGGCCGCAGGTGGTCAGCGCCGCGTCGATGCGCCCGCGGGCGTTCTGATCCTCGAGGGCGCTGATCAGGCCGCCCATCGAGGTCCCGACGGCGAGCACCTGACGTGGGCGGGTGGGGAGGACATGGCGCTCGACGGTCGCCAGGGTCTGAAACTGGTCGCGCACGGCGCTGCCCAGCGCCCACAGTGAGCCGTTGGGGTCATAGGAGGATCCGGCGAGCGCGTAGCCGTCGGCCAGCAGCGCGGCCTGAGTGGTCGGATCGGGCGCGTCGGCAGCCGTCAGCGTCCCGTATCCGTGGCTGTAGAGCAGGAGCGTGCCGTGCCAGTTGGCGGGCACGTCCGCGATCCACGTCGCTCCGTCGGGCAGGGTGCCCGTGGAGTGCGCGGTGGCGGCCGACGACTGGGACGCTGCCGCCAGACCGAACGTTGCCGCCGCCAGGAGTGTCGCGCCGAGCCGGCGCGCGCGTGATCCACTCACAGTGCCTGCCTTTCTCTCCCTCGCCGGTCCCGGCACGAGCCGTGACCGGGTTCTCTTCACTCGGTGGAGCAGCGTATGGAATTGCCAAGCAACTTGTCAACTCACTTGGTGCACAGCCACCCGGCGTCACAGGTACTGTTGGGCCGGTGAACCCCGTGGCCGCCTCGCCGGTTCCCGCTCACGAGGGCGCTCCACCCCGCGTCGGGTACCTGATCTATCGCGTCGAGCGCCGCCTACGTGTGCGGCTCGACGAAGCGGTCAACGCCCATGGCGTCACCACCACCGAGTACGTGACGCTGAGCGTGCTTCGAGAGCGCGACGGCCTGTCGTGCGCTCAGCTGGCGCGATGGGCATTTGTCACTCCGCAGGCGATGAACCTCGTCGTCAAGGCGCTCGAACGCCGAGGCCTCGTCCGGCGCCGGCCTGATCCACGTCACGGCCGCGTCCTGCGCGCCTCGGTCACATCCAAGGGACTGATCGTCCTGGCGGCCTGCGATCACTCGATGGACGGCATCGAGGCCGCGATGCTGGACGGGCTCACGCCGGAGACGCTCGGCACCGTGCGGTCCGCGCTCACGTCCTGCGCGCGCTCGCTGGAGGCGACCACGCCCCGGCCGGACTACGGGCCACATGAGCTTTGAGGTGGCGAGCCGCTGATCTGGTCTGCCTGCACGGGCTCGGGCGCACGCCGGCTGACTGGGATGGCGTGCGCGCCGACCTCTCGCGGTTCGGCAGGGTCGTGTCGCCACAGCTCCCAAGCGCGTCATCGCAAGCGTTGGAGCTCCTCGACCGCACGATCTCGCCGGGGGCGATCGTCGTCGCGCATTCGATGGGGGCGGTGTTGGCCATGCGCCTGGCCAAGAGCCGGCCGCGGCCGTTGCGCGCCGTGATCCTCACCGGATGCTTCTTCCCGCCGGCTCGCAACGGCCGGACCCTGGGCGCGTCGGTGGCCGACTACGCTGCCCATCGCGTGGCGTTCGTCCGGGCCGCCGGCGGGCAGCGAACGCACAGAGCGGGCCGGGATTCGGTGAGACCGCTCGCGTCGCTACTGCGGCTGGCGCTGCTTCCCGGTGGTGTCGACGAAGCGCTCGCCCGGGTCGCGCCATCGGTCCTGATCATCCACGCCCGCAACGATCATCACGTCCCCGTCGACTATGCGATCGCCGCGCAGCGACGACGGCAGGACTGGACTCTGGAGGTCCTCGATCATGGCGGCCACCACGCCCACACCACCCGACCAGCCGCCTGGTCGGCTCTTGCCACGCGGTGGCTGGCGCGGGTCGTCGCTGGCTGATGAGCGCGCGACGCGCCGAGTCAGCGGAACGTATCGGCGGTGATCCGGCTGACCTCGGTGACGACGTCCGCCGGGATCCCCGCTCGCCTGGCGGCGCTGATGATGGCATCCGGGCTCGGTGCCTCATACAGGCAGTAGGTGCGGTGCCGGTCGGCGCTCAAGAATGAGAAGAGCCAGCTGACGCCCGCGTCCTCGTTGACCTCCTCGAGGAGGGTCACCTCCTCACCGGTCATGTCCAGCTGGTCGGCGAACCGGCGCTCGATCAGGTACGTGGGCACCGTAGCGATCCTATACCGCGCTCGGGGTGTCGACCAGCGAATTGCGATAGGCATAACCGGCGGCCTCGGTTCGGTTCGCCGCACCGGTTTTTCGCAGGATGCTGCGAATGTGGTTGGCGACGGTATGACCGCTGATGCTGAGCTGCTCGCCGATCCCGCGGTTGCTCAGCCCCGCGGCGACGAGGCGCAGGATCTCCGCCTCGCGTCCCGTGAGCTCATCCGGGAGGCTCGACGTGCCGGTGGGGCGCGCGCCGAGCGCCTGGGCGCGGCCCACGAGCGTCGGCATGCCGATCTGCTCGGCCAGCGTCGCCGCCCCGGACAGCAGCTCGGAGGCGCGGCGGGCGTCGCCGCTGCCGCGACGCATCACCAGGGTGCGCCCGTACGCGAACATGGTGTGGGCGAGCCACGTGTCGGCACCCATGCGCCGGTTGATCGTCATCGCCCGCTCGAAGTGCGCCACCGCGCGATCGAAATCGGCCAGTGTCGCGGCCAGGAGGCCGAGGAAGCGGTCGGCGGCCCCGTAGCACGCCACGCCGTGGCCCACGACCACATTGCCCCCGGACAGGGGCGCCATCTCCGGATAGACGAGCGCGGCCAGAGCGCTGTCGCCGACGACCGAGGATGCCTCGGCCAGATAGGTCAGCGAGGCCACCCACAGCGATGAGCGCAGCGGGTCGAAGCCGTCCCGACGCACCTGCTCGAGCTCCTGGCGCGCTTCGTCCTCCATCCCCAGCTCGGCGAGGAGCGCCGCAAATCCAGGGCGCCACACGCTCGGCGAGTGCTCGCCGCCGGTGAGCGTCCGCATCGCGCCGGCAAGCTCGGCCAGGCGCCCCTGCTCTCGCCGGATCCCGAACATCTGGATCCCGTAGCTGCCCGACGCCGGACGGCCGGTGAGCAGCCGACCCCACTCGTGCGAGCGCCGCGCCGCGGCTTCGGCTTCGGTCAGCTTCCCGGCGCAGAGCGCGAGCGTGGACGCGTAGTGCTCCGCGACGTGCAGCGGAAACGGCTGACGGACGCGGGCGGCCAGCGCGTGGACCTCGGCGAGCTCTCGCTCGGCCTTCTTCAGGTCACCCAGGGCAATCAGACTTGCGACGCGCCACTCCATCGCCTCGGCCTGAACGTCTGTCTCACCGAGCTCTTCGGCGAGCTCGCGCGCCTCGGTCAGCATCGTCAAGGTCCGATCAAGGCTGCGCTGCGCCCGTGACCAATACGAGCGCATCAGCACCGTGGCCAGCCCGAGCCGGTCATCGAGGCGGCGGGCCATGGCGATCGCGTCGTGCTGGGCGACCGAGCTCTCCTCGTATTGGCCGATGAAGGCGAGCGCCCGGCTACGTCCGGCGAGCAGCTTGACCCGGAGCTCTGAATCGTCGTCGTCGAGCGCGGCTGACGCCTCCTCGAGCAGCTCGACGGCCCCCTCGTCGGTGATGCCCGGACGCCAGCAGGCCTCCTCGAAGCCGACTGCCGCGGCCGCCAGGAGCTCGGCGTCGTCCGTCTCCCGGGCGATCTCTGCGGCCGCGCGGAAGTCCGCGATCGCCTCGTCGGAGCTGCCGCCGCGAGAGCGGGCGGTTCCCAACTGCATGTGGATCTCGGCTCGGCACCGCGGGTCCTCGATGCCGAGCCCGAGGGCCGACGAGAAGCGCATCTCCGCCCCGTCGAAATCCAGGCTGCGCAGTGCCGCCCGCCCGGCCCGCATGGAGTAGGTGATCGCCCGCTCCGGACCGTCGATCGGCGCCGCGGCCCCGAAGTGATAGGCGAGATCGGCCACCCGGCTGTGGCCGTCGCCCTCCGTCGCCCGTTCCAGGGTCTCGCCGACCTGAAGGTGGAGTTCGGCACGGCGCAGGGCGCCCATTCGGTCATACAGCGCGCGGCGCACCAACTCGTGGGTGAACCGGAAGCTCAGACCGCGCGCCGGAACCTCCTCGATCATCCCGTGGGCGATCGCTTCGCCGAGGGCCGCCTGCAGATCGGCGTCCGCCAGGCCGGAGGGCGCGACGGCAGCCAGATCGAACTCGTACCCCACGACCGCCGCGATCTCCAAGAGGCCGGTCGTAGCCGGCTCGAGGTGACCCAGGCGTTGGGACACAACCTCGCGAACGCCGTCGGGGCTGCCGAGCTCGGACAGCGTCTCGGTCAGCTGCCGGCCGCCGCCGCGGGCGTTCGTCAGGTCGGCTTCGAGCACCATGCGCCACAGCTCGGTGATCAGGAAGGCGTTGCCGCCGGTCAGCTCGTGCATGACCCCCGCCACCTCGTTCGTGTCGGCTCCGAGCTCGCCCCCGCGGGCGTTCTCAACGAACTCCGAGACCTCGCCGGTGCTCAGACCGCCCAGACGCAGGCGCGCCACGCCGTCGGCGCGCCGGAGTTCGACCAGCGCCGCAGACAGCGCCTCGGGGATCTCGGCCTCGGTGTCGCGGAACGTCGTCACGATCAGCGCACTGGCGTCAACCCCTCCGTGCGCGAGGTGGCGGAGCAGCAGGAGGGTCGGGGTGTCCGCCCAATGGCCGTCCTCGATCACGATCACCAGCGGCGTTCGGCTTCCCGCGGCGACGAGCAGATCGGCGACCGCGCTGTGCAGACGATGGCGCTCGGTATCCGGATCGGCGGCGGCTGGCGGCGACAGTCCCGGGACCCGCTGGGCGAGATCCGGCAGCAGCCGGGAGAGCTCCCCGCCGACTGTGCCGGTGCCGACGGCATCCCGCAAGGTCTCGTCGTCACTGCGGCGCACGAGCTGCTCGAGCGCTTCGACGAACGGTCCGTAGGGTCGGCGCACCACCGAGTCGCACGCCCCGTAGAGAACGAGCGAGCTGCCGGCGGCCTCATGAGCGAACTCGCGCACGAGCCGGCTCTTACCGGATCCCGCCTCGCCGCCGACCAGGGCGAGCCGCAGACCCTCGCCGGCTCCCGTCGGAATCAGAGCTCTCAGCGACGCCAGCTCGCGGGCACGGCCGGCGAACGGAAACGACGGCGTCAGCCGAAGCTGACCTGGAAGGTTGCGCATCTGGTTCCTGACTTTGACCCCGGTGTAGTCAGGACTGACTATGGCACCGCCGGCGCCGGGTTGCCAAACCTTTGGAAAGTGGGTCAGACCGGTTCATGACAGCGCCGCCGGCGGGTCGTACGGTCCGCATCGGGCCTTGACGCCCAAATCCATCAGACCGGGGGAACCATCTCATGACAGCCACCACATCACTTGCCGATGCCGCGCGGAGCAGCCTCGCCAATCTCGCCGATCGCCTGACGGGCCCGGGCGACCCCGACTACGACGAGGCGCGCGCCGTCCACAACGCGATGAT
This sequence comes from Solirubrobacteraceae bacterium, assembly GCA_036268255.1. Classification (GTDB taxonomy): domain Bacteria; phylum Actinomycetota; class Thermoleophilia; order Solirubrobacterales; family Solirubrobacteraceae; genus Palsa-465. Next base: position 21,032 of record DATAUL010000304.1, on the reverse strand, counting down.
CGACCGCCATCCCGCCCTGATCATCCGGTGCGCGAGCCCCGATGACGTCAGCCGCGCCATCGCGTTTGCCGCCGCGCATGAGGCCCCGCTCGCCGTGCGTGGCGGCGGTCACAACGGAGCCGGACTTGGTGTCGTCGATGACGGTGTCGTGATCGACCTGTCCAGCATGAACGGCGTCGTCGTCGACCCGGATGCGGGAACGGTGCGTGTCGGCGGCGGCGCCACGTGGGGTGAGGTCGACCGCGCGACCGCTGAGCACGGCGTTGTCGTGCCCTCGGGAGTCATCTCCACGACCGGCGTCGGCGGGCTCACGCTCGGCGGTGGCCTGGGGCATCTCTCGCGCGGCATGGGGCTGACGATCGACAACCTGGCCGGGGCCGATGTGGTGCTGGCCGACGGCTCCCAGGTCCACGCTTCGGCCGACGATCACCCGGACCTGTTCTGGGCGCTGCGCGGTGGCGGCGGCAACTTCGGCGTCGTGACCGAGTTCGAGTTCCGCACCCATCCGCTGGCGGCCACCGTCATGGCCGGCCCGACGTTCTGGCCGATCGAGCAGATTCCCGAGGTGATGCGCTTCTATCGCGAGTTCCTGCCCGCGGCGCCGCGCAACGTCGGCGGCTTCTTCGCCACGATGACCGTGCCCCCGGTGGACATGTTCCCGGCCGAGCTGCACATGCGCAAGGTCTGCGCGATCATGTGGTGCATCAACGGCTCCGAGGAGGAGGCGACCGAGTTGCTCGCGCCCGTGCACGCGGTCGGTACTCCGCTGCTGCATGGCGTCGGGGCGATGCCGCACCCCGTGTTGCAGAGCCTGTTCGACGGGCTCTATACCAAGGGGCTGCAGTGCTACTGGCGGGCGGACTTCGTCAACGAGCTGTCCGACGAGCTGATCGACCGCCACCTGGAATGGTCACAGCAGCTGCCGACCATGCAATCGACGATGCACATGTATCCGATCGACGGAGCTGTCCACGATGTCGGGGCCGATGACACCGCGTTCAGCTACCGGGACGCCGGGTTCGCCGAGGTCATCTTCGCGGTCGATCCTGATCCGGGGAATGCGTCAGCCCTACGCGATTGGTGCGTGGGCTACTGGGACGCGACGCATCCGTACTCCGCCGGCGGGGCCTACGTCAACTTCATGATGGACGAGGGCCAGGAGCGCGTCCAGGCCACCTACCGCGACAACTACGGACGCCTGGCGACAGTCAAGGGCCAGTACGACCCGGACAACGTGTTCCACGTCAACCAGAACGTCCGGCCTCAGGCGTAGGTCACCGGGGGCTCATGGGGGCGCACATAGCCGGCCATCCGTGATCAGGATGAGGCCGTCCTGGGCCAGTCCCAGGGCGGCGTCCTGATCGGCGTGCGCGAGGGCGACGGTGCCCTCGTTGATGACTTGGCGCAGCAACCGGCCGCGGCGCTGTCGCAGACTGCCCTCAAACGGCTTCTGACGTCGCGTCGCCGGCCGGTCTGCCTGATTACCCGGGCCGGCGCACCCATCGCTCACCGGGCAGACCGCGCACCCGGGCCGGGCCGAGCAGATCCGCTGGCCGAACTCCATGATCGCCTGACCGGCCCGCCACGGATCGCCGGCGGTGTCGATCCCGCCCGGGAACCGGCGCGCCAGGACCCGTCGGACATTGACGTCGAGGGGGAGCACCGCCTCCTCGAGCGCAAAGCAACGGATCGCGGCCGCGACGTAGGCACCGATCCCCGGCATGTCGGTGAGATCCCGTGGCCACCCGGCGTTGACGACGATGCGCGCCGAGCGGTGAAGGTCTCGGGCACGTCGCGGATAGCCGAGCCCCTGCCACTGGGACAGCACCTCGGTCAGCGACGCGTCCGCCAGCGCCTGGACCGTCGGCCAGCGCGCCATCCACCGCGTCCACGCCTCGGCCGCGCGGGTCACGGTCGTCTGGGTCGACATCACCTCCGAGACCCAGACGGCGTAGACATCGCGGCTGGTTCGCCACGGGAGCGGGCGGGCGTTGGCCACCCACCAGTCGATGACCGCCGCAACCTCGCGATCGGTCGCGCGCCAGGCGCGCCCAGCCGCCGGCTCGCCCGGCTCGCGGCTCGAGCGCGATCGGGCCGGGGAGCTGGTCATCGTGGCCGGGGGGAGGGTGGAGATCGCATGCTCAGACATGACATCCTCAAGGATGGTCGCGAGCTGCGCCGGAGTCGTCGCCCACGAGATGCGCTCGCGCACCGTTTCACGGGCAGCTTGCCCCCGGGGTCTGCGTTCCGGCGGATCGTTGACGGCCTCCACCATCGCCGCGGCCAGACCGGCGTCGTCATCGGGATCCGACCAGCCAGCCGTCTTTTCCACTGACTTATTGCCACCGGAGTGGGCTGAGCGCTTGAATGACGTCGTCAGCGAGAGAGGGGTGGAGAGTGAAGCGATCGACCGACCACGTGTTGAGCAGCTCCGCGACTGATGGCTGACGACCGGGCGAGTGTCCTGATCGTCGGCGGAAGCCTCGTCGGGCTCTCCGCCGCCGTGCTGTTGAGCCAACACGGCGTCGACTCGTTGACGGTGGAGCGGCATACCGGAACGGCGATCCACCCGCGAGCCGGACACTTTCACCTGCGCACGATGGAGATCCTGCGCTCGATGGGCGTGGAAGACGCGGTGCGTCGTAAATCCGAGGAGCAGTACCACCCCGACGGTGGCATCAACAACGTCGAGTCGCTGGCCGGACGGGAGATCGCCAGCTACTTCCCCAATCTCAACGCGGGCGTCGCCGAGTTCAGCCCGACCGTACGCGCCTTCATCAATCAGGACGCGCTCGAGCCGATTCTCCGCGCCCGCGCCGCCGAGCTGGGCGCGCGGCTGCGCTACCGCACCGAGTGCCGCTCGCTCGAGCAGGACGCCGACGGCGTCACCGCCGTGGTGCGCGACGTTCAAAGCGGCGCCGAGAGCACCGTTCGCGCGCGCTACGTCGTCGCCGCCGATGGGAGCCGCAGCCCGACGCGTGAGCGGCTCGGCATCGGTATGCACGGTCACGGGCTGCTCTCGAGCAGCATCACCATCTACTTTCGCGCCGAGGCCGACCTGGCTCCGCTGCTCGCCGACCGCAATCAGGGAGTCATCTACGTCACCAATCCGGTGCTGCGCGGGTTCTTCCGCCTGGACCGCAGCGGCAACCGGGGCTTTCTCGTCGTCAACCTGATCGGCGACACCGCGCGTCCCGAGATCGTTGCCGCCTACCCCGACGCCCCGTGGGCGCGCGTCGCCGACACGATCACCGAGGCGCGCGCCCTCGAGCTGCTGCGCGCCGCGATCGGCGTCCCGGAGATCCCGGTCGTGGTCGAGGACATCGCTACGTGGCGCGCGACGGCCGAGGTGGCCGACCGCTATCAGCACGATCGCATCTTCCTGGTCGGGGACGCGGCCCACGTCGTCCCGCCGAACGGCGGTTACGGGGGGAACACCGGCGTCCACGACGCCCACAACCTCGCGTGGAAGCTCGCCCTCGTCCTGGCCGGGACGGCGACGCCCGAGCTGCTGGCGACGTATGAGGCCGAGCGGCGTCCACTCGGCGAGCTGACCATCGAGCAGGCCTACTCGCGCTACGTCATGCGCGTCGCCCCGTACCTGGGGTCCGAGGACGCCCAGCCGCTGGTCGACGATCTCTCGATGGAGATCGGCCATCGCTGTCAGTCGGCTGCGGTCGTGCTCGAACCAGGCGAGCACGCGCTTCACGAGCATCCGCGTGACTCCAAAGGCCGGCCCGGATCCCGCGCCCCGCACCTCGTTGTGCGTGCGCAGGGCGCCGAGGTCTCGACCCTCGACCTGTTCGGACGTGGCTTCGTCCTGATGGCCGGCCCCGGGAGCGAGGCGTGGTGCTCGACCGCCCTCGGGGCAGCGGAGAGCCTCGGACTGCCGCTGGAGCGGCGCATCGTCGGCGGACCGGAGCTGGACGACCCCGAGGGCCGGTTTACCGAGGTCTACGGGATCTCCGCGGCCGGCGCCGTCATCGTCCGTCCCGACGGCGTCGTGGCCTGGCGCGCCGTTGACGCGACCGGCATCCCGGGGCAGGCCATCCACGACGTGCTGGCGACGCTCGTGTCACGACATGATCCCGTGGCGTCAATGCGGGTAGGGAGGACAGATGGCGACGCCACGTGACGACTTGGATGTCGAGGCGGTTCGGCGAGAGTTGGAGGCGCGTCGTGACCAGGCCCGTGAGCGCCTCGGGGTGCTGTCCGCCCGTCCCGAACTCGGGACAGCGCAGGGCTTCGGCAAGCGCATCGGCGACGGGACGACCGAGGCGGTCAGCCGGCTGACCGACATCGGGGTCGGCGACTCGCTTGAGCGAGTGCTGGCGCGGACGGAGCGGGCGTTGGCCAAGCTCGACGACGGTACGTACGGGATCTGCGACAGCTGTGGCGCCCCAATCCCTGCAGGCCGCTTGCGGGCGTTGCCGGAGGGCGTCCTGTGCCTGAAGTGCGCGCAGGCCCAGCGCCGCGCTCCGGCTCCCCGACGCCGTTAGTCCGGGTCAACCGCGTAGACCTCGGCGGCGGGGGCGGCCATCACCCGCTCGGCCATCTCGGCTTTCATGGCCGTCAGCCGGCTCTCTTGCGGCGCCGTCCGGGTCGCTTGCCTCGTCAGGTCGATGAACTCGTCGGTCACGAATCCCGGGCGCAGCACCACCGTCACCGAGCGCTTGCGGTAGCGCACGCGAAAGACAAATCGCTCGCGCGCGCGTCCGTGACCGGGCCGGGTGAGGACCGGGTCGAGGATCAGGCGCTGCTCGCTCACCGCCCGGGTCACGAGCTCGAAGGCATCGCGGGCGCCCGGGCCCCCGAAAGCGGTCTCGATGATGATCGCGCGGCGCTCGAGCGGCCGGTCTGAGCCGAGCAACGGCAGCGAGCGCTCGAGCACCTTGAACGCATGAGCCACGCCTCCCGGCGACCCGCCTCCGTGGTAATTGAGCATCTCGTCAAACGAGAACGAGACCTCACGACCTTTGTCGAGGACCACGATCCGATCCGCTGGCATCGACGCGAGCCTACTGCTGGCTTTACCCTCCCGCTCATGGAGCGGCGCTGATGGCCAGCTACGAGTTCCTGACGACGTGGTGCCTCGACGCGCCGATCGAGGCCGTCTTCGACGTCCTCGACGACTCTGCCGGTTACCCGCGCTGGTGGAAGGGCGTGCAGAGCGTGGAGCTTCTGAAACCCGGGGACGACATCGGCGTGGGCGAGCTCGACCGGTTCACGTGGCGCAGCGTGCTGCCGTACTCGCTCAGCTTCGATATGCGGGTGACGCGCGTGGAGCGCCCCTATCTCATCGAGGGGCGGGCGGCAGGCGAGCTCGAGGGGATCGGGACCTGGCGGCTCTACGGAGGCCAGGGCACCGCCGTCGTCTATGACTGGCGGGTGCGAACGACCAGGCCGTGGATGAACATCTTCGGGCCGCTCGCCCGGCCGGCATTCGCTTGGAATCACGACGTCGTCATGCGTCAGGGCGGTGAGGGGCTGGCCGCTGAGCTGAGATCGAGACTGCTGCTCCACGACTGATGGCCAACGACGATGCGGTGCGTCGCATCGACGCTCTTCTGCAGGTTGGGCTTCGGCTAGCCCGTTCGGCGTCCTCGGGCCGGGTTCTGCTGGCGCGGATCGCCGCCGGGATCGATCTGGAGTGGCTCCCGCGCCCGTGGGGAGAGGAGATAGCGATGGAGCTCGCGGCGGCGCAGGCGAGTGTCGGGGAGCCCGTCAGCGCGAAGCGGATCGAGCAGGCGCTGCGCGAGGCGTGGGGGACACGTCCGGCTGACGAGCTCGACGATTTCGATCGCGATCCGGTGGCGGTGACGGCGACCTGCCAGGTGCACCGCGGGGTACTCGACGGTGCGCCTGTGGCAGTCAAGGTGCTGCGTCCGGGGCTTGCCCGGTCGGTTCGCCAGGATCTGGCGCTCCTCGATGCTCTGCTCGCCCCGCTCGGTGCGGCATTTCCGGCGTTGGACGCCCGGGCGGTGGTGGCCGAGTTCCGCGAACGGGTGCTCGACGAGCTCGACCTGGAGCAGGAGGCGACCGCGCAGCGCCGCTTTCAGCGCGCGCTGCGCGGCCACGCGACGTTGATGGTTCCGGCGCCGGTGATGCGCCTGGCCCACGCCGGAGTTCTCGTCAGCGAATGGGTGGACGGGACACCGCTGTCGCGCGCGGCGGATCGCGACGCTGCCGCCGCCCGGCTCGTCCGGTTCGCGCTCGGCGCCCTGGCCGCCGGGATTTTCCACGCCGATCCTGATCCCGAGGACGTGCTCGTTCTGCCCGACGGCCGGCTGGCCATCGTTGACTTCGGCGCTTGGTGCGAGGTCGACCGTGACCGCGTCGTGCTCGCAACGGCCGCCTTTGACGCGTTCTTGGAGCGCGACGTCGACGCGTTCGCCCGCGCCGTCGAAGATCTCGGGTGGCTCCCGTCGGATCGCGCTCCTGTCGCGCTCAATGTCATCGAGCGCGCGCTCGGCGACCTGGCCGTCCCCGGATCCGTGCGGTTGGACCAGGACGCGGTGCTCGCGGTCCGCGACCGGCTCATCGACCAGCCCGAGGCGGTCGTCGACCTGATTCTCCACGGGGCGCTGCCACCCCAGGACCTATGGCCGGCGAGAGGCGTCGCCCAGCTGTTCGCCACGATCGCCCGCGTCGGCGCGACGGGCGACTGGCGAGAGCTGATCGGCGACGCCCTGCACGACGGCTGGACCACGTAATCTGTCAGGTGACGATGCGCGTTGACGCTTCAGTGGCCTGATGCAAGAATCGGCACCCTGCTCGTGTCAATCGCAACTTGATGCTGAGGGGCTGTCAGCCCTCGGCGGGAGGAGATCATGCAGCGGAGCACGGAACGGATCCTGACGACGCATGCCGGTAGCCTGCCACGGCCCGCCCAGCTGCTGCCGTTGGTGTTCGCACAGGAGGCCGGCGAGACCGTCGATGCCGACCTGCTCGACGCGGAGATACAGGCTGCGGTCATGGAGACGGTCAAGAAGCAGGCCGCGGCCGGTGTCGACGTTCTCAACGACGGCGAGGTCAGCAAGCCGAGCTACGCGACATACGTCAAGGATCGCCTGACCGGATTCGGGGGCGAGGGTTCGATCCAGGAGGTCGCCGCCGCGGTGATGAACCTGGACGACTTCCCGGACTTCGCCGACCACATGGCGGCGACGATGGCCTCGGCGGCCGAGATCAGGTTCACCTCTTGTGACGGACCGGTCTCCTATGTGGGTCAGGTCGCCGTGCGGGCCGACATCGAGAATCTGAAGGCCGCAGTGGAGACGGTCACGCCGAACGGGACGTTCATGAGCGCAGCCTCACCTGGAGTGATTGCGGTCTTCTCGCCCAACCGGCACTACGCGAGCCAGGAGGAGTACCTCGACGCAATCGCAAACGCGATGCGCGAGGAGTACGAGGCAATCTACGAGGCAGGTTTCGTGCTCCAGCTCGACTGTCCCGATTTCGCGATGACCGCGCCAGGCGCCGGTTCGGTCGAGAACTTCCGTCGCCAGCTCGAACTCGGCGTGGAAGCGCTCAACCACGCGCTGGCGAACATCCCGGCCGAGGCCGCGCGAATCCACATCTGCTGGGGCAACGGCGAAATGCCCCGCACGAGCGACGTCGAGCTCAAGGACATCATCGACATCGTCCTCAAGGCCAAACCCGCCGGGATCATGCTGATGGCCTCCAACGGCCGTCATGCACACGAGTGGACGGTGTTCGAGGACGTCAAGCTCCCCGAAGGGAAGTATGTGATCCCCGGCGTCCTCGACTCCACGACAAATGTCGTCGAGCATCCCGAGGCCGTAGCTCAGCGACTGACGCAATATGCCCAGGTCGTCGGTCGTGAGAACGTGATGGCCGGCACCGACTGCGGGTTTGGAACCATCGCCGGCATGCAGGTGGTGGTCCCCACGGTGGTGTGGGCAAAGCTCGAGGCGATGGCGCGTGGCGCCGAGATCGCGACCCAGCGGCTCTGGGTCTGAACGAGCGGCCGCGCGGGCGCCGATGGTTGTCGTGGGGGCGCGGTTGGCGGGGCGGCGGTTGGAGGCCGCCGCCCTCCCGCACGTCAGCGCCCGATGCCCGGCAGAACTCGGGTGCCCTCGATCTGAACGGCCTGCAGCTGGTCGGGGTCGAGCCCGAGCAGCTTGAGGATCGTCGGGGCGATCTGGGTCGTCTCGACCGGGTCGCGGAACACTCCGCGGTCAACGGCGCCCGGTGCGTAGACGACGAGCGGGACGTCGCGGTCAGCCGGATTGGACCCGCCGTGCTCTGCGATCTTGCCCGTGCCACCGGTGTAGACGACTCCGACCTGGACGACGCCCCATAGGTTGGGGTGGCGCGGGTCTGAGGCGAGCACGCCGAAGTAGCGGGCGGCCGCTGTGCCGGCGTAGATCTTCACCAGACCGGAGTGTGGCAGCGTCCGCGACCCGCCCGATGCGGTGTTCCCGGTTGCCGTGTGGGTCCACAGGTAGTGCTTGGCGAACCGCGCCGCTTGCTGGGACTGATCCGACAGCCACCACATGACCGCGTCGTCGTCGGTCCCGGCGGCGATCAGTGGGGGCGCGCCCGGATGAGTGGCCGCCCATGCGGTGTTGACCCCGTCCATGATCGGGCCGTCGTCGATCCGGGTGAGTTGGCTGGGATCCTGCGGAGACTGCCCGTGCTTGGCGGAGAGGACGATCGCCGTCGAGTCCGCGAGGCCCTGGGACTGAATCTCCTGCTCCATGGTCTGCAGCTGGTCGTTGATGTACTGCAGCCCTCGCTGCAGCAGTGGGCCCGGCGTGTTGGTGCCGGGCAGGTCGCCACCGGCGAGGCCGTCGGATGTCGGGAGCTTCTCGGCCGTCGACACCGTCTGGAAGTTCATCCCGAGGATCGCCGGGACGCCGACCTTCTGGGTGCGGCTGTGGTTGTAGCCGTCGATCCAGTTGAGCACGGCTTGGACCTTGTAGGAGTCGTACTGCATCGTCGCGGCGTTATCGCCCGTCCAGGCGATGTTGCCCGGATACGGAGTCCCGTCGGGCTTGAGCGCGATCGAGTCGATCTCCGGGTCGAACGAGTCGGTGATTCCGTTCCCCTCCGGTCCGTTGAACGACGTGTAGACAGGATGCTTGTCTGACCAGGCGGTGAGCATCCCGGCGTCGTGGGCGACGTTGAAGATCGTGTTGACCTTCAGATACTGGCTGGGGGAGATCGGCTTGCACGTCGAGGGATCGACCGGGAACGTCGAGGGGACGAGCAGGTCCTGTGGAGTGCTCGTCATGTTCAGGATGCTGCCCGGCAGCCCGGAGAGTCCCTGGCCCGCGTCGAGCGCGTTGACGTTGATGTCATCCGGCGAGTCGTAGATCACGTTGGCGCCGGTCGGCTGACCGTGGCACGAGGTCGTCCCCGGCGGTAGCAGGGCATGGTTGTACTCGACGTCGTAGAAGACGCCCGTCGTCTTCGGGTTGCCGCCGGTCATCTGTGCGGTCATCCCCGGATCTGAGTCCGACGGGACCGGCGTCTGTGCCGAGGCGTACTCGCCGCCGCCGGCCGTGAGCTTCGCGAGCTCTGAGCCGGGGTGGTTGGCGACGTACCAATTGAGATCGGATTGATGAAGCCCGTCGACCGAGATCAGCAGCACATGCTTGATCGCGTGCTGATGACGGCCGTGCCCACCCCCGCCGTGATGGCGATCGTGTCCTGCTGCCGCGGTGACCGGGATACCGATGGCCAGGGCTCCGGTCGCGACGGCAGCGAACGCACCTTTTCTCAAACGTCCACGCATGAAAACGCAACTCCTTGTTGGGATCGTGGCGGTTATATGGAGAGGCGGCGGCGCGAACGTTGCCCTGATGTGACGGACGGATAATCCCGCTCTCATCTTCGGCGGCCGGACGATCGTCATCGTTTGCGTCGATGAGTTGCGCTGCTGCCGGCGGTCAGCAGTCATCAACCGACCAGAGGGGGCGCGTGTGGAGGACTCCGCCGGGGCCGCGGTCGACGCGTGGGCCTGGGAGCCCCGCCGGACTTTCTCACGCGGCTTTACGCCGATCTGGCCCCCCGATCGCACCGTACACACGCTGGCGCCGATCCTTCGCGCCTAGCCCTCAATGCGGACGATCCGGTACTCGCCGATCAGCCGGTTTGCAACCTCCCTCCGGGACGAGGCGTCGCTCGCGCCAGGGTGAACGATCAGAATCGACGGTCCAGCGGGGGCGGCACACGTTTGCAAGACCAACAAATGATGGATGGCCAGAGCCCGTTCGAAGTGGTACCTTCACCGCGGCATTGCCGCGCTGAGACCGTGCGGGACCAGCCAGGCGTGCCGAAGCACAGAGATTCGGACTTCGGCGATCAGGGCGGTCGTTGGGCGGACGGGTCGGCGGGACGATCAGCGCCTTTTGGGGTGATGTTTGATGCAGGATCCGAGTACTTGGAAGTCGGGAGACGATCCATGGGTCGTCGGCGGCGATGCCGTAGGGATCGGGGTATCGGGCCGATTGACGGTCGAGTGGATTACCGGCGTTGAGGCCCTCACGGTGAGGCTCGAAGGAGAACTCGATCTGGAGACCTCGCAGGAACTTGACCGTCAGCTTGCCGCGATCGACGCGGCTCGGCTCAAGCGTCTGGTGATCGATCTGCACGGTGTGACGTTCATGGACAGCAGAGGCCTCTCCTCGATTGTCCGCGCACATCAATCGGCCGAGGAGAACGGCTATGCCCTCGTGCTCCGCCGTGGCTCAAACCAAGTGCAGCGTTTATTCGCGTTGACCGGGGTTGACGAACGCCTGACGTTCGACGACGAATAGCCTCTCAGCAGGGCCAAGCGTCCAAGCGTGGCATATCGGGTAGACGATGAGAGATGCCGTCACGATCTGATGATCTGCTCTCGCTCGAGCTACCGTGCGATGAACACGCGCCGGTGATTGTTCGGGCCGCCCTGGCCGAGGTCCACGACGGCGGCTGGTCGCTCGATGACGGCCGGCTGGTCGCGAGCGAATTGGTCGGCAACGCCGTACGCCACTCGGGGTGTCAGCTCCAGCATCGCCTACGGATCCGAGTCAGCCGACACGAGGGACGCCTTCGGATCTCCGTCCACGATCCAGGATTGTCCGGGCGAGTCGCCGACCCCGTCGACGGCGACGCAGCCGAGCCCGGAGGCTGGGGCCTGCGGATCATCGGGCAGCTATCTGAGGCCTGGGGGACGGAACGGCCCGACGGCTACCGGGTGTGGGCTGAGCTGCCCGCCCGCGCCTACTAGTCGGCCGGCTCCTGATCTACCACCGGTCGGGTCCGGCTCGGAAGCAACCCTTCCGGAGCCTGTCAGCTGTGCGGGGACGACGTGTGGTGCGGGGACGACGTGGGCGAAGTGCCGGGCCTGGTCGCGACCGTGTTGCTTGCTCCAGTACAGGGCGAGGTCTGCGCAGCGGATGAGCTCGCTCGGTTCGACGGCCGAGCTCGAGTCACAGACTCCGGCAGAAGCCGTGAGGTCGGGGGTCGAGATCGTCTTATGCGCGATCGCTCGTCGAGCTCGCTCGACCACGATCAGGGCCTGATCCCATGTCGTCTCGGGTAGCAGCCAGGCGAACTCGTCGCCGCCGATCCGCGCGAGGGTGTCCTCGGAGCGGGCTTGCCTGGACAGGCAGTCCGCGACCCAGACGAGCATCTGGTCTCCGGCCTCGTGGCCACCGCGGTCGTTGACCTGCTTGAAGTGATCAATGTCGATGACGGCGACCGACAGCGTCGACCCATGACGGCTGGCGCGCGCCAGCTCGGCAGTGAGCCGCTCGTCCAGGGTGCGCCGGTTGGCGAGCCCAGTGAGGGCGTCGCTGGACGCCTGGGCGGCGAGCTTGACACGATCCTCGATGCTGGTGATCGCCATCGCCAGCAGGTCGGCAAACTCGGTCAAGCGACGCTCATCTCCGACATCCAGACCGCCCGGGTCGGGGGCCGTGGCCGCAAGCACTCCCCACACCTGCCCGGCGACCAGAACCGGCGTGACGACGCTGCACCGGTAGCCCAGACGGGTGACCGGGCTGCCGGGCTCCTGGTCGGCGACCAGCACCGGCCGGCGCGCCTCGACCGCGAGTGCGATGTCACTCGCCGGTCGGACCGGAACCCGGGTCCCCGCCGGATAGCGCCCGCCGGGGCGATCGGCCCAGGAACCCATCACGATCGCGCAGTCGGGATCCTCGAGTCGCATGATCCCAGCCGCGCCCGCTTCGAGGAGCCCGCCGGCTTCGCGCGCTACCAGTTCGTAGAACTCCTCTGCCGAGCCGCCACCGACCACGGCCGTGGCCACCCGGCGAAGCGCGCCCTGCTCTGCGGCGAGCTCCTCGGAGCGCTGACGCACGTTTCGCATGAGCCGCTTTCCGGCCAGCGTCGCACCGCCGAGAGCCAAATAGGAGGGAGCCGCGATCGCGAACTGGGGCAGGAAGTACTGGTGCAGCGCCGCCGGGTCATAGAGGAGGACCGTCGCATGCGTCAGCACGCACCCGATCAGGTAGGTGACGGCAATCCGGGCCCGGTAGAAGTACGCCGCCGGCACCACGACGAGGAACAGGTAGACCCATGCCGGTGACCGGCCGCCGCCGGTGGAGGCCACCAGAACCGCGATCAGCCCCAGCGAGGCGATATTCGAGAGGTGAATCAGCCACCGCGGCGCTCGGTTCCAATCGATCGCCACGGCCTGGCAGCACCCCCAGACAATGCCGCCGAGCGCGCATCCGTACAGCAGATCCCGATGAACATGCGTGACACCGGGAAGCACGGTCAGCAGGACAAGCGTCAATCCCCCGAGCATGTACAAGAGCCCGCTCGTCCTCCCGGCGAGATCTCGTTCTTCTCCTTCGACCGCGACAGCGGAAGCAGCAGAGCCAGAACCGCTCGTCACGGGCCCCGAGCTTGAGCGATGAGACATCTTCTCTTTGTCGGCGCGTGGCGCAAAGTGCTTGACGTTCGAGGCCATCCATGGACTCAAGCCGGCTTTCTATTGCGCGTCAGGCCAAGTCGCAGTGCCCATGACGCCGTCACCACCTTCGGGCTTGGGACCGCCCACGGCGATGATGTCCAAGCCGTCGGGCCCGGCCTCAAAGCACCGTACGACCTCAGGCGCTACTCGCACGACATCCCACTGGCGCAGATTTCGGACTTCGTCGTCAAGCAGCACCCGCCCAGATCCGGCGACGACGACGTAGGCCTCCTCCTGCTCTTTATGACTGTGAGCCATCGGACTGCGCAGGTTCGCCGCGTAGCGAAAGAGGCTGACCCCGAGGTCCCGCGAATCCAAGTGCTTACGGCCGAATCGACCCTCGACCCCCGGTGCCCGGTCGCCCACGGAGTCCTCGACTTCCAACAGGTTCACGGTGGCAAAGCCAGACATTGGATCTCCTTTGGGAGGGGTTGAGGGTCGCTCACGCGTCCGCGATGCGCCTGAGCAGGGCGAGCGCTTCGTGGAGCAGCGTTCGCTCGCCGGGATCGAGTTCACGCTCGAGGACGTCGGTCAGCCAGGTCTCGCGCCCGGCGCGGGTTGTCTGCAGGAGATCGCGGCCGGCGGTGGTCAGCTCGATGCAGGCGCGGCGCCTGTCGGTGAGATCAGGGCGCCGCGAGATGAGCCCGTCGGCCTCCAGATCGTGGACGGTCTGGGCCATCGACTGCGGACGCATGCGCTCGCGGGCGGCCAGATCGCTGATGCTCGATGGTCCGTCGCGGTCAAGGTTGCCGAGCACCGCCATACGCCCGACTGAGGGGCCGGGTTCGGCGCGCATCCGGCGCACAACGCGTCCGAGCGTCTCACGCAGCTCATGGGCCAACGACGTGGTCGGAGACTCTCGGAGCGCCATCGCAACAGTCTACAGGCAAACTGTTCAGGCACCCTGTGTATTGTCTAGGGGATGCGCACGGTGAGCCCGGATCGCTACAAGTGGATCGCTCTTCTGAACGCCACGTTGGCGGTTCTGCTGGCGACGCTCGATGGCTCAATCACGATCATCGCGATGCCCGACATCTTTCGTGGCATCCATCTCGATCCGCTGGTTCCGGCGAACTCGTTCTACCTCCTGTGGATGATCCTCGGTTATCTGGTCGTGACCAGCGTGCTGATCGTCAGTCTCGGCCGGCTGGGCGACATGGTCGGACGGGTCAAGATCTACCGCCTCGGCTTCGTGATCTACACGGTCGCGTCCTTGCTGCTGGCGATCGACTGGCTGCAGGGCAGCGGCGGGGCGATCTACCTCATCGGTTTGCGGGTCGTGCAGGGGATCGGCGGGGCCTGCCTGTTGGCCAACGCGGCGGCGATCATCACCGACGCGTTCCCGGCCAACCAGCGGGGAATGGCATTGGGCATCAACAACATCGTCGGCGTCAGCGGCGTGTTCATCGGTCTGGTGCTCGGCGGTGTGCTCGCGCCGATCAACTGGCGGCTGGTGTTCCTGATCTCGGTTCCCGTCGGGATCTTCGGAACGGTTTGGGCCTACCACAGTCTGCGTGAGCTGAGCTCACCGCGGTCAGCACCGATCGACTGGTGGGGCAACGTGACCTTCGCGCTAGGGCTGATCTTGATCATGACCGCGGTGACGTATGGCATCCGTCCGGCGGGCGGGCACGCCGTCGGCTGGGGCAGTCCCCGAGTGCTCGCCCTGCTCGGCGCCGGGGTCGTCTCGCTGATCGCCTTCGTGATGGTTGAACGCCGGTCGCACGACCCGATGTTCCGCCTGCCGCTGTTTCGCATCCGAGCGTTCACGTTCGGGACGCTCTCGACCTTTCTGTCGGCGATCGCGCGCGGCGGCCTGATGTTCATGCTGATCATCTGGCTGCAGGGCATCTGGTTGCCTCAGCACGGCTACAGCTTCACTGAGACGCCGCTGTATGCCGGCATCTACATGCTGCCGCTGACGGTCGGGATGCTGTGCGCCGGCCCGACGTCGGGTTACCTGTCGGATCGCTTCGGCGCGCGTCCGTTCGCGACTGCCGGGATGGTGCTGACCGCGCTCGGATTTGGCCTGCTGCTGCTGCTGCCGACGAATTTCACCTACCTGTCGTTCGGACTGATCCTGTTTCTGATCGGGGCCTCGATGGGCATGTTCGCGTCGCCCAACCGCGCCGCCGTGATGAACAGCCTGCCGCGCGCGGACCGCGGAGCCGGGGGCGCGATGAACCAGACGTTTCAGAACTCCGCGCAGGTTCTCTCGATCGGCGTCTTCTTCACGTTGATGATCATCGGGCTGGCGTCCACGTTGCCCCAGGCGATGAGCTCCGGGCTGGAAGCACACGGCGTTTCCGCAGCCGCCGCCCACCAGGCCTCGACGCTGCCGCCGGTGTCGATCCTGTTCGCTGCCTTCCTGGGCTACAACCCGATCCAGCACCTGCTCGGGGCCCACGTGCTGGCGGGGCTCCCGGCGCATAGCCAGTCGATCCTGACCGGCAGCTCGTTCTTCCCCAACCTGATCTCCGCACCGTTTCGCAACGGCCTGCACGCGGCCTTCCTGTTCGCGATCGTTGCCTGCCTGATCGCTGCCGCGGCCTCACTGATGCGCGGCGGACACCCCGCCCATGACGAGGATCCGGCGCCCGTGGGCGCGCCGATCCCCAGCCGCCTGCTGGCGGCGGAGCCCGAGGAACAGCATGCACATTGAGTGGTACGGACAATCCGCGTTTCGCCTGACCGACGGATCGACGACGGTCTTCATCGATCCCTTCGCCGATATGACCCCCCTGATCGACCGCGGAACGCGCTGGGATTACCCCGCTATCAAGGGCGTCGAGGCCGGCCTGCTGCTCGTCACTCACGAGCACCTCGACCACAACGGCATCGAGGTTGTCGGCGGCGATCCCGTCACACTGCGCTCGACCTCCGGACGTCTCGAATCGCCGATCGGCGAGGTGGTGGGCATCGCCTCCGAGCACGACGAGGTCGCCGGTACCGAGCGCGGCGCCAACACGCTGTTCGTTTTCAGTCTTGCAGGCACACGAATCGCGCACCTGGGCGACCTCGGCCAGCGCTCGCTGCGCGCTGAGCAGCTGAGCGCGCTGGGCACCGTTGACCTGCTGTTCGTTCCGGTCGGTGGCGGTCCAACGATCGGCGCCGAACAGGCCATGGACATCGCCGTCGCGACCCACGCACGCTTCATCGTTCCGATGCACTACAAGACCGCGCGGATCGACTTCCTCGGGCCCGTCGACGAGTTCGTCGAGCGCGCGGCCCGCACCGAGCGCCTGTCTTCGCCGGCATTCGAACTGGCGTCGCTCCCAGCTGGCGATACCCCAGTGGTCATCGTGCCCGCGACGCCCTGAGACATCCGTCTCAGCGTCGGGCCGATCCGGGTCGGATCGATCAGGGCCGTGGGCCGGCTGGTGCCGCGGCTTCGGTGGTGGGCGCGACTTCTGCGATGAGGTCGGCGAGCATGCTGCGCAGGCGCCGGCGGGTGGCGCCGCGGACGAGGCGTCCGTCCTCTCGGAAGGCTTCGTGAGCGGTCGGGACCGCGAGCTCCTGATCGAGCACGCGAGCGCCGGCGAGGCCGAGGGCCTTGCGGAGCTCGGCTTGGGCCCAGGCGGCACCGAACATGCCGGTGCTGGCGCCGATCACGGCGACCGGCTTGTTAGCCAGGGCGGAGGTTGCCGGGGTCGGCCGTGAGGCCCAGTCGACGGCGTTCTTCAGGACACCGGGGATGGAACCGTTGTACTCGGGGGTGACAAAGAGAACGGCGTCGGCGTCGCGGATGGCGGCAATGAGTCTGTCCGCCCCGGGCATGCCGCCGCCCGTCTCAAGCTCGTCGGTCTCGTCAAACGGCTCCACTGCCTTGAGACCCTGGAACGTGATGAGCTCCACGCCGGGCGGCAGCTCATCAGCTGCCGCCCGCAGGAGATTCCGGTTATGCGAGGCCTCGCGCAGGGACCCCGCGATGCCTAGCACCCGCATCGTCCTAGTCCTCGTCGTCGACGAGCGCGAGCTCGAGGGTCACCGAGATGGTCACGTCCTTGCCGAGTACGAACCCGCCCTTGGGCAGCGGTGCGTTCCACTCCAGGCCGACTGCGTCGCGGTCGATCGTCGTCTGCAGGTCGATGCCGATCTTCTCGACGTCGCCCAGCGTCACCGCCGGTCCGGCGAACCGGCCGGTGGCCGTGGCCGGGGTGGCCTTGCCCTTCACCGTCAGCGTGCCTTCGCTGGTCAGGGCTCCGTCGTTGACGGTCAGCGACGAGGACTCATAGACGATCTCTGGATAGCGCTCGACGTCGAAGAAGTCAGGTGAGAACAGGTGGCCCTTGAGGTTCTCATCCTTGATCTGGAGTGAGGCGACCTTGACCTTGCCGACCAGCTTGCCGTCGGTCAGCGTGGCATCGATCTCGCTGAACTCGCCACGGAACGTCCCGACCATCATGTGACGCACAGCGAACCCGGCGACCGAGTGAACGGGGTCAACGGTCCACGAGCCGGCCGGGATCTCGGTGGCGCCCTTCGTTCCAGTATCAGTGGCCATGGAAAGCTCCTATCGCAATCTTGGATTCGGACTACAGTCCGCTTGTAGGATCTACGGTACCACGGACAACAACCCGCGACAATAGCCAGCCCCGTGAACCCCTTCGAACTCCCCGTCATCGGCGTTCCCACCGAGCGAGCCGACGCTGCACGCAACCGTCAGCGGATCCTGTGCGCCGCGGAGACGCTGTTCGCTCGCAATGGCGTCGCTGCCACCTCGATGGACGCGATCGCGCTCGAGGCGGGCGTCGGCAAGGGAACGCTCTTTCGCCGCTTCGGTGACCGCGCGTCACTCGCCCTCGCGCTCCTGGAATCCTCCGAACGGGACTTCCAGGAGAGCTTCATCCGCGGTCCCGCCCCGCTGGGCCCGGGAGCGCCTCCATGCGAGCGGCTGATCGCCTTTGGCCAAGCGCTGCTCTCCCACCTCGCCGCACACGGCGACCTGCTGCTCGCCGCCCAGACCGCCGGCACGCCCGGAAAGCGATTCGACGCAGGCCCCCACGGCACCTACCGAGCACACGTCATCACCCTGATCCGCGATGCCGCTGCCGACCTCGACGCCGAGTACACCGCCGAAGCGCTCCTCGCCCCGCTCGGCGCCGAGGTCGTCCTGCACCAGCTGCGCGGACGCGGCATGGCGCTCACTCGCCTCGCGGCCGGCTGGGAATCACTCGCACGCCGCGTCCTCACGACGCCGCCGATCTGATCCGAGCTCAGCCGCCGGCGCTCCTAGCGAGAACGAGACGTCTCGTTCTCGCCGGTCAGCTTGGCGAGGCCGCGTGGGTCTGCGATGACGAGCGCTTGCGCAGCTGGAACCGGCGTCCGAGCACCGACCAGTCGCCGGCCCCTTCAGGTGGAAGGCTGGAGTAACTGACGCCGCGCACGCCGAGCTCGTCCGCCAGGGCCAGCTCGGCCTCAGCTGAGCGCGGGCTCGCGGTCGGGTCGCAGCCGGGGAGCGGCATGCCCATGAGGACCTTCTCGGCCGGGATTTCTGAGAGCGCGTCGTTGACCACGTCGCGCATGCCGTCAAGCGAGGCGGTCGTGGTTGGCACGCCAAGCGGGTCGCTCGGGATCGGCGGCTCGGTCGCGGAGCCCCGCTCGTCGGTCATAACGACCACGAAGTCGGTGAATGCGCCGTGCGCGCCGTAGTCATGTGCGGCGCACTCCGATCCCGTGTGGGCGGAGGGCACCCGCGGCGCGAGCGCGGTGGACAGCCAGACGCCGTGCGGCCGCAGCGTTGCCGCGAATCGCTCGATGAGCCCCGTGTAGGCATCGCGCTCATCGCCCCGCAAGTTCTCGAAATCGATGTTGACGCCCCGATAGCCGTGTTCGTCCACCGCGCGCGCCACGTTGGCGACGAGCCGGTCCTGCACGAGTGCGCTGCCCAGGATTTCCGTGGCGAGCTGCCGGCTGAAGCGGTCTCCCTGGCGGTTGCTGATCACGAGCAGTCGGGCTGGGCCGCCCGTCCCCGCGGCAGCGGAGGCCCGAGCGAATCGCAGGGGTTCGAGGCGACCGTCGGGCCTCAGCTTGTGGCTCAGCACCGACAGGTAGGTGAGGTGGTGGGCCGCGGTCTCCAGAGCGCGATCGCCGCGGCGCGGCTCGATGTAGGCATTGACCTCAAGCGCCCGACGACCGGTGCGATGAGCCGGCCGCGGAACATCGCGCGGAACGCCGTTGAGTATCTCGGTGACGAGTTCCAGATCCTGGTGATCGGCGCCGTGCAGCAGCACAACGTCGCCGTCTCGCAGCGTGCCCTCCAGGACCTCCGCAGCGCCCCTCGCGTCCTTCACGCTCATCACGACCGACGCCCGGTCGTCGAGCACGGCGAGCAGTGGGTCTGCGCTGCCGCCGACCGCCACCAGGAGGTCCGCCGTGGCGCACAGCTCGTCAGCGATCTGCCGATACCCCGTCCCGTCGAGCGCGCCCTCCTGGAGTTCGCCCACCACCGCGATGCGGCGCGTGGCGGGCACCTCCCGCAGCGCCCGTACTGCAAGCAGGGCGTTTGGGAGCCGGCTCTTGAAGTCGTCTACGAGGAACATCGATCCGTTGGGGCCAGGGATGGGACACAATCGGCCGAGGCGCGGCGTGAAGGCACCGGCCGCGTCGAGCGCTTCCTCAGGCGGCACGCCGCAGGCCTCGGCGGCCGCGACGGCGAGCGCAGGGATATGAGCGAGTTCACGGGAGTGCAGGCCGACCCGGCCGCGCACCCGGCGACCGCCGCAATCCAGCTCCAGATCGAGGCCGTGGGGCCAGACCAGCCGCGCGTCGACAATGCGCACATCGGCGTCTTGGGCCCAGCCCGCGGTGATCACGCGGCAGGGGAGCCCGGCCGTCGCTCCCCGGGCGAAAGCGTCGTCGGCGTTGACGACGGCCGTCGCGTGACGACCGAGCCGAGCGAGAAGGGCGCGCTTCTCCCGCACGATCGCTTCGCGCGATCCGTAGGCCTGAAGGTGGTCCTGACCGATCCCGGTCAGCACCGCGACGCGCGGACGGAACAGGCGGGCCATCCATCGCATCTCGCCCGGTCCGTCCAGGATGCCCAGCTCGAGTACCGCAAAGCGATCACTGGGCCGGATCGCCAGCAGCGTCGCCGGTACGCCGTAGACGCCGTTGTCGTTGTGGCGGGTGCGCAGGGTAGGTCCGAAGCGGGCGAGCATCTCACCGAGGAGATCCTTCGTCGTGGTCTTGCCCGCACTGCCCGTGATGCCCACGATGGCCACACCCGGACGGCGAACGAGGTGCGCGTGAGTCACCGCGGCGGTGACGACGCGCCGTAGCCGCCTGCGGGTCGATGGTGGGACCTGCGCCACCAGTCTGTGCCGCGGGGCGTGCGGATAGAGCGCCTCCAGCACCGGCCCGCGATGGGCACGCTCCTCGGGTCGGCGCGGCTCGGCCGGTCCCGCGGGACGGCTTACGGTTGCCGGCTCCGCGCCGGCGAAGCCCGCCGCCGCTCCGACTTCGTCAAGCCTCGCCCGGCCCGCAGTGAGCAGCTGATACCAGGTGCCCGCCCACGACGCGGCCGCTCCCGCGACCACCAGCGGGTAGACCAGGGTGTAGCGAACGCGCTCCCGGCGGCTGCCCCAGGACCGTACAGCGGCGCCGATCTGGCGGACACGGCCGGGGAGGTACTCCACCGCGAAGTATCTGAGCTCGCCCGCCGGCGGCAGGCCGGGCGCCCACTGATCCAGGATGATCCGCCCATGCGCCCGACCGCGTTTGAAGTGGTGGCGCAGAAGCACTCCCGGCGTTGCGCACGGACTGTGGTGGATCATTCTGACGTCCTGCGCGCGCCACGTCGGGTATCCGCGGCCCGTCAACTCCATGTTGACAACGGTGTCCTCGCCCGCGCGCATGTCCTCAGGGAACCCGCCAACGGCGGTCAACAGCTCGCGCATGTAGGAGCAGTGCCCGGGCGGGGTGCGGTGGACATCGGCCGGCCGGCCCGGCAGGACCGCGGCATGATCGATGAAGTACGACGCCCATCCCGCCCAGGTCCGCGTCCCATTCAGCGTTGATCCCGTGACCATCGGATAGCCGGACTCGTGAGCGCGCACCCTCGCGGCGAGGCTTCCCTGGGGTA
>DATAUL010000303.1:0-7792 GCA_036268255.1 Solirubrobacteraceae bacterium | reverse complement strand
ATCGTCGGCCAGATGCTCGGCCAGCAGCTTGAGCGCCACATAGCGCTCGAGCCGGTTGTCGAAGGCGAGATGGACGGTCGACATCCCGCCGACGCCGAGGCGGCCTTCGATCCGGTATCTGCCGGCGATCGTGGTCGTGCCAGTCATTGTCCGTTGCCACCGTTGCCACCGTTGCCCGACGTGCCCGTCCCGCCGAGGGAAGCTCCGCCGTTGGTCGTAGTTGAAGTACCCGGCGACGGGGCATTTGTTGCGGTGCTCGTCTGCGACGCCGTGCTGGAGCTCGTCGTCGACGTGTTGGTCACCGTGGTCGTCGTCGTCGTCGGTTGCGTCGAAGTCGTGGAGCTGGTGCTCGTCGATGAGGAGGATTTCGTCGCGGACGCGCAGTCCTTGGCGGCCAGCTGCTCGACCGTCTGGGCACCGTCGCCGAGGTTCTGCACCAGCTTGGTGCTCACCGACGGCGGCAGGTTGCCGACGGCCGTGTTGAAGGCGTTGGCAGCAGTGGTCGCAGCCGAGCAGTCGCCGGAGTTGACCGCCTTCGAGACGGCATCGAGCCGACTGGAGAGCGTGCTGCCCTGATCGGCTGTGAGCAGGCCGGTGGAGCCGCCGCAGGCGACAACGAAGGCCGCGGTGAAACCCAGACCGCCGGCCAGGAATGCTCGGGAGCGCAAACCCATCCGGCGGCTGACTTTAGAGGCTGTTCCGGTTTGCTTGACGTTACGTGACCTATTGGCCGTACAGCAGGCGCTCGGCCAGCGAATCGGGCAGGCGAGCGGCCCGGATCGCGGCCGCAGCCCCCGCGATGTCGTACTCGACGCGCCGATAGACAGCCCGCCCGCCGTCGAGATCGAGCTCCAGCCAGGCGGCGCGTGGGTCGCCGTCGCGTGGCTGGCCGACGCTGCCGGGGTTGATCAGCCATTCGCCGGTCGCGAGGTCGAGCTCGTGTTCGGGATCCCGCGTCTCGCCGGTCGCCGGGGTCCCGGGAAACCGCGAGAACGACAGCGCCACGTGGGAATGGCCGATCAGCGCGATCCGGTGCTGCTGGGCGTCGAGGCACAGCTCCGCCTGCAGGGGGGAGAGCACGTATTCCCACACGGGGTCTCGAGGGCTGGCGTGATACAGGCCGACCGCCTCGTCCAGGCGCTGAGGCTCCAGCGACTCGAGGAACGCGCGCGTCTCCGGCGTGATCGTCTCCCGTGTCCAGGTGGCGGCGAGCGCGGCTCCGCGGGAGAACTGCTCGAGGGGGATCGCCCCGGTCACCCCCAGGTCGTGGTTGCCGGCTAGGCAGACCGCGGCGTTCTCGCGCGCCAGGGCAACGCAGACATCGGGGTCGGCGCCGTAGCCGACGAGGTCACCCAGGCACCACAGCTCGCGGCACTCCGAGCCGGCGATCGCGTCGAGCACTGCCTCGAACGCCTGCCGGTTGCCGTGGACATCGGAAACGACCGCAACACGCATCTCTACAGTCTCCCTGGTGAGACGTGATTCGCGCTTGGCGGGCGTGCTGCCGGTGCTCGCCGCGGCCGGTGTAGCCGAGCTTGGACGGCGGCTGCTGGCGCCGCGCACGCCGGTCATCGAGCCCGCCGATGTCGACGTCCGGACGTACTTCTCCGACGCGGAGCTGGCGCGGGGCCGGCGGTACGCCCGGCCTCAGCTGGCACTGGGCCTGGCCAGCGAGGCTTTGGAAATGGGCATCCTGGTGGCGCTCGCCCTCCGTCCGGCGGGACCGCTGCGAGCCGGTCGCCGCTGGGAGCGGCCGTTGGCGGGCGGAGCAGCCGTCGCGGCTGGGCTGGGGCTGGCGATGACGGCGACGACGCTCCCGCTGCGAGCGGTGTCTCGCCGGCGGCGGATCGCCGTCGGCCTGGACACCCAATCCTGGCGCGCGTGGCTGGCCGACCTGGCCAAGGCGGGAGCGATCCAGACGGGGTTCGCCGCTGCCGCCGGCGCGGGGGTGGTGGCCGGCACGCGGCGTTGTCCGCAGCGGTGGTGGTTGCCGGCGGCGGTGGTATCGGTCGGCGTGGGCGGCGTGCTCGCCACTTTGGCGCCGATCGTGCTCGATCCGATCTTCAACGAATTCACCCGGCTCCCGGGGGGCGAGACCCGCTCCGAGGTCCTGGCGCTGGCCGACGCTGCCGGGGTCTCGGTAGGGGAGGTGTACTCGGTCGACGCCAGCCGCCGTACGACTGCCGCCAACGCGTACGTGACCGGTCTGGGGCCGACCAAGCGGGTCGTGCTCTTCGACACGATGCTGGATCGCTACACCCGCGACGAAGTCCGCCTCGTCGTCGCCCACGAACTCGGCCATGTGCGCCACCGCGATGTGCCGCGCAACGTGGCCTATGCGGCGTTGCTGGCGCCGGCCGCCGCCTGGGCGATCCAGCGGCTCAGCTGGGTGCTGTCCGCCGAGCGGGGCACGCCGGCGGCGCTGCCGGCGCTGGCGTTGGCGGCCGCGCTGGTGGCCGCGCCGCTGGGACCGATCTCGAGCGCCCTGTCGCGCGCCGTGGAGCGCCGGGCCGATCAGTTCTCGTTGGAGCTGGCGGGCGCGGGCGCGGCCGATGCCTTCATCTCCTTCGAGCGCGGGATCGCGCTGCAGAACGTCGCCGACCTGGAGCCGCCCAAGTGGCTCACGCGGCTGATGGCCTCGCACCCGCCGACGGTGGAGCGGATCGGGGCGGCTGTGGCCTTCCGGGCGGCGGCGGAAGGCTAGGGCGCGCGGAGAACGACGACGCAGTTCTGGCCGCCGAAACCGAACGCGTTGGCGGCAGCGACGCGGACGTCGGCCTTGCGGGCGGTCAGCGGCACGTAGTCGAGGTCGCAGTCGGGATCGGGCGTCTCCAGGTTGGTCGTCGGTGGCAGGAGCCCGTCGCGCATCGCCAGCAGGCAGACCATCGCCGACAGGGTCCCGGCGGCACCGATCAGATGACCGACCATCGACTTGGGCGAGCTGGCCGGCACGCGGTCGGCGTCGGCGCCGAGGGCGAGCCGGATCGCTCGGGTCTCCGCGGCGTCGTTGGCCTTCGTGGCAGTGCCGTGGGCGCAGATGTAGTCCAGCTCGCGAGGATCGACGTCGGCGTTCTGCAGCGCGAGGGTGATTGCCCGAGCGGCATGGGTCCCGCTCGGCTCGGGCGCGCTCATGTGAAACGCGTCACTCGTGAGCGCGCCGCCGGCGATCGTGCCATAGGCGGTCGCACCCCGGGCACGAGCATGCTCGGCGGACTCGACGACGCAGATGACGGCACCCTCGCCGAATACGAACCCGTCGCGGTCGGCGTCGAAGGGGCGGCTGGCCTCCGTCGGCGCTTCGTTTCTCTCCGACAGGGGGCCCATCACCGACAGCCCGGCGAACATCGCTTCGTTGATCGCGGCGTCGGTACCGCCGGCGATCACCACGTCGGCCTCGCCCGTCGCGATCAGCCGCCGGGCCTCGAGCAGCGCGGCCGTCCCGCTCGCGCACGCCAGCGCTGACGCGTTGACCGGCCCGTGGGTCTTGAGGTCGATCGCCACCTCGCAGGCGGCCATGTTCAGGATCGTCGAGGCGACGTAGTACGGGCTGACGTCCTTGGGGCCCTTGGTCACGAGATTGCGGATGTTGCGCTCGGTCTCCGGCGTGCCGGCGCAGGCGCTGTTGACGATGACCGCGGTGCGGTCTGGTGCAGCAGCTGTGTCAAGGCCCGCGTCGGCGACGGCCTCGCGGGCGGCGACGATCGCCAGCTGGGAGAAGCGGGCGGCACGGCGGGCCCGCTTGGGACCGAGCGCCGCCTCGGCGTCGAAGCCGTGGATCTCACCGGCGATCCGCGTCGGCAGCCCGGAGGCGTCGAACGACTCGATCGGGGTGATGCCCGAGTGGCCGGCGACCAGGCCCTCCCAGGTGGCAGGAGCGCTGTCGGCCAGTGGCGTGATCGCTCCGAGCCCCGTGACCACGGGGTCCTCGAGCCTGGGCGCCGGGATGCTCACGGAC
Organism: Solirubrobacteraceae bacterium; assembly: GCA_036268255.1. Lineage (GTDB taxonomy): Bacteria > Actinomycetota > Thermoleophilia > Solirubrobacterales > Solirubrobacteraceae > Palsa-465. The sequence goes on along the minus strand of DATAUL010000303.1, from coordinate 3,837 downwards.
GAAGCAGCAGACCGTCGGCAGCGTCGCGCACGGCCTGTTCGCGCAGCTGGTAGTGGACCTTCTTGCCGGTGGCCGTCATCGGCAGCTCGGACACGAAGCGGTAGGCGCGGGGGCGCTTGTAGGCGGCCAGCATCGGATGGCCCTTGCAGTGGGCCTCGCAGGCGGCAGCGTCAAGCGCCGGGTCGCTCGCCGCCACGTAGGCGACCACGATCTCGCCCCAGTGCTCGTCGAGGAGGCCGACAACGGCCGAATCGGCGACGCCGTCCAGTTCGTTGAGGACCGCCTCCACCTGCGTGGGATGGACGTTCTCCCCACCGGAGATGATCATGTCGTCCTTACGCCCGACGATCGTCAGGTACTCGTCGGCGTCCCAGGTCGCCAGGTCGCCGATGTACAGCCAGCCGTCGCGGAAGCGCTGGGCCTGCTCTTCGGGCTGGTTGACGTAGCCATAGCCGGCCTTGACCGAGCGCACCGCCACCTCGCCGACCTCGGTTCCGTCCTTGGCGGCGTGATCGTCGGGATCGGCGGTGCGGTCTTCGTACAGCTTGACCACGGCGACGTCATCGTCGGTACAGGCACGGCCGGCCGAGCCCGCGTGCTGAGGGAGGTCTGACGGGCGCAGGAAGGTGTTCCAGAACGCCTCGGTGGTGCCGTAGCCGTTGAAGATCCGGGCGGTGAGCGTGTCCTGATAACGCAGACACGCCTCGCGGTCCAGCGGGGCGCCCATGGTCACGATCCCGTTGAGACTGCTCAGATCGCGCGGCCGGGCGCTCTGCTCGGCGGTCAGCATCGCCAGGTTGGTGGGCGCGCCGATGAGGAACGTCAGGCGGTGCTCCTGGACCCAGTCCAGGACCGTCGCGGGGTCGAACTGGCGAAGGGCTACGGACTCGGCCCCGACGTAGAGAACCGGGTTGGGCCCCCCCGAGTACAGGCCGCCGCGGTGAAACCACGGCGTCATGTTGAGCGTGCGGTCCTCCGGCGAGAGCGGGAAGTGCATGATCACGTCATGCGCCGAGAGCACGTCGACCAGGCTGTTGAGCGAGACGCCCTTGGGCATCCCGGTCGTGCCGGACGTGTACAGCCGCGTGCTCTCGTCGTAGACGGTCGCGTTGGGTGGCGGCTGCGGGTCGGCGTGCGGATCGCCCTGCTCCAGGAGCTCGCGGAACGGCATCGCCGGCGCGGTGTTCTCGCCCGTACCGACGGCGATCAGGGTCTGCGGCTGGTGCTCGGCTCGGGTGATCGCGTCGGCCGCGGTCGTTGCCAGCGTCTGTTCATAGACAAATGCCGTGGGCTGGCTGTCGTCGATCACGTAGGCGACCTCGCCGGGCGACAGGCGGAAGTTGATCGGGGTGGGGATCGCCCCCAGGCGCTGGGCGGCCAGCCACGTCAGCACGAACTCCGGACCGTTGAACAGCGAGAAGACGATCGCGTCGCCGGGCTGCACGTTGTTGACGTGGAGCCCGTCGGCCAGACGGCCGCTGTCGGCCCACAGCTCGGCGTATGTCCAGCGACGCCGGGTGGCGGGATCGTGCAGGGCGGGCCGGTCGGCGAAGCGGTGGCTGTTGCGTCGCACCCCCGCCAGGTAGGTGAAGTTGTGCTCGAACACGGCGCGGAACGCCGACGCGTCATAGCGGTAGGGCGTGTCGACGGTCATCGGCCGACGGCGCTGGGGCTGGGGTCCGGCGCGGCCAGGCGGGTGCCGACCGCAGCGAGGCGCTCGTACTGCGTCAGGGGGTCGTCGCCCAGCGTGAGCAGCAGGAATTCCTGCACCCCCACCTCGGCGTATCGCGCGAGTCGTTCCACGGCGCCGTCGATGCTATCCAGCAGCGTCCAGCGCTCGACGGCGTTAAGTGTCATCCGGTACTGGCCGGCGATGTGGGCCTCCGCCTGGGCGCGGGCGTGGGCTGCGTCGTCGTCGATCCGGGTCAGGATCAGCAGGGCGGTGGTCGGGCAGGGACGGCCCTCGAGCGCCGCCAGTTCGGCGAGGCGCTCCGAGCGCTCGGCGACCTTCTGCGGCGAGAGCCACATCGGCAGCCAGACGTCCCCGAAGCGGGCCGCCCGCCGCAGCGCGGGGTCGCCCCGGCCGCCGACATAGACCGGCGGGGGCGCCGCCATCGACGGCTCGAGTGGCGGCGACGTGACGCGTTGCGCACGACCGTCGTAGTCGACGGACCGGCCTGTCAGAAGGTCCGGCAGGACGGTGAGCGCATCGTCGAGGCGCGCGCCGCGTTGCGTGACGGGAACGCCGGCAGCCTCGAACTCGGCCGGGAACTCTCCGCCGACGCCCACGCCGAGGCGCAGGCGGCCGGGACCTGCGAGCGCGTCGATCGTGGCCAGCTGCTTGGCCGCCCACGCGGGCGCCCGGAGCCCGAGCAGCATCACGCTGAACCCCAGGGCGATCCGCTCGGTGACGGCCGCGGCGGCGCTCAGGCAACCGGGGGCGTCGAGCCCCGGGGCCGGGCAGGCCAGGTGATCGCCGGCCCACACCGCGTCGAAGCCGAGCTCCTCGGCCAGCCGGGCGGCCGAGACGATCTGGGGCGGCCCGCCGGTGCGCAGCGGGTCGAAGCTCGGCAACAGGACGCCGCAGCGGGCGGCCACCGATCAGTTCTCGGCGTCGTCGTCGGTGTAATCGAGCGTGCCGCCGGAGGAGCCGCCGGAGGAGCCGCCGGTCGATCCACCCGTCGATCCGCCGGAACCGGGGCGACCACCGAACTCGGGCAGGTTCTTGATTCCCTCCCGGGTCTGCCACTTCTCGTAGTTGTCCTGCATGGCGTCGATCAGCTCGCGCATGAACTTCGGCGACAGGTTGACGCGTGACACGACGACGCCGGGAATCTCCTCTTCCTCCACCTCGTGGTCCACGCGCGCGAAGGTGATCGTGAACTCGTAGTCGGAGTGGCTGACGTTGGCGAAGTTGGAGTAGACGCCGGCCATGATCTCCGGCGAGAAGTGAATGTTGATGTGACGCTCGGGCATGTTGGGATCGTCCATATATTCGTAGTATCTCACCGTGCGGATCGTCGTCGTCGCCGTGGGCCGGTTGCGTCCCCCGTTCGCCGACGACGTCCAGCATTACCAGAAGCTGCTCGCCGGCCATACGCGGCTGGAGCTCGTCGAGCTCCGCGAGGGAGATCGCGTCGTCCGCCGGCTCCCCGAGCGGGCCTTCGTCTCGCTGCTGCACCTCGACGGCGAGCGGCCGGACTCGATTCAGTTCTCGCGCTTTCTCGAGGAGCGCCGGCGCAGCGGTCGTGACCTGTGCTTTGTGATCGGCGGACCGTTCGGACTCGAGCTCGAGCAGGTCGACCACCGCCTGTCGCTGGGCCAGATCACCCTTCCCCACCAGCTCGCGCGCGTCGTCCTGCTCGAGCAGCTGTACCGCGCCCACAAGATCCTTGCCCGCGAGCCGTACCACTATTGATGAGCACGCTGCACACACCCGAGGGCCGCGAGCGTCACCGGGCGCTCGAACAGTCGTCGCGCTCACGCCGGGAACTGCGGATGTTCGCGCGCCGGCTGGTGTTTCTGCTCGTGGCGGTGGTGGCGCTCATCGTCCTGGGGACGGTCGCGTTCATGATCACCGACCACAAGTCCGTCGGCCTGGCGTTCCTCTGGACGCTCGACACGGTGTCCACACAGGGCGCGATCGGCATCCCACCCAGCACCGGCGGGCGGGTGGTCGTCGTCCTGCTGGAGGTGTTCGGCATAGGTACGCTCTTCTATGGGCTGGCGACGATCGCGGAGTTCTTCGTATCGGGTCAGCTGAGCGGCCTGCTCGCGGAGCGCCGCACCCAGCGCATGATCGATTCCTATTCAGACCACTTCATCATCTGCGGCTTC
>DATAUL010000302.1:0-3227 GCA_036268255.1 Solirubrobacteraceae bacterium | reverse complement strand
GGCTGCACATCGCCGGGCTCATCGACGAGCCCGCGGTGGCGTAGCTGGGCGGAGACTGGTCGGCGGGCAGACGATGCGGATCGTCCCGGTCCTCGATCTCAAGGGTGGCGTCGTCGTGCACGCCCGCCGCGGCCAGCGCGCGGAGTACGCGCCGCTGCGCAGTCCGCTGGTCGACGGGTGTGAGCCCGTCGCCGTCGCCCGGGCGCTGTGCGCCGTCTGCCGGACGAGCACCCTGTACGTCGCCGACCTCGACGCCCTCGCCGGCGAACCGGCGGACGTGGCGACGCTGTCCGCGCTGGCGGAGGTGTCCGACCCGTGGGTCGACGCCGGCGCCACCACCCGCAAGCGCGCGGACGAGCTCGCCGGCGCCGGCGTGGCGCGCAACGTCGTCGGGACCGAGTCGCTGACCGCCGACGCACCGGACGAGGACGAGAACGCCGGCGGCGGGGCGACGCCACGACGCGTACTCAGCATCGACCTGCGCGACGGAAAGCTCATCTCACCCCGCCCGGAGCTCGCCGGCCGCGAGGCCGTCGCCGCCGCAGCGCTGGCGACCGGGCTGGGCGTGCGCGAGCTGCTGGTGATCGACCTTGCCCGCGTGGGCAGCGGCTCCGGGCCGCCGCTGGAGGCGGTGGCGCAGCTCGCGGAGACGCTCCCGGGGCTCAAGATCTACGCGGGCGGCGGCGTGCGCAACGACGCCGATCTGCGCGCGCTCGAGTCCGCCGGAGCGACCGGCGCGCTCGTCGCCACGGCGCTGCACGAGGGCCGGATCACGCCGTGACCAGCCCCCCGATCACGCCGTGACCATCCCCTCGCACGCCCCGACGACCCGCATCGTGATGTCCTCGTCGCAGATCGACTGCAGCGCCTGCCAGCCGGGGATGCCGTTGACCTCGACGACGGCGATCTCCCCATCGGGCGCGACGAGCAGGTCGACGCCGGCGACGTCGGCCTCCACGGCGGCGGCCGCGGCGAGGGCAAGGTCACGCTCGGCCGCGCTCAGGGCGACGGGGCGCGGACGGGCGCCACGCGCGATGTTGGCCCGCCATGAGTCGATGACGCGCTCCATCGCGCCGGCGACCTCGTCTGCGACGACGAGCACGCGCAGGTCGCGACGACCGGCCGGAGCGATCGTGCGCTGCACGTAGTACACGGTCCGTTCCAGCTCGAGCGCGCGGAACACCCGGTGGGCGAGGTCGCGGTCCTCGATGCGCACGATCCCTGCGCCCATCGCGCCGAACAGCGGCTTGACGACGACGTCGCCCTCCAGCCGCTCGAACGCCTGCATCGCGCCCTCGTAGCTCTCGCACACGACCGTCGGCGGCGTGGGCACCCCGGCGCCGGCGAGCACGGCGGTCGCCCACGACTTATCGACGGTGCGCTCCAGCGCGCGCGGGCCGTTGACGCAGCGGACGCCGTGGGCGGCGAGGACGTGGAGCGCGTCGACGCGGAAGATCACCTGCTCCAGCGAGCCGCGGGGAAGGCCGCGGATCAGCAGCAGGTCAAGCTCATTAAGCACGACGCCCTCGGGGCCGAGCACGTGCACGTCGCCGTGGTCGTCGACCTCTGACTGCAGCCGCGTGGCGGGGATCGCCAGCACCTGGTGGCCGCGGTCAGAGAGCGCGGCCACTAGCCGGCTGGTGTGCCATGAGCCGGTCGCGCCGAGGATGCCGACGCGCAGCCGACCAGTCACGCCGTGAACGAGCGCTCGAGTACCTCCGGCGCGAGCCCGCCGCCGTGGTGGGCGCTCCCGGACTCGGTACTCGTCAAAGTGACCGCGGCCGGGCTGAACAGCATCGGGTCGATGTCGTAGAACTTCCAGTCGGCGGCAGCCAGCAGCTCCCCGAACGGAGTGCCGAACGCGTCTGAGGCCGACGACGGGAGGCGCTGTGCAAGCTCTGAGGCGTCGTCGTCGGAGCCCTCCAGCCAGAGATGGACGGTGCCGCCGTACAGCATCGCGTCGTTGGTGCGCCCGATCGCGGCCGGATCGTCGGCGGCCACCGGGGGAATTGGGCAACACCCCCAGCCGTTGCGCACCCGCGACGGGTCGACGCCGAGCTCGTGCAACTTGTGCAGCGCGGTCTCGACCACGCGGGCCGAGATCTGCACGGAGCCGCACACCGACGCGGTCGGCGCGATCAGAAACGTGACCGCGGACGCTTCGAGTCCGCAACGCGTGGCGACCTTGTCGACGATCTCCGGGGGCGGCTCCTGCCGGGTCTCGAGGCAGAACACGGCGCGGTTGGCGCGCTCGCGCCACGCCAGCTCCTCAAACAGGTCCTCGGCGCGCGCCAGCGCGCGCCCCGGGCCGCTGGCCATGGCGAAGAAGTCGTCGTGCTCGAGCTTCCAGCCGGCGTACTGCGCGGCCAGGCAGGCGGCTGCGGGTTCGTCCACCCCGACGCCGACCCCGGGCCACGTCCGCTCACCGACGGTCACCGGCATCGGATCGATCCTGCCCAGGCCGCCCATGCAGGCGGCGGCAAAGCCCAGGCCGGCCTGCAGTCCGCCGCGGGCCTCAGCGCCGCAATCGACGAGCCGCGCGCCGGAGTCCATCGTGCGCACCGCGATCCCCAGCGCGTCCGCGTCGGCGACCATCAGGTCGACCAGCCCCGCGGCACGTTCGTTCATCGACAGGCTCAAAAGCTCACGCCCCCTCGTCGAAGATCAGCAGCTCGCCACGGCCCAGCTCGGTCCGATCGCCGGACCAGCGCGCCCAGCGCCCGGTCAGAAATGCGTCGTCGACCGGCAGGTACCGCCGCTTGAGCTGTCGCAGCTGCAGCCGCAGCGCCGGCGGCGCATAGCGGACGGCGAACGTGTAGCTGGGCAGAGGCTGCACCGGCGCTCCCGAGACGATGCTGCCCCGTCTGTTGCCCAGGCCCGCCTCCGCGCCGACTCCGCCCAGCGCGATCACCGTTCCCGCGAGCATCCGCAGTCCGGCGCCCGCGCCGGCCCGTCCGCCGATCGCCACCAGTCCTCGTCGCAGGCCGGCACCGGCCTCCTGGCCCGCGTCGCCGGTGATCACGATCTCGCCGCCGCTCATCCCCGCCCGGGTCCCTGGATAGGCACCGCCGAGCCGATCGCCGGCGTTGCCGCGAACCGTGAGGTGTCCGCCGCGCATCTCCGCGCCCGCCCAGGCGCCGACGTCGCCGACCACGACGATCTCGCCGCCGGACATCCCGGCGCCGAGGTGGTCCCCGCACGATCCGTCGACCACCATCTGCCCGGTC
>DATAUL010000301.1:0-11021 GCA_036268255.1 Solirubrobacteraceae bacterium | reverse complement strand
GCGGCGGAGTTTCGCGATGTCGACGCGGCGAAGGCGACGGCGAGACTCGATGTCCTCGGTGCCGAGGTGTCGCGCGCCGCCGAGCAGACTCACCGAACGCCACAGGCGCAGGCACTCGCCTGCGGACAGGTCATCGGCGCCACCAACGGGTTCGTGGGCGATCGAGAGCGCTATGACGATCCCGGCAACTCGATGCTCGACGTCGTGCTCACGCGCCGTCGCGGCCTACCGATACTGCTGTCCGTGGTCTACATCGAAGCTGCTCGCAGAGCCGCAATCCCGATCGCCGGGGTCGGGCTGCCCGGACACTTCGTGGTCGGTCACTTCGGCACAGACCCGCCCGTGTTGCTGGATCCTTTCGCGGGAGGTGGCCCAGTCGAGACTCGCGCCCCGCGCAACGTCGTCAGGCCGTGGCGAGCGGATGAGATCGTGATGCGGATGCTCAACAACCTCGTGGCGGCCTACGACCGGCGCGGCGACATCGGCGCCGCGATCCACGCCGCCAGGTTGCGTCTTGCGCTTCCGGCCGAAGCGTCGCAGCGCGACATGCTGCAGGCCGAACTCCAAGCCTTTCAAGCGCGGCTCAACTAGCCCCCACCGAGGTCTTCGTCTATTGGACGTGGGCGCGGAGGGAGTCGGCGAGCGCTTCCGCGGCCATTCGGTGAGCGTCGAAGATCTGGCCCAGATGCAACAGCGACTCGGTCTCGGCGGCAACCTCACCGTCGCCGAGCCTCAGGACGACTGCTACGTCAGGAGCCGTGGGGCGGGCGGCCAGGCCGATCGCAACGTTGACCTAGGCGGACGCCTGCAACCGACCCGTCGTGCTCGACCACGAGCACCTCGACACGCAGCTTTCGCAACCAGAGCGCGAGACGCAGGCCGATCTGCCCAAGCCCGACCACCAGCACGTGGTCAGATCGAGGCGCCGCACGCGATCCGAACAATGTGGTGAGCCGGAGTTGGCTCAAGCGCCGGACGAGGGCGGCCGTGAAGACCGCGACCAGACCGAGCGAGAGCAAGATGCCCGCGGCGCTGATCAGCTTGTACCAACCAGGGGCGGGCGATGCGCGGAGAAGAAACGACGGTCGCGGGTGATCGGAGGCTCGCCACACAAGCCTGCGCCAAGCTCGGCGCGACGATCTCCGACGGAGACACGACGAGGACGCCCGGCACCGCCAGGCGGAGTTGCTCGGCGACCGTCTGATCAAACAGCGTCGCGAGCAGCGGAACGTCAAGAGCCAACGTGTGCCGCCAGCAGCGTGAGACGCAACGCCAGCGCGTCATCACGCGTCACGACCGCCACAGCACCGACGCCGCTGCGGAGCTCGTCGATCAACTCACCGTCCGTCGGGTCGGCGAGCTGCTTCGACGTCAAGCCGAGTTGCGCGAGCGGCTCGATCAGCGCGCGTGCCACCGAGCCCGCATCACCGACCATCAGTACGTCGAGGCGCTCCTCATGCGTGCTTCGCAGGCGCGACTGGACGGACAACGCAGTCAGCATAGTTAGTCCATGCGGGCCCACTCACGGAGAGTCATCGGCGATTATGCTCGAGCGACTTCAGCCGGCGGCGTTACGGAGTCTTCGCCGCGACATGCGTTGTCTCGCGATACGGAGGCCTGGTGCCCTACATTCACATCACGCTTGCGTCAGGTCGACCGCGAGAGGTCAAGCGCCAGCTCATCGACGGATTGACCGACACGATGGAGTGCGTGCTCGAGGTAGCGCGATCGGACATCCATGTGCTGCTCTGGGAGATCCCGACAGAGAACATCGGCGAAGGCGGTCTTGAGCCAGCCCCTGATGTGACCAACCACATCATGACTTTGATGTCGGAGGGCCGTCCGTCGGAGGTCGTCTTGGTCCTGATCAAGTCGCTGACCGACGTCGTGGAAGCCGCGCTCCAAGTCGCGCGCGACGACGTTCACCTCGTCGTCTTGGAAGAGCCGTTCACCCGCATCGGTGAGGCTGGCATCCCGATGGAACCGCCGCGGGTGCCGCACTGGTACTACCACGACACGGTCGCACGCCACGATCGCTGATCGGATCTGCCGGGAGTGCTCAGCGCAGGACGGAATGCCTGACCGTTGGTGTTTGTGTCCCGAGGAAGAAGATTCCGGGAAGCCCGGCGGTCTGGAAACGATCGTTGTGGTTGCGCTGCAGGGTGCTGTGCCTGATGGCCATCGTGCCGCTGCGGTCATTGCTGACAAAGAAGATCGCACCCCCGCCTTCATTGGCGTGGTTGCTCTCGAACAGGCTGCCGGCGACCGAGAGCGACATCTGATCGCCGTCGTTGTAGATCGCGCCGCCGCTGCCGCCACCCGGAGAGCCGGCCTGGGAGGGATTGGCGCCGATGCCCGTGGCACGGTTGTCGATAAAGCGACTGTTCAGCACTGTCCACGAGACCCCGATGCTGCTCAACGCGCCGCCGTTGCTGCACGCGTTGGCGGTGAAGCGGCTGTTGACAACGTAGACGGGGAGGGCGTGGTACTGAGATAGCGCCCGCACGGCCCCTCCTCCGATGTCCGGTCCATCACCCTCACAGCGGTTGCCGGCAAACACGGAGTTGACGATGCGCAGCTGCCCGCCCCGGACGAAAATCGCGCCGCCGCCGCCGCCGTCGAACCGCTGGCCGGTTGAGTTCCCACGGGTGAAGGTCAGGTTCTGGACAACGAGCCTGGGAGAGGCTTGATCCTGGCAGTGCGACGTCGTCCACACCTGGGCCGGGTCGCAGGTATCCATGTAGAGGATTCGGCGTCTTCCCACACCGCTCAGCGTCACCAGCCCGCCGCCGTCGAGGACGACTTGCGAACGGGTGTTCATGACCTTGGCCGTCCTGCTCATCCTGATCGTGACGGGCCTTGGACCGCACGAGAACCGGATGATCCCGCCGGCCCGAACCGCGACCCCGACAGCTGTCGATGTGCAACTGGCAGCGGTGCCGCGACCGACGACATGGCTCGGACGGGATGTATCAACCGCGCGGCCGGCAGCGGGCACTGGGACCCAGCGCACGCCTGGCATTGATCCTCGCGGGCTCGAACGTGCCGTCGGCACCAGATACACAGCGGCGCCGGCAAGACAGATGCACGGGATCAGAAGCAAAGCCCGTCGTGGCATAGCGGAAGGGTAAGCGCCGCGGCAGGCTGAGAGCGCACCACCGTTCGGTCGTGAGCCGTACCACTCACGACCGAAAGGGGACGGCGCTCCGTCAGTTGAATGTCACGTAGAACGGCTTCGGAACAAACATTCCAGAGTCGGCCGTGGTGATCAGGGCGTCGGTGCCGGTCGGACAGTTCGGCGCTATCGCGACGGGGTTGAGCGTTCCCGCAACACTCGCCGTCGCAGGGTTCGCACCCGAGTTGTCGATCATGGCAACCATATTGCGCGGCGCTTGCGTCGTTGTGACATCGAGGCACGTGGCGGTGGCGGTGGCCTGGGTGACCGTGACGTTCTTGCTGTTCGCTCCGTCCAGCACCCCGTTGACAACGCGCGCAAAGGCGAGAGCGCTGCCCGCGGCGCCCGCGGCGCCCGCCGCGCCCGGGGCGCCCGGGGCGCCCGCTGCTCCGGCCGGACCCCTGGTTCCTGCCGGACCCCGGAAGCCCCTGAAGCCCCTCGGACCCCGGTTCGTCTTCTTCGCGGCCTTGGCGTTCACGGTTCCGGGCTTCTGAAACTGGGTGGCGGCAAAGCCCGTGCCCCCGAGCGCGATGAACAGCGCGAGCAGCGCGACCGCAAGGGCCGGTGATGGACGGTGGATGAATCGATTCATCTGCAACCTCCTGATTGTGCTTCTGACCGAGTTGGTCGGCTGTCATGGCCGGACGAGCGTCGAGCGGGGGCGCGACGACGTCGTGATTGGAGCCCCGGCGGTACAGCCTGCTTCGTCAACCCGCACGCCTCGTTGGCCATGCACTGGCGGCCCTGCCGGCAACGCGCGGCCTTCATCGCCGCGAGTATCCCCCCGAGGCTGCGCGTTTGCCTCGGGGAAGCACCCTGAACTTTCAAAGCAACAAAAGTCGGTGCAATGAGGTTGCCGGGCCAAAGCGGACTGGCCTCGGCAGAAGTGCTTGACCCCTCAAGCGATGCGAGTAACATAGTTGAGGAATCAAACGTCACCGGCCCCGGGATATGACACCACCGCCCACCACGACGGACGTAAACGGTGAACGCCGGCAGGTCTTGCCGACCGCTCCTGTCGTCCGCCGGGGTCGCTGTCCAGCCGCGGGCGCTCAGGGCGCGGAGGGTCGGCGGTCCGCTCGGGGGCGCGGATCGACCAGGATGGGACGACGGGCCGTGGGCGCGATCGTGCTTGCCACCGCGACCGTCACCGTGCTGCTGGCGGTGCCGCCGTTGCGCGGAGTGGCCGATCAGATATCGCGGATGAGCCTGACCTGGATCACCGTGGCCGTGGTGCTCGAGGTTGCCTCGTGCGCTGCGTACGTGGTGATCTTCCGTCTCTTCTTCGCGGCGGTGCCCGCCGGTCTCGCCCGCCAGCTCGCCTGGACAGAGGAGGCGTCCGGCGCGCTGCTGCCCACCGGCGGCCTCGGAGCTCTCGCAATCGGCGGGTGGTTGTTGCGCCAGGCCGGAATGTCGACGCGGCGCATCGTCGAGAACTCCAGCGCGCTGTTCTTCCTGACCAGCGGGATGAACGTCGCCGCTCTCGTCGTCGGCGGCGTGATGCTGTCGAGCGATGCGTTCGGCGGACACGACACGCTGATATTGGCCGGCGCCCCGATCGCGCTTGGGGTGGGTTCGGCATGCGTGACACTCGCCCTGCCGCTCGTCCTGCGTCGCGAGCGGCACCGACGCTGGCCGAGGTGGCTGGTGGACGTCTCCGCCGGCATCGAAGCCGCCCGCCGTTCACTGGTGGCGCCCAGCTGGCGCATGCTCGGCGCCGTTGGGTACCTCGGCTTCGACATCGCCGCGCTCGGCGCCCTATTCGCCGCCGCCGGCCACCCGATTCCGGTCGACGCGCTCGTCCTGGGCTACATCATCGGCTACATCGCCAACGTGCTCCCCGTACCGGGCGGCTTCGGTGTCCTGGAGGGAGGCCTGGCCGCCATGTTGATCGCCTACGGCGCGCCCCCAACCCAAGCCGCAGCCGCGGTCGTCGTCTACCACGCGATCGCGTTCTGGATCCCGAGCCTCGGTGGCGTGGTCGGCTACGCGTTCCTCCGCCGTCGGGCGTCACACGAGCCGGCATAGCCGTATGCCGGCCGGCTAGCCCCATCGCGTCACGACGGCGAACGTCATCTGCGCTCCATCAGGTCCGGTCAGGGATGGGGACAGAGTTGCGCTCGCAAGTTCTCACAAGGCCGTCCTGAGGAGACCACTGCCATCTGGTCAGTGTCAGCGCGGAGTGGTCGGCCAGTTCTCCGCGACCGGACCCGGGTCCAGACCGATGATCGGCTGAGGAGCCTCAACGTTCATGGCAGAACTCCTCGCGAGTTCGGTCCGGTTCGCGATCCCGAGCTTGAGATAGACGCTGGCGAGGTGCATCTTGACGGTGCTACGCGCCATGAACAGCTGGGAGGCGATCTGCGGGTTCGATATGCCGGTGGCGGCCAGCTGGGCGACGTCAAGCTCCGTAGGAGTGAGGCTCGGCCAGCCGGTTGCCGGGCGGGCGCGTGGCCCGCGGGAGCGCCGCGCGTAGGCGATCGCATCGGCGAGAGGCATCACGTCGCCCTCCTTCCACGCCACATCCCAAGCAGCCTGGCCGTCGCGATCGACGAACTTCGCCCGCGCCGCCGCGACCCGATCAGAACTCGACGGCCAGGGTTGGCACGCCAGTCGCGATCGAGCGCTCATGGCCGCCGCGGCGAGTCGCGCCGTGCGAGCGCCATCGCCGGCGCTCGCGGCGATCAGGGCGAGTTCCTCCAACGCGTCCGCCGCGCCACGCTCGATTCCCAGCTCCGCATAGGTCGCAAGAGCGTGATGCGCGAGCTCCCGGCCACGACTCAGATCACCCTGGAAGACGGCCCCGCGACCCGCGATGAGGTCGGCGAGGGCACCGTAACGGGGACTGTTGCTCTGCTGCGCCAAGGTCGCGAGCTCCCGTCCGTGAACCTCGAGCTCGAGCGCGTCGCCGCGAACGAGCGCAATCTGAGTGAGCACCTCCCGCATCAGTGCGACGGTGTGTACCTGCGGCATCGCCAGGAGCCGGCGAGCGCGAGCCTCTGCCCGATCGATATCTCCGGCTATCACCTCCGCGATGGCCAAGGCCATCTCGATTGCCGGCGTTGCCATCACCGCGCCCGACTTCTGGGCGTGTGCCAGCGCCTGCAGGCCCTCGGTGACGGCATCGTCTGCTCGCCCGAGCAGCGCCAGTGCATGCACGCGAAATCCGGTCAGGATGAAGTGCGTCATCGACGGCCAGTGACCCTCGAGCTCGAGCGCGATGTCGGCGCGTTGGAAGGCTCGCGCGGGAGAGCCCACGACCAGCTCGATCCATGCCCCCGCCAGCTCCGCCCAGATCCGCAGTCTGGGATGCTGCGCCGCGCTCGGGATCGTCAGGAACTCGTCGTAGGCGGTACGCGCGGCATCGAAGCGATCGCACACTCCCTCGGCCATCGCGACGTTCACGAGTGCCCAGGCAAGTCCGAGCAGGTCGCCTGACGCGCGGAGCAGCTCCACTGCGCGGTTCGCGCTCCGGAGGCCCTCCGGGAGGTCGACCCCAGTCAGGATCAGGACCATCCCGGACATCTGCAGGCAGCGTGCCTGCGTCGCGGGGTCATCGACGGCGGTCAGCAGGGCGATTCCGCTCTGCACGTTTGACACGGCCGCGGGGTAGTCCTCGCTGACGGCGCCGATCAGCGCGGCGCCAAGGTGAACCAGCGCCCGTGCGGCGGGGTCGTCGACTTGGGCACCGGCGGCCAGCACGCGTGCCGTGGCTGCCCGCCCTTCCTCGAAATGCTCGCCCAGGATCCAATGCCGCAACAGCGATCCGACCATGTGCAGCGCGACCCCGGCGTCGTGTTCGATGGCCCAGTCGAGTGCCAGCCGGAGATTCGGCGTCTCCTGATCGATCAGCGCATGTCCCCCGGAGGTCAGGAGCAAGTCATCGCTATCGGCCGCGAACGCGTGAAACCACGCTAGCTGCCGGTCGCGCACGGCCTCCTGCTCCGCGGCATCCAGCGCGAGCTGCTCGGCCGCGTAGTCAGCGACGGTCTCCAAAAAGGACCAGCGCGCGGGTCCGCCGGCCGGCACGTGCACGATCAGCCCCTTCTCCTCCAATCCGAGCAGCAAGCCGCTGACCTCGGTCTCACTGGCGTCCGACAGCGCGACGGCACGAGCGGCCGCCGTGTCCCAGCCCCCGCCGAACGCCGACAGGCGCCGAAACAACACACGCTCGGGATCATCAAGCAGCTCGTAGCTCCAAGCCAGCGATGCTCTGACTGAGCGATGCTGAGGCAACACGCTCCCGTCAGGCGTTCCGGAGAGCCGTCCTCGACGCGAAAGCCCATCCGCGATCTCGCTCGGTGCAAGGCTCTCGACGCGAGCGGCGGCGAGCCCGAGCGCCAGCGGCAGGCCGTCCAACTGACGACAGATCCGTACCACTGACCGAGCCGTCGATGGCGTCAGCGCAAAGCTCCGGTCAGCAGCCGCAGCGCGATCGACGAAAAATCGCCCGGCGTCCGAGCGCACCACCGCTGCGACATCACCGCCGGCCTCCGGTAGGCACAACGGCGACAGCGAGAACACGCGCTCCCCGGCAATCCCCAGCGGCTCTCGACTTGTCGCCAGCACACGCAGCTCCGCTCCCGCATCGAGCAGCCGCCCCACCAAACGCCTCACCTCGTCAGCCACGTGCTCGCAGTTGTCCAGCATCAGCATGCTGCGCCGGCCAGCGAGACCGTGGAGAGCGACCTCCGTCGGCGTCCGCCCCGCACGCTCCCTTGCCCCGAGGGCTCGCAACACCGCGTCGACAACGTGACCGGCTGACCGGACCATCGCCAGCTCAACGATCACGACGTCGAATCGGTCGGATCGCGTTCCGATACGTCCGGCGAGTTCGCGCGCCACCCTGGTCTTACCGCACCCGCCCGCGCCGGTGACCGTGACCAGCCGGGCTGAGTCCACCGCCTGCTCGAGGGCCAGCAGCTCCAACTCGCGACCGATCAACGGACCCTCGGGCAGCATCGTCGCCGATCGTTTCAGAAACGAGGCGACGAGTGGATGAATTGCGCTGTTGCGCAGTGGGTCGCGAATCCGCAGTTAGTGAGAGCCGCTGTCTCGTTGGCCGGCGCTGACTTTCGATGATGCGTCCGGCTCCAGCCCGCGGCGAACGTAGTCCAGCGTCTCGGCCAGCTCTCGTGGGTCGATCGCTGGGTTGTAGAGAGGGCTCGTGCCGCCGTCTCGGAGGAGACTGCTCAGAGCCGCCAGACAAGCCACGTCCGGCTGCTGAGCACGCTCGACCATGGCAGCGACCTCGAGCAACTCCGTACGCATCGGTACGGCCCGGGACCGCAGCAGGATCGCCCACGTTGGAGGCGGGTTCCGACCTGCCGCGGCCCTGGCGACGGCGCGCATGCCCTGCGCCAGAGCGCGCCGGTGGCGGGCGCTGACCAACGCTGCGCGCCGGTGGGCAGCACGCCGCTCCCGCCAGGCCTCCAGAAACCTCGATGGGCGTCCGGCCACATCATTCGCATTCCCCTTCTCTCGCATCGCGTTCCCACTTCCTGTCGATACGGGCTGAGTCCCCGGGTCAGATCAACGGGAAACTTCCATCACGGCGCCGGCGAGAACCACGGCCAACTGGCCACTGTTCCGTCTCGATGCGCCCGGCATGGGTCTGAGCCGCCGCAACGCTCAACATTGGCCAGGTGGGGGTGGTTTTGGGCACTGCCGTTCCATGAGACTCATCCGCGATGAAGCTCATCTCACCAGGCAGGACCACCCCCACCGCGCAGCTTAGGCACCGAACGGCCGGGGCGGCCCGCCGGATGGGAGTGACGTGATGGAAGCTCGCGCCCCCGGGAACTCGGACAAGGGATTCTCCCGGAGAGAGGTCATCGCCCTAGCCGGCGCGGCGAGCGTGGTCGGCGCGGCGACAGCGTTGCCGCCATCGGCAGGCGCACGCGCCAAGAACGCCGCTCCGTTGGCACAGCGGCGCAAGGCCATCCTGGATACCTCGGGCCGGACTGGCGGATTCACCGTCACCGATGGATCGCATCCTCTGGAGCCGCTCAGCGCCGGTGAGATCAAGCAGGCGTTCGCTGCGATCGAGGCGGACGCCAGATTTCCCAGCGGGGCGGTGTTCCCGATCGTTGAGCTGAAGGAACCGCCCAAGCGGGAGGTGCTCGCCTGGTCTCCGGGCAGATCCTTTCGGAGGGAGGCGTTCGCCAACGTCTACGACCCGAGGGGCAACGCTCTCTTCGAGGTGGTGGTGGATCTACGAACGACGGGGATCACGTCGTGGATTGCGCAAGCGGGACGTGAGCCCGCCATCTACGCCGACGAGTACGACATTGCGGACGGAATCGTCCGGGCGGACGCGCGCTGGCAGCACGCGATGCACATCCGTGGGATCGACCCCGACGACGTGTACCTCGACGGATGGGCTCCGGGGGCCTTCCCGATTGCCGGGGTGAAGCCCGGTGCCCGCCTCCTGCGTCAGCTGTCGTTCTTTCGCGGTCATTTGCCCAACCCGTATGACCGCCCGATCGAAGGCGTCGTCGCCACGGTCGACATGAACGCCGGCAGGGTCGTGGAACTGCTCGATACTGGCATCAGACCGGTGAACAGGATCAGCAGCGGCTCTTCGCGGAGGAAGCGGAACACGCTTCGGCCGTTGATCGTCACCCAGCCACACGGACCCAGCTTTCACCTTAATGGTCATGCGGTCTCATGGCAGCAGTGGCATTTTCGGATCGGGTTCAGCTGGCGTGAAGGGCTGTTGCTCCACCAGATCGGATATGAGCAGAACGGGAAGGTCAGGCCGATCATCTACCGCCTCTCGATGAACGAGATCTTTGTCCCCTACGCGATCCCGGATCCAGCATGGGCGTGGCGGGCGGCATTCGATATCGGCGAATACAACCTGGGCCAATACGCCGAGCCGCTGCAACACAATGTTGACGTTCCGGGCAACGCCGTCTTCATCGATGAGGTCGGGCCGAGCGATACGGGCAGCATTGGCGGGACGCTGGCGCTCCCGCATGCGATCGCGCTATACGAGCGCGACGCCGGCGTGCTCTGGGATCGCACTGATCCGACGAGCTTCGTGCGCGACGCAAGGTTTGCACGAGAACTGGTCGTAACCGCCGCTTATGTGAACGGCAACTACACCTATGCGAACGAGTACGTCTTTCGCATGGACGGCGGCATCGACGTACACGTGATCGCAAACGGCACGACGCTCAACCAGGGCGTGAGGTCGCGAGCCGCCGGCGAGCGCTACGGCTCCATGGTCGCAAGGGACATCGCAGCCCCGATTCACCAGCACTTCTTCAACTTCCGGATCGACTTCGATATCGACGGAACGCGCAACGCGGTCGTCGAGGAGAACCTGCACACGGTTCCAAGCATGCTCGGGAACGCCTTCGTCAACGAGGAGGTCGTGCTCGAGCACGAGCAGCATCGTGATCTGAACGCCGCGACATACCGCCGCTGGAAAGTGACGAGCTCGGACAAGGTCAACCCCTTCGGTACGCCGACCGCCTACGGGCTCGAGCCGTTGGACACCACACTCCCGTACGCCGCGGCCAGCTTTCCGCCGCTGGAACGTGCGGCTTTTGCGAAGCATCCGTTCTGGGTGACCCGCTATCGCGACGGCGAGCTCCACTCCTCGGGTGATTACCCCAACCAGGGACCGTCGGGCGAGGGCCTTCCGGAGTACGTCGCGGGTCGGCAAAACATCGTGGGCGAGGACATCGTTGTCTGGTACACGACCGGTTTCACCCATTTGCCCACCGTCGAGAACTACCCGGTGATGAGCAGTGAGACGATCGGCTTCTCACTTCGGCCCGACGGCTTCTTCGGTGAGGATCCTGCGCTGGACGCACCGTAGGCAAATCCGGGATCA
>DATAUL010000300.1:0-4725 GCA_036268255.1 Solirubrobacteraceae bacterium | reverse complement strand
GCGAGATCGTGCCCGACGAGCGGATCGTCAACACCGAGGTGTTCGCCCCGTTCCCCGACGACGGGGCGGTGAACACGATGACCCTCACCGAGCACGACGGGCGCACGACGCTGACCACGCTCGTCCAGCACTCCACCTCGCCGGCGCGGGACATGCACATCAACTCCGGAATGGAAGGTGGCATGCAGGAGTCCTTCGACAAGCTCGAGCAGGTGGCGGTCTCGCTGCGCTGACCCGTAGTGTCCTCGGCGTGAGCGAGTTCGACGTCGGCGCGGTCCGATCCCACATCCCGGCGCTGGCCTCCGGGGTCGCGTTCTTCGACGGCCCCGGAGGCTCGCAGGTTCCCGATGTCGTGGCCGACGCGATCCGCGACGCGCTGACCTCGCCGATCTCGAACCGGGGCGTCATCACCGAGGCCGAGCGCAACGCCGACGCGATCGTTGCCGGCGCCCGGGCCGCGATCGCCGACCTCCTCGGCGCCGACGCCGGCGGCGTGGTCTTCGGCCGCAGCATGACCCAACTGACCTACGACGTTGCGCGCACGCTCGCGCGCACGTGGCGGGAGGGCGACGAGGTCGTCGTCACGCGCCTGGATCACGACGCCAACGTGCGCCCGTGGGTGCAGGCAGCCGCCGCGGCCGGCGCGGTGATCCGCTGGGCGGACTTCGATCCCGACACGGGAGAGCTGACGGTCGACGACGTGGCGGCTCAGCTGAGCGCGCGAACGAGGCTCGTGGCCATCACGGGCGCGTCGAACCTGATCGGAACCCGGCCGCCGGTTCCCGCGATCGCCGAGGCGGTGCACGGCGCAGACGCGCTGTTCTACGTCGATGGCGTCCACCTGACCGCCCACGCCTCGATCGACGTCGCCGCAACCGGCGCCGACTTCTTCGTGTGTTCGCCGTACAAGTTCCTCGGCCCGCACTGCGGCGTGCTGGCGGCGTCGCCGCGGCTGCTGGAGAGCTTGTCGTTCGAGAACCTCCTGCCGCAGACCGACATGGTGCCGGAGCGCTTCGAGCTGGGAACCTTGCCCTACGAGCTCATGGCCGGCACGGAAGCGGCCGTCGACTTCATCGCGGCACTCGGCGACGGTGAGCGGCGCCGGGAGCACCTCGTCAACGCGATGACGGCGATCGAGGCCCACGAGGACACGCTGCGGGCCGAGATCGAACAGGGGCTGGTCGCGCTGCCGGGCATCACCCTTCACTCGCGGGCCCAGCGACGCACCCCGACGCTGCTCGTCAGCTTCGACGACCGTGATGCCGCCGATGCCTACGCCTTCCTGGCGCAAAGGGGCGTGAACGCCCCTGCCGGTTCGTTCTATGCGCTCGAGGCCTCTCGGCGCCTCGGCCTGGGCGACGACGGCGGCCTGCGGATCGGGCTGGCCCCCTACAGCGACGCCGGCGACGTCGAACGTCTGCTGGCCGGCCTGGCTGCCTTCCTCGGGCACTAACCTGAGATAAGCGATGCCGCTCGACGCCTTCAGTCCGAAGACCCGCGACTGGTTCACCAGCGCCTTCGCCGGTCCCACACCCGCCCAGGAGCAGGCCTGGCCGGCGATCTCCTCCGGCGAGCATGTCCTCATCTCCGCTCCCACCGGCTCAGGCAAGACGCTGGCGGCGTTCCTCTACGCGATCGACCAGCTCGCGCAGAACCCACCGATTGAAAGCCCGCGCGACCGGCGGATCAGCCTCGTCTACGTCTCGCCGCTGAAGGCGCTCTCCTACGACATCGACCGCAACCTGCGAACGCCGCTGCGCGGGATCGGCGCCGACCTGCGGGTGGCTGTGCGCACCGGGGACACACCGCAACGCGAGCGTCAGCAGATGCTGCGCGACGCGCCTGACATCCTGATCACCACGCCCGAGTCGCTGTACCTGATGCTGACCGGGCGCGCACAGTCACTGTTTCAGGGCGCCCGCTGGTGCATCGTCGACGAGATCCACGCCGTGGCCTCGACCAAGCGCGGCGCCCACCTGGCGCTCACGCTCGAGCGGCTGACCCAGGCGGCGGGATCTGACGTCCAGCGGATCGGGCTGTCGGCCACCCAGAACCCGCTCGAGGAGGTCGGGCGGTTCATGGTCGGCCCGCGCCGCCAGTGCCGGATCGTGGACACCGGCGTACGCAAGGAGCTCGACCTGAAGATCCATGTGCCGGTCGAGTCGATGACCGAGCCCGATGACACGCCCTCGCCGTCGCTGGATCCGCTGGACGGCGGCGAGGCCACCCGGCGCTCGATCTGGCCCGCCATCTACCCGGAGCTCGTCGAGCTGATCAAGGCCCACAAGTCGACGATCCTGTTCGTCAACAACCGCCGGGGCGCCGAACGGCTGGCGATCCGCCTCAACGATCTGGCCGGGGAGGAGATCGCCCGCTCGCATCACGGCTCGCTGGCCCGCGAGGAGCGCACCGTCGTCGAGGAGATGCTCAAGGCCGGCGAGCTGCCATGCCTCGTCGCCACCTCGAGCCTCGAGCTCGGCATCGACATGGGCGCCGTCGATCTCGTCATCCAGGTCGAGTCGCCCAAGTCGGTGGCCCGGGGTCTGCAGCGCATCGGGCGCGCCGGGCACTCGGTCGGCGACGTCAGCCGCGGGCGCATCTTCCCCAAGTTCCGCGCCGACCTGCTCGAGTGCGCGGTCGTCGCCCGGCGGATGCGCGACGCGCAGATCGAGACGACCGTCGTGCCGCGCAACGCGCTCGACGTGCTCGCCCAGCAGATCGTCGCCATCGCCGCCGCGGCCGAGCAGACCGAGCAACCGGTCAACGTCGACGACCTCTTCGCGCTCGTCACCCGCACCCACTCCTATGCCGAGCTAGCCCGCGCGCAGTTCGAGAACGTGCTCGACATGCTCGACGGGCGCTACCCATCCCAGGAGTTCGCCGAGCTGCGCCCGCGGATCGTCTGGGACCGGATCGCCGGGACGATCCGCGCCCGTCCCGGCGCCCGGCAGCTGGCGGTCACGAACGCCGGCACAATCCCCGATCGCGGACTGTTCGCCGTCACCCTGCCCGACGGGCGGCGCGTCGGCGAGCTCGACGAGGAGATGGTCTACGAGGCCCGGCCCGGCCAGACGTTCCTGCTCGGCGCGACGACGTGGCGCATCGAGGAGATCGGGCGCGACCGCGTGATCGTCACCCCAGCGCCCGGCCTCCCCGGCGCGGTGCCATTCTGGAAGGGCGACACGCTCGGGCGTCCGAAGGAGCTCGGCGAGGCGATCGGCGCGTTCGCGCGGTGGGCCGTCGATCAGCCGGCCGAGGTGCTGGAGCGCGACTACGACCTCGACGAGCGCGCGGCCCGCAACCTGCTGGAGTTCCTGGCCGAACAGCAGGCGGCGACCCGGGTGATCCCGTCGGATCGCGCGATCGTCGTCGAGCGCTTCCGCGACGAGATCGGCGACTGGCGCCTGTGCGTGCTCACCCCCTTCGGCGGCCGGGTGCACGCCGCCTGGTCGCTGGCGCTCAGCGCCCGGATCCGCGACGAGTTCGGCCTCGAGTCCGACGCGATCTACTCCGACGACGGGATCATCATCCATCTCCCCGACGCCGAGGAACCGCCGAGCGCGGACCTGGTGCTGCTCCAGCCCGACGAGATCGAGGACCTCGTCGTCGCCGAGCTGAGCTCCAGCGCGCTGTTCGGCGCCCGCTTCCGCGAGAACGCCGGGCGCTCGCTGCTCATCCCCCGCGCGCGGCCGGGCAAGCGCACCCCTCTGTGGCAGCAGCGCCTGAAGGCCCAGTCGCTGCTTGAGGTCGCCAAGAAGTACGGCGACTTCCCGGTGATCCTGGAGACATACAGAGAGTGCCTTCGCGACGTGCTCGACGTGCCCGGCCTCGTCGACCTCCTGACCCGGCTTCACCGGCGCGAGATCACGTTGGTGGAGGTCGAGACCCCGACGGCGTCGCCGTTTGCGTCCAGCCTGCTGTTCGACTACGTCGCCACCTACATGTATGAGGGCGACACGCCCAACGCCGAGCGCCGCGCGGCCGCGCTCTCGCTCGATCGCGACCTGCTGCGCGAGCTTCTCGGCCAGGAGGAGCTGCGCGACCTGATCGACCCCGGCGCCCTGGACTCCGTGGAAGCAGACCTGCAATGCCTGTCCGAGATGGCGCAGGCGACGGGCCGCGACGGGCTGCTCGACGTGCTGCGCCGCGTCGGGGACCTGTCAAACGAGGAGGTCGCGGCGCGAGCACTGGACGGTCTAGTTCCTGAGACGATGCTGGGCGAGTTGCAGGGCGAGCGGCGGGTGGCACGAGTGCGCATCAACGGTGAGGAACGCTGGATCGACGCTGCCGACGCCGGTCTGTACCGCGACGCACTGGGCGCGGCGCCCCCGGGTGGCATGCCGGCCGTCTTCCTCGAGGACGTGCCCGATGCCCTGTCGCGGCTGCTGCGCCGTTACGGCGCGACCCATGGTCCGTTCACCACCGCCGAGGTTCGCGACCGCTACGGGATCGACCCCTCCGCCGTGCTCCGCGAGTTGGAGCGGGCCGGCAACCTCGTGCGTGGTGAGCTGCGCCCCGGCGGCTCAGACCGCGAGTGGTGCGATGTCGAGGTGTTGCGCCGCTTGCGCCGTGCCTCCCTCGCCGTTCTGCGCAAGGAGATCGAGCCCGCCGAGCAGCGTGAGCTGGCGCGCTTCCTGCCGGCCTGGCAGGGGGTCGACCGCCACCCACCGTCGGGCGCGGGAATCGACCGCCTGCGCGAGGTGCTCGTCCCGCTGCAGGGACTCG
>DATAUL010000299.1:0-3367 GCA_036268255.1 Solirubrobacteraceae bacterium | reverse complement strand
CTCGGACGCGGCAACCGTCGAGGTGGCCAAGATGGTGCTCGTCGGCAAGGTCAACAAGGACATCGTGCTGCGCCTCAACCGACACGGCCAGCCGGCGATCGGCCTCTGCGGCGACGACGGCTCGCTGTTCAGAGCATCGCGCCAGACCTCGCCCTCCGGTCAGGACATCGGCTTCGTGGGACGGATCGAGCGCGTCGACGTCGACGTGCTCACCCATGTCGCCCAGGATTACATCCCCGTCGTGGCCTCGGTCGGCGCCGATCGCGAGGGCAACTCCTACAACATCAACGCCGACGAAGCCGCCGGAGCGGTCGCCCGTGCACTCGGCGCCTACAAGGTGATGTTCCTCACCGACGTCGCCGGCTGGCTGCGCGATCCCGAGAACCCCGCCAGCACCATCTCCGAAATCGGCGCCGACGCCGTCGCCGAGGCGATCCCGACGGTGAGCGGTGGCATGCGCCCGAAGCTCGCCGCGTGCCTGGACGCGATCAACGGAGGGGTGTCCTACGCCCACATCGTCGACGGCCGCGTCCCGCACTCGCTGTTGCTGGAGCTGTTCACCGACGCCGGGCAGGGAACGAAGATCGGGCCCGCCACATGAGTCCGTCGCTGAGCGAACTCCAGGAGCTCGAGCGCACCCACGCGATCGGGACCTATGTCCGCAATCCGGTGCAGTTCGTGCGCGGCTCGGGCTGCCGGCTGTGGGACGAGGATGGCCACGAGTATCTGGACTTCCTGGCGGGGATCTCCGTGCTCAACGTCGGCCACTGCCACCCGCGGATCGTCAGCGCGGTCCGTGAGCAGGCGGGCCTCCTCACCCATGCCAGCAACCTGTACTACACGGCGCCCGCAATGAAGCTCTCGGCGCGCCTGGCCCAGAGCTCACTGGGCGGCAAGGTGTTCCTCTGCAACTCGGGGGCCGAGGCCAATGAGGCGGCGATCAAGCTCGCGCGTCGCGCCCGGCCCGGCGGCAAGCTGATCGTCGTCCAGGAGGCCTTTCACGGGCGGACCTACGGTGCGCTATCGGCCACACCCCAGGAATCGAAGCAGGCGCCGTTCGCGCCGCTCGTGCCGGGCTTTCACGTCGTCGCCAAGGATCCGGAGGGGCTGAGCGCGGCGGTCGACTCCGACACCGCCGCCGTACTGCTCGAGCCGATCCAGGGCGAGACCGGCATCCATGCGCTGTCCGACGAGCTGCTGCTCGCCGCCCGGGAAGCGTGTGATCGGACGGGCGCGGCGCTGATCTTCGACGAGGTCCAGACCGGTATGGGGCGGACCGGCACGCTGTGGGCCTACGAGCAGACCCCGGTGGTCCCCGACGCGATCACGAGCGCCAAGGCGCTCGGCGGCGGCCTGCCGATCGGCGCGCTGATCACCGGGGAGGAGCTGGCCGATGTCCTGCAGGCCGGCGATCACGGCTCGACGTTCGCCGGTGGCCCGCTGATCTGCGCCGCCGCCCTCGTCGCGCTCGACGTGTGCTCGGACCCGGATCTGCTGGCCCGAGTGGTCACGCTCGGCGAGCGCCTGCGCGCGGGACTGGAGGAGCTGCCCGCGGTGGCCCGGGTGCGTGGGCGGGGGCTGATGGTGGGCGTCGACCTGGCCGAGGGGGTGTCGGCGCCGCTCGTGGCCCAGCGGGCTCTGACCGAGCAACGGCTCGTCATCAACGCCACCGGGCCGGCCACGATCCGGTTCGAGCCGCCGCTCGTCGTCTCTGAGACCGAGATCGACGACGCCGTCGCTCGCGTCGGCGAGCTTCTGCTGTGAGGAGCGGGGCGTGAGCGGCGCCACCAAGGCCAAGGTCGAGGTCACGCTCGCCTATGACCAGCGCGCCGATGCGGGGGCGGCGGCCGTCTTGCGGCGGCTCCTTACCGTGATCCTGGAGAACATGCCGGGAGCGCTGGAGGGCTCGGACCCCGAGTATCTGCACCAGCTGCGGATCGCCGTTCGGCGCTCACGGACCGTGCAGCGTCAGCTGCGCGGCGCGTTCCCGGTGCTCGAGCTGCCCGGCTTTCGCAGCGAGTTCCGCTGGCTGCAGCGTGTCACCGGCGACGCCCGCGACCTCGACGTCTACGTCGAGGAGCTCGACGGGCTGGCGATGATGCTGCCTGCCGGGATCCGAGGCGATCTCGACCCACTGCGCCCGGTGCTGGCCCACGGCCGACTGGCAGCGCGTGCCGAGATGACGACGGCGATGCGCTCCGCGCGGGTGGAGGCGCTGCTCGAGGACTGGGAGCAGCTGCTCGAGTCGCTCGTCGAGCTGCCACCGGACGACCGTCCGATCGCCACCCGTCCGCTCGGCGCCGCCGTTGGCCGCCGGATCCGCAAGGTCTACGGGCGGGTGCTGGCGATGGGCGCGGCGATCGACGGCGACAGCCCGGCCGCGGAGTACCACGAGTTGCGCAAGAAGGGCAAGGAGCTGCGCTACCTGCTCGAGCTGTTCGCCGTGAACCTGTTCGACGAGGAGGTCGTCTCGTCGTCGATCGCGGCGCTGAAGTCGGTGCAGGACGTCCTCGGCCGCCACCAGGATCGCGAAGTGCAGATGGGAATGCTGCGCTCGGTCGCCGACGAGGTGGCGACGCTCCCAGGCGGCCCGGCCGCCTGCATGGCGATGGGCGTTCTCGTCGACCGTCTGGGGGCCGACGAACGGGCCGCGCGCCGGGAGTTCGGTGAACGTTTCGCCGAGCTGAATCATGACTCGCGCCGCGAAGTGTTCATGCGGACCTTCGTCTGAGGTAGGATCGCCCGAATGGGTTACAAGGTTCTCGGCTTCGCCGTCTGGCAGGGCAGCAAGTGGTACCTGCGCCGTCGCATGAGCGGGGCACGCGCGAAGGTGGCGATCGCAGGCGTGGGTGCGGCGGTCGTGGCCGGGGTGCTGGTTGCCGGTCGCCAGGCCACTTCCAGCGACTAGCGCTCGCCAAATTCTTAGAAAGCTTTAGGGAGGGTTTGCTGGATTCCCTGCCGAAAGCTCGGATGCCTGACAATCGCGCCGGACACAGGCGCGCGCTCTGACCCGCATGATCAATTCCGCCCCCGCCGAGCCTCCGATCGCGATCGACCGGGTTGAACGCACCCGCGGCCCGGGCGACGACGTCCGCTTGCGCCTGAGCGGCCGCTGGCTGATCGACGATCCTCCCGGCGAGCCCGATGCGCCCGAGGCGCTGCTCGTGATCCAGCTCCAGGGACGCCGCCACCGCTTTGCCGCCAATCGCCCGCCGGCGGGTGCGGCGCCGCTGCCGGGTACCTGGCGTGCCGAGTTCACGGTGCCCTCGTGGGCTGTTCCCAGCCGTGGCGGGCAGGCCGCCGTGTGGGTCGGCACATCGGTGATCGCCGTCGGGCCGCCAGGGACGCCCCCGGCGCCGTTGCCGTC
>DATAUL010000298.1:0-11897 GCA_036268255.1 Solirubrobacteraceae bacterium | reverse complement strand
CCAGGCTTGACTTTGTCGGGATCCCGTCGCAGGACTCGGAGCGATCGCGCCGCTTCTACGGCGAGGTTCTCGGGCTGCGGCCCGATGAGAACGGGCGGTTCGAGTTCTGGGCCGGGGAGACGTGTCTTGGCATCTGGGAGCCGGAGCGCCTCGGGATGCAGTTCGCGCCCCAGAAGAACGCCCACCTCGCCCTCCACGTCGATGACGTCGCCGCGGCACGCACGAGTTTGGAGGAGGCGGGCGTCAGCTTCGCCGGGGACACCTTTGACACCGGCGTCTGCCACATGGCGTTCTTCACCGACCCCGACGGAAACGACCTGATGCTGCACCACCGCTACGCGCCCTACGAATGACACCGCAGCCATAGAGACGACGGGTCGCATCGGGCCCGTATCGCCCGCGGCGCGCGGCGGTCATAGGATTTCGCACCGTGGCCCACGGCACACACGATTTCGAGGACGACGCCTGCAACGAGCGCATCCTCATCTGGGTCAACGGCGAGCTCGTGCCCCGCGAGCGGGCGGTCGTCTCGGTGTTCGACTCCGGCTTCGTCCTCGGTGACGGCGTGTGGGAGGGACTGCGCGTGCGGGCGGGCCACCCTGCCTTTTTGGAGCGCCATCTCGATCGCCTCTTCGAGGGCGCGAAGGCGATCATGCTCGACGTCGGCCGCAACCGCCGCGAGCTGACGGAGGCGATCTACTCGACGCTGCGGGCCAATAACATGACCGACGGCGTGCACGTGCGGCTGATGGTCACGCGCGGCATCAAGCGCACGCCTTATCAGGATCCGCGGGTGACGATCGGGCCCGCGACCGTCGTGATCATCGCCGAGCACAAGCAGCCGCTGCCGGCGACGGTGACCGACGGCATCACCGTGTTCACGACGCACGTGCGTCGCGCCGCGCCGGACACGCTTGATCCCAAGCTCAACGCCCACTCCAAGCTCAACGACATCACGGCCTGCATCCAGGCCTACACCGCCGGCGCCGACGAGGCACTGATGCTCGACCCGCACGGGTTCGTGGCGACGTGCAACTCGACGCATTTCTTCGTCGTCGTCGGCCCCGCCGATGGGCCGCAGGTACTGACCTCCGACGGGCGCTACTGCCTCGCAGGGATCACGCGGGCCAACGTGCTGGAGATCTGCCGTGCCAACGGCATCTCGGCGCGCGAGACGACGTTCAGCCTCACCGACGTCTACGCAGCCCGTGAGGCGTTCGTCACCGGCACCTTCGCCGGCGTCGTGCCCGTCCGGTCGGTGGACGGTCGTACGATCGGCGACGGCCACCGCGGGCCGATCGTGAGGCGGCTGCAGGGCCTGTACCGCGAGCTGGTCGACGCCGACGTCGGGACACGCGTCGCGCCGTGACCGACGTCGTGCGCCTGGCGATGTGGTCCGGCCCGCGGAATATCTCCACGGCAATGATGCGCGCGTTCGAGAACCGCCCCGACACGGTCGTCGTCGATGAGCCGCTGTACGCGGCCTACCTCGCCCGCACCGGCATCGACCACCCGGCGCGTGAAGCGGTCATCGCTTCCCAGCCGACAGAAATTTCGACCGCCGTCGCCGCCCTTTCCGCGCCGCTGCCGTCTGGCCGGTGCATCCACTACGCCAAGCACATGGCCCACCACGTCGCCCGCGACATGGACCTGCGCTGGACGCTGGGCTTTCGCAACCTCCTGCTGATCCGCGACCCGGTCGAGGTCGTCGCCTCGTACGTGCGGACGCGGGAGTCCTGCGAGCCGGCCGACATCGGGCTGCTTCAGCAGGGGTGGCTGCTGGAGCTGTGGGACGAGCATGAGATCGAGGTGCCGATCCTCGACGCGAGCGACTTCCTGCGCGCCCCACGGGAGCACCTGCACTGGCTGTGTGACTGGCTGGAGATTCCGTTCAGCGCCCGGATGCTGTCCTGGCGACGGGGTCCGCGGGCGTCCGACGGCGTGTGGGCCCCGCACTGGTACGCCGCCGTCTGGTCCTCCACCGGATTTGCCCCCTGGCGCCCGCGGGGGACGACCCTGTCGGACCACGACGCCGCCGTCGCCGAAGCGTGCCGCCCGATCTACGCAGCCCTGCGCGCCCGACGCGTGCAGGTCTGAGCAGTCGGCTGGCGGAGGACGGCCCGGCCGCGCGCCTCGGTCGGCCAGGCTTCGGCATCGTCTGAGGTGAGGCCATGCCAGTTGACGCGCCTGAGTTTGCTGACTAAGGTCAGAGAATGTCCGACGTCATGGTTGATCAGGTCCGCCGTTTCAACCGCATCGTCACCGAGCGCGTCGGGGCGCTCAACGAACATTTCCTCGGACGTGAGCGGCAACTCGGCGCGTCCCGGCTGCTGTGGGAGATCGGCCTCGACGGCTGCGAGATCCGCCTCCTGCGGGCGCGCCTGCGCCTTGACTCCGGATATCTCAGCCGGCTGCTGCGCTCCCTGCAGTCGGCCAGGCTGGTGACCGTCGCATCGCGCGCCGGCGATCGGAGGATCCGCGTTGCGCGACTGACGGAGGCCGGCCGCCGGGAACGCGCGGCCCTTGACAGGTGCTCGGACGAGCTCGCGGGGTCTCTGCTCGCGCCGCTGAGTGTGAAGCAGCGCCAACAGCTCGTCGCGGCGATGGGTGACGTCGAGCGGCTGCTGACCTCAGCCAGTGTCGAGATCGCCGCCGTCGATCCCGAGCACGTGGATGCCCAGTACTGCCTTGCGGAATACGTTGCCGAGCTCAACAGCCGGTCGCGCCGCGGCTTTGACCCCTCGGTGGGGGCCACCGCACTGCCGCACGAGGTCAGGCCGCCCGCCGGCGAGTTCTTCGTCGCCTACCTGCATGGCGACCCGGTCGGCTGCGGCGCACTCAAACACCACCCGGACCGCCCGGCCGAGCTCAAGCGCATGTGGATCTCTCCCCGCGCCCGCGGGCTCGGGCTCGGGCGCCGGCTACTGGAGAGATTGGAGTCGTGCGCGATGACCCACGGGGCCCGGATCGCCCACATCGAGACGAGCGCGGTGCTGGTCGAGGCCCTCTCCCTCTACCGGTCAGCAGGCTGGGTCGACGTGCCCGCGTTCAACGATGAGCCGTTCGCCGACCACTGGCTGGAGAAGGTGCTGACCTAAGCGCCGCCAGCTACCGGCTCCACGTGCTCGGCGCCGCGCGCTGGCGAGCCGCTGCGTGAACCCGTCCGGTACCGCCGCTGGCGCTCGCGGATTCCGCACGGCGATTCGGCATGCCATCGGCGCGTGCCTGAGCGAGTGGTGTCATAGAAGAGAAGGTTGCACTGCGGCCGCTCGCAGCGTCTCAAGCGGGCTAGGTCGATCTCAGCGAGCTCCAGTGCGACCCGGCGAGCCAGCGTGGCCACCGCTGTCGGGTCACTCCACTCCAGCCACGGGCGCAAGGTGTGATCCTCAGCCACGTCGATTCGCACCGTCGCGGTGCTCGGCTTGGCGAGCTCAGCCAGCCGCGCCGCCGGCGCGGCGACCGAGCGCCCGTCGAAAAGACCGTCGACAAGCTGAGCGACCGTCTGGTGAAGATCGCGCAGCGCGCCGACCTGGGCGGCGTCCACGCGCGAGAGCCCGAGCGCTTGCGCCGCTGTCGGCGCGCTGGCGAGCGGGTCGGGGTGGAGCGCGGGGCCGCGGCCGGGCTTTCGGGGGGCGGACAGGTTCGCGAGGGCCAGAAGCGTGTCCGGCGTCATGCCCGACCGGGCGCTGCGTGGCCGACGAATCGTGTGCGGGGTCGCGAGACCAGCTCGTTCGCACCGCGTGCGCTGGGGTCATCGGCGTACTCGCGCAGGACTTCGTCGGCCCGCTGGCGGGTCGTCCACTGACTGACGACGAGCAGGTGACCGGGATCGTCGAGATCCTCGATCAACTCGTGCGTCAGATAACCATCGAAATCGGTCATGTCGCGCCAGATCGTCTCCGTGGTCGCTCGGCCCTCCTGCGCCGCCTCGGCCGGAAAATATGACTCCCACACGGAATAGACCACCATCGGCGTCCTCCTGGTTCGATCAGGGTAACGGTCAAAATCAGAATAGACCGTTACTCACGCCCGTGGGGCTTCGCGCTGTCAGTTACCGGACATGAGCTCAGGTGGTCCCGGGGGGACGACGGGACGGGCGCGCAGGCGGGGCCTCGTCACCACGATCTGGACCATCGCTATCAGCAGGACGATGACGGTCAGGATCCGCTCGATCCTGTGTATTTCGTAGAAGAAACCGTAGACCTGGATCGTCGCCGCGAGCGCCTGGGCGGCGAGCGGAAGGGCGATCGCCGGCCATCCCTCGACCTCTTTCGGTTCAAGCCGGCCGGGCCGCGCCTGCCAGGCCGCGAAGGCGACCATCAGGGCCCCGGCCACGAGGGCCGCGTCGTAGAGCCGGGCATGCTCAGAGGAGTGCCCGAGACTCTGCAGGGAATACACCGCGTCGGCCACGCCCATCAGGACGAGGCCGGAACCCAGAGCCAACCACATGCGACCGGGACGCCAGAGCATCAGCGCGAAGACGCCGAGCGTGGCGCCGACGATCACGGCGTCACCGAGCGGGTACGCGAACGCCACGAGCGTCGCCAGCGTCGAGGTGTGCGAGTGCTCGGATGCCGGCTCCAGAAATAGGGCCACCCATGGCGTGGCGACAAGCAGCATCACCACCACCCCGTCGATCCAGCGGTGAAGCTCAAAGACCGGGACGCGCTCGCGGACCAGCAGGACAAGCGCAACGCCGATCAGGGGATACCAGGCCAGCCAGAAGACGTCCGAGATGCTCGTGACAGGCACGCTCGCAGCGTGACCGAAGCGAATGCTCCAGATCGTGTCGCCGACCGCCCAGCTCACGAGCGCGAGCGTGACAAACAGCCACGGCGCGCGGCCGCGGGTCGTCCACGTTGCACCGGCGAGGCAGGCCGCGGCGGCAACCCACAGCAGCGCGGTGTGGAGCCAGCGATCGAAGAACTCGTCGACCCGTGTCCCACCGAGGCCGAGGTCCTGGTGCGCGGCATAGGCCACGACCACGATCGCGAGCGCCGACCAGATGATCACACCAGCCAGGGGCCGCCGCAATCTCTCCCCGTCTACCGACACAGCGCTTCGCCGTCGTCATCGGTCTCGAGGCGTCGAAGCGCATCTTGGTCGAGCGTCGCTCCGTGACGCGGGGTGCCGACCGCTGGTGGCAGTTCGACGTGAAGCTCCGTCCCGACGTCCAGGTGGGCGGTCCCATGGTGAAGCCTGAAGCTGAGGGCGTGCCCCCCCATCGCGCGATCATCGGTGACGAAGTGCAGATGAGAGCCGACCATCTCGATCCCGTCGAGCGCATCCGGAAAGCAGAACCCCACCATCGTGCCCGAGACCTCGGCGAGATCGGTCACCTGCTGTTGGGCGATCGCCTCCGCTAGCGGTGGATACGGGAGCTCCTGCTTGGGCACTGAGCGAATCCGGACTGACTCGAACAGACCCACGATGCGGATCGCCGTCGGTCGCCCAGCTCCGGCGACGTGACCGGCCAGCCGCCGCTCGAGATCGGCGTCTGAGAACGGTCCTCGCAGTGTCAGACGGTCACCCGCCACAAATGGGACCACCACTGCGTACGGCGTCCTGGCCGAGCTGTCGGCTCGGACCAGTGTGCCGTCGAGGTTGGCTTTGAACGCCTGCCCATCGACCACGATCAGTTCACCGTCCAGCCCGTTGAGGGTTCCGAGGCCCGTGTCGCCATGCTCCAGCAGCTCGCCGACGGTCACGTCGCCATCGAACGCTCCCGCCAGCAACGCCTGGACCGTCGACGTCTGAAACAGCTCATGGTCATGGGTCCCTGCTCGCAGCTGGCGGTGGCGTATCAGCTCGACGTGAAGCGCACCAAGAAACTCAAGCTCGCTCATCGTGCAGCTCTGCGATCAGCCGCCGAGTGGGCCCGGCGGGATCGAGGGACCGGCGATCGGGTCCCCGAAGCGGTTGAAGTGAACCACCACTTGAGGGTCCTCACACTCGAAGTAACCGGGTACGTGGTAGCCCGTGGTGGCGAAGTCCAGTCGACCGTCCCCATCGAAGTCCGCCACGGCGATGCGCGCGGCTGACGGCTCCGAGACACGGGTCCTGTCGAACCGCGCCGCCCCGGCGTCGATCGGGCAATAGTGAAAGACGCCCTGGTGGGGCATCGGCCCCCGGAGGGCCACCAGGAACTCGTCGTCGCCGTCGCCGTCGAAGTCGGCGCAGACGACGTGATGGGCGGGGCCCTCTCCCGCCTCGTTTGGCTCCCCGAAGGTTTCAAGCACCGTGCGCCGCCACGTACGCTGCGCCAGGTCGCCGTCGCCTTCGGGGGTGTACACGGCAAGCGTGTTGCCGTGGAATGGCTCCACGGCCGCGATGTAGGCGTATGGGTCGCCGCCAACTCTGCCGACTGCGTGGTTGCCGCTGCCCCGGTAGCCGGTTTGTCCCGCTTGGCCGGGCTCGCCGCCGCCGAGCAGGACAGCCTCCCAGCGGCCGTCCGGGTTGACCCCGAACCAGGTGAGGCCCTCTTCGCTGGCCAGCAACGTCGCGCCCAGCCCGACGGCGCCGGGGGCGCCGTACTGGCCGAGAGCGATCGCATGAATCACTCGGAAGCTCTCATCGTCAGCCACGTCGGCCGGCCACGACGATGCGCCGAGTACGTCGTCGGGGCGCCGGTAGAGCACGACGCGAATCGGGGTATGCACGGCCTCCATCCCCGACCTCGGGCCGACGACCGGCGCGACGAGCAGCTGCAGCTCCTCGGGGTCGGTGAAGTGCCCCAGGCGCAGTCGGTGCGCGGACCCGAGCTGTCCGATCGGCCGCACCTGCCAGGGCTCGTCGCGCTCGCCCGCGTTGCGCAGCCAGGAAACGTGGCCATCCTGCGGAGTGGCCTCGAACATCGTCCGCGCGTAGTCGTGGCAGACGACGAGGTCCGTCCGGCCGTCGCCGTCGATATCGGCCTGATCGAGCGAAATCGGTCGCGAGAAGTTGCCGATGACCCGCCGGCGCCAATCCGGATTGCGGAACCACGCCACCTCCCCGAGCGCGAGCCCCGACGTCACCAGGTCCGGCCGGCCGTCGCCGTCGACGTCGATCGGCATCACCCAGTAGCCGTCCTTGACTCCCTCCTGAACGATCTCATGTGCGAAACGGGGGTCGTTCATGCAGTGTGCCTCCTCGAGGCTTGTAAGGGCAAGGTGGTCGGCGCCGCGGCCGTTCAGAGGCCGAGCACCTCGCCGAGATACGCGCGTGCCATTTTCGCGTAGGTCAAAGGGTGGGCCTTCGCCGCGTCCTGCTCGGCCTCGACGATCAGCCATCCCTCGTACCCGGCCTCGGCCAGCGCCGCAAAGATCGGGACGAAGTCGATTGCGCCATCGCCAGGAACGGTGAATACGCCCTGCTCGACACCCGTCAGGAACGACCAGCCTCCGGCGTCGGCGGCCTCCATCCGGTCTCGGCGGACGTCCTTGAGATGCACGTGCGCGATGCGTTCACCGTGATCTCGTGCCAGCGCCGCGGGATCGTCGCCTGACCAGTAGAGATGCCCCGTGTCGAGCAACAGGTGCACGTGGGCGGCGTCGGTGTCCGCCATCAGGCGGTCGACCTCGTCGCGGGTCTGCACGCCCGTGCCCATGTGGTGGTGGTAACAGAGGCGCATTCCCTCGTCGGTGGCCAGCTCGCCCAGCCGGTTGAGTCCATCGGTCATCCGCCCCCACTGCGCGTCCTCGAAGACCGGCTTGTTCGCCTTGAGAGCCACGGGTTGCTGGTGAACAGCGTGGCCCAGTTCGGCCAGGCCGATGTCCGTGCCGCCCATCTCCTGGATGAACGCCAGCTGCCGGCGGAAGCCGTCGAGGTTCTGCTGATCCATCCCCCGTGCCGTGAAGTACGTGCTGTGCCACGGCTCGGAGACGGAAAGGCCCCTCAGGTGCAGGGAGGCCTTGAGCTCATCGATGTCGGTCGGGAACTTGTGACCAACGCTGCAGCCCTCGAAGCCGGCCAGAGCGATCTCGCTCACGCACTGCTCGTAACCGATCTCCTCGCCGATCGTCGGCAGGTCGTCGTTGCTCCAGCCCGTGGGCGTGATGCCGAGCCGGATCGACCCGGCCGGAAATACTGCCACGCTCATTTGGACTGCCCGTCGCCAACCCGGTCGCGTCCGGCAGAGGGCGCCAGGATCGAGCGCGCCGACTTGATCGCCACGGCCACGCTCGTCAGGGTCGGGTTGGTGGCCTGGCCTCTCGGGATCAGGCCGTTACCGCCGACATAGAGATTGTCGACATCCCAAACCTTCGAATCGACGTCACACACGCTCGTCGCCGGGTCATCGCCCATGCGGACGGTTCCCGCGAAATGCAGCGGCACGCCTGGCGGGACAAACTGCGGCTCGGAGCCCGGCAGGAAGCCGCCGAGAGACCCCGCGCAACGCAACATGTCCTTCATCATCCGGTGCTGCCGTTCACGGTCCTCGCCGGACAGCTCGAACTCGAACGTCGCCTGGGGCATCCCGAAGATGTCGAGATGGCGCTCGGAGAACGTGACGCGGTTGTCGGGCTGTGGATCGACGATCCCGAACCAGCGCAGATCGACGATCAGGCGACCGTCGATGTTGGGCGGGAGGTCCCCGTAGTTGAACGCGTCGCGATGAATCTGGCAATGCCATGGGCGACCCTCCGAGACCGGGATCATGCAGTTGGGCTCGGGGTCGCCGAACGGCAACGGCACGGGATCCGACGGGTTCTCGATCCGGTGTCTGCGCAGTTGCTCGGCGAAGCGATCATCGGACTCCAGCGCGCCGAGCCGGTGCTCGGGGAGCACGATCTGGCAGAACGCCATTGGCTGCTCGGTCAGGTACCGGCCGAGCGGCTCCGACCGGACACCGGAGGCCCACAGCAGTTGCGGCGTGTTGATCGCGTTGCAGGCCACGATGAAGTGCTCGGCCTCGACCCTGAGCATCCGAGACGAGGTCAGGTCCTCGACCTCGGCGTACTCGATGTGGCTGCCGTCGACGCTGAGCGCCAGACGACGGCAGATGTGCTCGGGACGCAGGTCGAAGCGTCCGTCGTGATCGTCGTGAGCCAGCGGGCCGAGGACCGTATCGGTGCCGCTCCAGTGCACGAAGCGAGGGTTGTCCGTTCGGCGGCGGACCGCCAGCGGAAGCGCCTGGGCCTGGTAGGGCGCCTCGAGCTCACCGAACTCCTCGGTGAGGATGTCGAGGACCAGTTGGTGGCGAATTGCGTGCGAGAACGCGGTCTGCGTCGTTCCGAACCGGCGCTCGCTCTCGCTGTAGAGCTCCTCCCACTCATTCTCGGAGAGGAGATCGCAGCGCTCGATCGTGGGGTGGTGGCGCGGCGTCGCGCAGGTCCAGTGCGTGGCCATTCCTCCGACGACGTAGCTGACGGCGGCCGCGTCAAGGTTGCGAGAAGGGCTCTGCTCCGGGTTCTGGTTGTTGTGGACGAACCCTTCGTGAGTATCGAAGTCGACCCGGAATGCAGCTGGGTCCAGCGTGACGACCGGGGTGTGATTCGAGGGCACCGACACGGTCGTCAGGTGTCCGCGGATCACCGACGCAAACAGGTCGATGTTGCGCTGATAGAGCGCGGAGTTCTTCAGGTGCGCCCCCGGGAGGTCAGACAGCTTCGCGCCGGCGTCGACCACCATCACGTGCCGTCCCGCCTCGACCAGCTCCCGGGCGAAGGTCGCGCCGATCGGTCCCGAGCCGGCGATGAACGCGTCGACCTTGATCGTCTCGCTGCTGTTCATAGAGCTCCCACCCTGCGTTGCTTTGGGCTGGTTAGTAAGGCGCGCGACGGTTGGACAACAGCCGTATCGTGCGATCGGCCACGACGGGCCACAGCAGAAGCTCTAGGTGGCCCTAGAGGAAGGTCCAGCTGTCACCTCCGCTGCGCCCGCCGAGGGGTCAGGTAGCGATCCACGCGTCGGGAGAGGCAGCTCCTACCTGGCGTGGTGGGCTGCAGCCCGCCATCAAGGAGACGGAATGTCATACAAGCCGATCGAGGACTACGGCATCATCGGCGACCTGCGGACGATCGCCCTGATCAGCACTGACGGGTCGCTGGACTTCCTCTGCTGGCCGCATTTCGACTCCCCGTCGATCTTCGTGGCGATGCTGGGTCACGGCAACGGCGGCAAGTTCCAGATTGGCCCGGCGGTGCCGACCAGCCGTCACAAGCAGCTCTATCTGCCGGACACCAACGTCCTGATTACGCGCTTCCTCTCCGAGGACGGCGTCGGCGAGGTCATTGACTTCATGCCGGTTGGAGAACACCGTCACACCCATGCGGTCGTGCGCCGAGTGCAAGGGGTGCGAGGGCCGTTCACGTTCCGCATCAACTGCGCGCCGGCCTTCAACTACGCCCGCGACTCCCACGAGGTCAAGCAGGCGGGGCCGGGAGAGTTGCTGTTCATCCCCACCGGCGAAGGCAACCCCACGCTACGCCTGCGCACGCCGGTCGCGCTTGAGATCGTCGATGGCGCAGCTGTCGGCGAACTCACCCTGGACTCCGACGAAACGGTCGACTTCGTACTCGAGGTCGTCGACCCCGGACGCGATCAGATCTCGGCACAGCCCGGATGGGTCGACGCCGCCTTCCAGCACACAGTCGATTTCTGGCGGCATTGGGTCGGCTCCAGCACCTACGAAGGTCGGTGGCAGGAGATGGTCAACCGCTCGGCGCTCACGTTGAAGCTCCTGACCTCCGAGAAGACGGGGGCGATCGCGGCCGCCGGGACGTTCGGCCTACCCGAGATGGTCGGCGGCGAACGCAATTGGGACTATCGCTTCACCTGGATCCGCGATGCCTCGTTCACCGCCGCGGCGCTGATCCGGCTCGGGTTTCGCGACGAGGCTCGCGCGCTGATCGGGTGGACAGAGAAGCGGTATCACGAGTGCGAGGAGAAGGGCAAGCTCCAGATCATGTACGGGATCGACGGCCGTCAGGACCTAACTGAGGAGGTGCTCGAGCACCTCGAGGGATACCGGACCTCCGCGCCGGTGCGCATCGGCAACGCGGCCTACAACCAGCTGCAGCTCGACATCTACGGCGAGCTACTGCATATGGTCGACCTGTTCGATGAATACGTCGAGCCGATCTCCTATGACACGTGGACGCACATGCGCGAGTCGGTGGACTGGACGGCCGCGAACTGGCAGCGCAGCGACGAGGGCATCTGGGAGGTGCGGGGCGGCCAGCGCGAGTTTCTCTATTCCCGCCTGATGAGCTGGGTGGCGATCGACCGCGGCATCCGGCTCGCTCAGCGCCGGTCGCTGCCGGCGCCGATCGTGGAGTGGCGTGCCGTCCGCGACGAGATCCACGCCGAGATCTACGACGGGTTCTGGAGCGAGGAGCGCCAGTCCTTCGTGCAGTCGAAGGGCAGCACCACGATCGACGCGTCGAGCCTGCTGATGCCGCTGGTGGGATTCATCGCCCCCCGCGACCCGCGCTGGCTCTCGACGCTCGAGGCCACTGAGGTCGACCTTGTGGACGACTCGCTCGTGTACCGCTACCGCGCCGAGGATGCGGCGTCCGACGGGCTGGCCGGCACCGAGGGAACGTTCTGCATGTGCTCCTACTGGTTCGTCGAATGCCTGGCGCGCGCCGGCCAGCTGGACAAGGCGCGGCTGTTCTTCGAGAAGATGAACGGCTATTCCAACCATCTCGGGCTGTACGCCGAGGAGATGGGTCCGACGGGCAGCTACCTGGGGAACTTCCCTCAGGCCTTCACCCACCTCGGGCTCGTGAGCGCGGCGATGTGCCTCGACGAGGCGCTGTCAGTCGCGGAGCGCTGACCTCAACTTGCTCGGCCGCCGGGTCGGCGGGGAGACTCAGAATGCTTCCGCGACCGACTCCGCCAAGGCGGTGTCGTCCGGGACCGTGCCGCCGCTGACGCCGAGCGCGCCGACGACTCGCTCCCCTGAGCGCAGC
>DATAUL010000297.1:0-6671 GCA_036268255.1 Solirubrobacteraceae bacterium | reverse complement strand
GGCGCCGATCAACTGGCGGCTCGTGTTCCTGATCTCGGTCCCCGTCGGTCTGTTCGGGACCGTGTGGGCCTACCTCAAGCTCCACGAGCTCTCGACGCCGCGGCGAGCCCGCATCGACTGGGCGGGCAACATCAGCTTCGCGGGGCTTCGCCACCGGGGGCATGGTCGGGGCGGCGGTGAGCTTCTTCCTGCTGACGCTGTTGCCGATCAACTTCCCGTATCCGCTGTTCGCGGGCTGCCTGTTTCTCAACGGCGTCTCGATGGGTCTGTTCGCTTCACCCAATCGCGCGGCGGTGATGAACAGCCTGCCGCCGAACGCCCGCGGCGCCGGCGGGGGAATGAATCAGACCTTCCAGAACTCCGCGCAGCTGCTGTCGATCGGGATCTTCTTCACGCTGATGATCGTCGGCCTCGCGTCCTCGCTGCCGCACACGATGCTCACCGGCCTTCGCGCCCACGGCGTCCCGCGGGCCGCCGCCCAGCATGCCGCCGACCTGCCGCCGGTCTCGATCCTGTTCGCCGCGTTCCTCGGCTATAACCCGATCCAGCACCTCGTCGGGCCGGCGCTCGCTCACGTCAGCGTGGCCCAGCGGCACGTGCTCGTCGGCCGCTCGTTCTTCCCGCACCTGATCTCGCCGCCGTTCAGGACCGGCCTGCACGAGGCGTTTGCCTTCGCGATCATCGCCTGCCTGGTGGCGGCCGTGGCCTCGTGGTCGCGTGGGGGAATGCCGACGAGCGCCGGATCCGTCGGCCGCTCGCCCGGTGACCAGCAGCGTCGGTCGGCGCCCCGGCCGCAGCCCAGCGCAGTCAGTCGCTGAACCTCACGCCCGCGCGCTCGGCGACCAGCCGGGCGGCCATCAACTCCCCGTCGATATCGCCATAACGCTCGAGGGCCTGCGCGTAGATCTCGGTCGCGCGGGCGGCCAGCACCAGCGGCACCCCCAGCTGATCGCCGAGCGCCAGGACGCCAGTCAGCTCCTCATGGCATCGCGCGAGCGAGAACATCTCGTAGGAGTCCCCTCGCATCAGTGCGGGCGCGTCCTGCTCCATGAAGCGGCTGGCCGCGGCGCTGTCCTGCACCGCCAGGCGCACCGTCTCGGAATCCAGACCGAAGCGTACGGCGAGCGACAGCGCTTCGGCTCCGGCGACCGCCTGCTCGAACCAGAGCATGTTGACGATCAGCTTGACGGCATAGCCACTGCCCGCCGGACCGACGTGCACGACCCGCTGGCCGAGGGTGTCGAGGACGTCGCGCTGGCTCTCCAGATCGTCGCCGGAGCCTCCGACGAACACCAGCAGCCGTCCGTTCCGTGCCTCCGGCGGGCCGCCGCCGACCGGCGCGTCGAGGACCCGCACGTCGCGGCCCTCCGCGGCGAGGGCGATCTTCGCGGCGACTGCCGGAGTGGCGCTGCTCATATCGATCCAGGTGCAGCCGGCCGCCAGGGCCCCGATCACCTGGCCGGCGATCTCCGACACCTCGTCCGGGCCGGGCAGCATCGTGATCAGGACATCGGACCGGGCGGCGACCTCCGCGGCGGAGCCATCCCAGTGCGCCCCGGCCTCGGCGACTGACACCCGAACCTCGGGACGCAGGTCGGTGGCCGAGACGGCGAAGCCGCGCTCGCTCAGCCGCAGGCACATCGGCAGCCCCATGCGGCCCAGGCCGACAATCCCGATCCGGCCGCTCACAGCGTCAGCAGCATCACGATCTCGTCGCGATCGTCGTCTGGCGCGAGCCGGATCGCGGCCGGGTGGCGGCCGATCTCCACGTAGCCGAAGCGCTCGTAGAACCCCTCGGTTCCAGTACCACCGCGCACCGACAACAGGAGCTGTTCGAGACCCAGGTCGCGGGCGACCCCGTGCAGCCCCTCGAGCAGCAGACGGCCGGCGCCGGCGCCCTGCAACTCGGGGTGGACCATCACGCGCAGCACGGTGCGCCAGTGGCGGCGCAGGGGCGAGCCGCTCTCGACAAGGAACGCCATCCCGACGGCGCGGTCGGTGTGGCGCAGCACGCCGAGCGCGTCGCGGCCCTCGCGCACCCGCTTGAGCTGCCCGCGCAGGGTGCGGGCCACCGCCTCGCGATCGGCGGGCGCGGTGAAGCCGACGGCGCCACCGGCGTCGATCACGGCGACCCAGGTGTCGAGCAGATCTTCGTAGAGCACCGGCTCCGCGGCCTCCGCAGGGCTCAGGGCGATGAAGACCGGCGAGGGGTGCAGACGTTCAGGCACGCTGGCGATGATGCCATTCACGGTCGGGTTTACGCTGTCGCAATGGCGGCGGTCACCTTTCGCCTCGATGTTCCGGCGCGTTTTCTCGACGTCCACGGCCAGCGGGCCGGGTTCGTGCTCCTCGCCTCGTTCCTGCTGTCGTTTCTGTTCATCCGGACGAGCGCGCGGATGAACCGCAGCCCGCGCTTTGCCTGGTGGCCGGGGAGTGTGACCACAGGCGGCGGGCTTCACCTGCACCATCTCGTCTGGGGCATCGTGCTCGTGCTGCTGACGGGCTTCGTGAACTTCGCCACCCAGCCGGCCAGCCCCTGGAGCGAGATGCTCGCCGCCGGGTTCGGGATCGGGGCCGGCTTCACCCTCGACGAGTTCGCGCTGTGGATCTACCTGCGCGACGTCTACTGGACCGAGGAGGGGCGCTCGTCGTTCGACGCGGTCGTCGTGGCCGCGCTGATCGGCGCTTTGATCGTGCTCGGCTTCGCCCCCTTCGATCTGGCTCACGACCAGGCGTCGGTCGGCAGCTGGGCGGTCGTGGTCCTGGCCGACGTCCTCCTGGGGGTCCTCGCGATCCTCAAGGGCAAACCGCTGATCGGCCTGGTCGGAGTCTTCGTCCCGTTCGTCTCGTTCGTAGGTGCGCTCCGGCTGGGCGCGCCCCACTCGTGGTGGGGCCGCCGCCGATACGCCGCCGACGGTCGCAAGCTCGCCCGCTCGCAGGAGCGCTGGCGGCGGATCCAGGCCCGGCGGAGGTGGATCGCCAACAAGGTCGCCGGCGCGCCGGGAGTGCCGGGGGCCGTTGAAGCGGCGATCGCCGAGCCCGTCGCGGTCATTCCACCGATCGACGAGTAGCCAGAATCCCTCCAGGCTGGCCAGCCAGCCAGTATGATGCGCGGAGCCCTATCGGAGCAGGTCAGGAGGAGCTCGTTGTCTTCAACCGGGTCAGACCTCGAGCACGTGCTCGTCACCGAGCGCGAGCACTGGCGGGAAGGTCCGCCGCACGAGCTGTTCGGACGGCTGCGGGGCGAATGTCCCATCCACTGGACCTCGCACTCGACGGAGTACCCCGAGGAGGCCGGCTACTGGTCGGTCACGCGGGCCGAGGACGTTCACACGGTCAGCCGGGACTGGCGCACCTACTCCTCCGAGCGGGGCGGGATCACGGCGATCAACGCGGTGTTTCCGATCGAGCTGATCCAGGCGATGTTCATCGGCATGGATCCGCCCAAGCACGACCGGCTCAAGTCCCTGTTCCAGGCGGGCTTCACGCCGCGACGGATCGCCGCCCACGAGCCGGCGATCCGCCAGATCGTCGCCGCCACGCTTGACCGCCTTCACGGACACGAGACCTGCGACCTCGTCGCCGACGTGGCCCGGCCGATCGTCTCGCGGGTGATCGGCAGCTTCATGGGCATCCCTGAGGCCGACGACGCCGTGTGGGCCCGGTTGATGAACACGGCGCTGGGGGCCGGCGACCCGGACCTCAATCCCGAGGGCGTGGCGGGGATCATGCAGACCGAGATCCCGGAGATCTTCCGCCGGTGCTCAGAGATGATCGCCGCCCGCCGCGAGCACCCGACCGACGATCTGACGAGCGTGCTCGTGCACGCCGAGGTCGACGGTCACCAGCTTGAGGAGCACGAGATCGTGATGGGCTTCTTCCTGCTCGTGGCCGCCGGCAACGACAGCACGAAGGCCACCTACTGCAGCGGGATGCGGGCCCTGATGGAGCATCCCGATGAGCGCGCCGTCCTGCTGGGCGACCCGTCGCTGGTCTCGAGCGCCGTCGAGGAGTCGCTGCGGATGTTCCCCGCCTTCGCCCATTTCGGCCGCTGCGCCAGCCGCGATGCCGAGCTCGCCGGCCAGACGATCCGCGAGGGCGAGAAGGTGGTCATGTGGTACGTCTCCTCCAACCGCGACGAGTCGCGCTACGAGCATCCCCACAGCTTCGACGTGACCCGCAACCCCGAGCACCAGGCGTTCGGTGCCGGGGGCCGGCACTTCTGCCTCGGCGCCGCGCTCGCCCGCCTGGAGCTCAACGTGATGTTCGAGGAGACGCTCCGGCGTTATCCGGCGATGGAACTGGCCGGACGGCCGACGGTCGTCGAGTCGGGGTTCGTCAACCAGCTCAAGACGCTCCCGGTGCGACTGGGCGAGGGCTAAGGGCCCGCGACCTTGTAACTGACGGTTCCGGCGGCGTCTGGACGCGCCTGACACCACCCGCTCGCCCTCACGGACCACCGGTCCGATCGGGGCGAGCGGGCGCGGACCCTAACCGCGCCTCAGGCGGCGCTCGGCGGTCGTGCACCACTCGGCCGCCCACGTGTTCCAGCCGACCCCGAACTCGATCGTCAGGCGGTGCGGGACGTCGTCGAAGTCTCCGGCATCGAGTCGCTGCTGAAGATCCTGCGCGCGGCGACGGTGGGCGGCGCGCATGCACCGGACGACGTTGAGCTGTTCATCGCGCTCCAGGACGCCGGCGAAACGCAGCTTGAGCAGCGCCTCGTCGCGCATCTCCAGCACCGGCTCGGCGCCATCGGTCAGCCAATCGTGCAAGGCGTGGCGTCCCGCGGCGGTCAGGGCGTAAGCGTGGCGGCGGGCGCCGCCGCGGGGATCGTCGCGGACGCTCACCAGCCCGGCATCGGCGAGCCGGCGCAGCTCGGGGTAGATTCCGCCCACGCTCGCCCCCCAGTACAGCCGCGTCGAGCGCTCGATCTCGGCCTTGATCGCGTAACCGGTCGAGTGGCCCTCGGCGATCATGCCGAGCAGCACGCGGGCGGTGTTGTTCAGCGGCTCGGTCGAGACGGGGGCGGCCATCGACCCAGTATCGCCGGTTGGCAACGCAAAAGTCAAACAGTCTGAGGCATCAGAATGATCACTCAGACTGAGCTATAGTGTCACTCATGCAGCGCTTCGAGATCTCAGACCAAGACCTTGGACCCGGCGACTGCATCCGCGGCGCCGATCGACCCCGCGGACAAGACCCAACGGAGGTTTCCATGAACTCTCGTTACCTGACCAACATCGGTCTGGCCATTACGGGCGGCTTTGCGATCGTCGCCTCGCAGGTGTTCGGCGTTCCCGTGTTCATGTGGCTGAT
Source organism: Solirubrobacteraceae bacterium (assembly GCA_036268255.1). Lineage (GTDB taxonomy): Bacteria > Actinomycetota > Thermoleophilia > Solirubrobacterales > Solirubrobacteraceae > Palsa-465. The sequence continues at coordinate 1,352 of DATAUL010000297.1, read as the reverse complement.
GCTCGGAGCAGGCGTCGTCGCACTGACGCTGTCCGCCGCCGCGGCGCTGCCCACGCGCGGTCGTGCGCAGCGCGCACTCGACGGGACCGTCGCCGTCATCGGCGCTTGGACGATCATCGCCAGCCTGGTCTTCACCGGCACTGTCGTCACCTGGCTGGGATTTGCCGGGGGAGCGGCGTTTGTCGTCCTCGCCCTGGCCGGCCTGACCCTGCACGAGCTCTCGACCGAGCGCGTCGTGCACTCCCTCGAGGTCCGCGACGCGGTCTCCGAGTCGCAGTACGCCACGATCGGCTGACCACCTGACACTGCCTCCGGGTCAAGGCCCCGCGGGACGGCAGACGCCGATCCGCGGGGCCGGAGGCACTTCTACGGCGCGCCTCCTGCGCTTCAGCGCCAGTCAGCCCACGGCGAGCGCTGCTCGGCGGCCTTCTCGTCGGCGCGAATCACGTGCATGACGGCGTTGATCAGCGCCAGGTGCGTGAATGCCTGCGGGAAGTTGCCCAGATGGCGCCCGGTGTCCGGGTCGATCTCCTCGGCGTAGAGCCCGAGTGGGCTGGCATAGCCCAGCAGCCGCTCGCACAGTGCCCGCGCGAGGTCAAGCTCCCCGATCTCGCAGAACGCCGAGACCAGCCAGAACGAGCAGATCAGGAACGTCCCCTCCCTGCCCTGTAGGCCGTCGTCGGTCTCGTCGGTCTTGTAACGCAGCACCAGCCCGTGGTCGGTCAGCTCGTCGGCGATCGCGAACACGGTCGCACGGACGCGCTCGTCCTCGGGCGGGAGGAAGCGCATCAACGGCAGTAGCAGCAGCGCGGCATCGAGCGAGTCGGTGTCGTAGTGCTGGACGAACACGCCACGATCGTCGATCCCGTGCTCGCACACGTCGGCGTGGATCTCGTCGGCCGCCGCGCGCCAGCGCCTGGCGCGCTCAGAGTCCTCGCGCAGCTCGGCGAGGCGCGAGCCGCGGTCGCACGCCACCCAGCAGAAGATCTTCGACGAGGTGAAGTGCTTGGGCTCGCCGCGGATCTCCCAGATCCCCCGGTCGGGATTGCGCCAGTTCGCGATCGCCTGCTCGACCTGGCGCGAGAGGATCCTCCACACGCGGTCGTCCAGCGAGTCACGCGAGCGGGTGTGCAGGTACACGGAGTCGAGCAGCGCCCCCCAGACGTCGTGCTGCTCCTGCTCGAAGGCGCCGTTGCCGATCCGCACGGGCCGGGCCCGCTCGTAGCCCTCGAGGTGCTCGAGCACCTGCTCGTCGAGCTGGCGCTCGCCGTCGAGGCCGTACATCACCTGCAGGTTCTCCTCGCCGGCGGCCACGTCGGCGATGAAGTAGAAGAAGTCGTTGGCCTCCCATT
>DATAUL010000296.1:0-3405 GCA_036268255.1 Solirubrobacteraceae bacterium | reverse complement strand
CGCTGGAGCGCGTTGACGATCGTGGCGTTCTCCGCGGGGTCATCCATGGGCAGCGAAGCGAGGTGCACGCGGCGCTTCTGCTCGTCCGGCAGGCGCTCCCATAACGCCACCGACTGGCGGAGCACTTCCAGGCCTTCGGGATCATCGGCAACCGCGGCCACCGCCGGCCCGGCATAGACCAGGTGCGCGCCGGTGCTCTCGGGCACGAACTCCGCGAAGCCACGGATGACGCCGTGAGGATCCTTGAGCACATCCCAGCGAGAGATCTGGACCACGACGGGGACATCCGACGGCACGGCGCCCGTTCCGAACAGCTCCGTAGGCCGATCGACACGACCCGGCGTGCCGTCGTGCCGTACGAACGTCGCCGGTCGGGGACCGGTCCGGTCGGACAGTAGGCCGGTGGCGCGCAGTACAGCGAGGACCGTCTCGGAGTCGAGATCGATGTTCTTTGGCGAGAAGACATCGATCGTCGGCGGAATGATCACGACCTGGTCGAAATCGATTCCCTCCCACACGAACGACTCGCGCGAGAACACGAACGCATCCGCTGCGGAGAAATATGGCAACAGGAACCTCCACGCCTCTCGCGCGAGGTCGTTCGGCCGGTCGAGGCCGACGTGGCACCGCCAGATCACCGATGCGCCGGCTTCGCGCAGCCCACGGATCAAACCCGCCGGCTGCGGGTCGTGGACGATCACGACGTCCCCGGGACGCACGCGGCTGATGAGCTGGGGCATGTTCTGGGCCATCACCCGTTCATAGATGCCGCGGGCCCGATCGTCGAGTGCGCCGCCGTCGCCGGGCGAGCCGTGCAGCCGGTTGTGGATGCGTTTGGTCAGCGTGAAGAACTCCGCCGTTCCCTCGATCACGACCCATCGAACGTCGGCGCCGGCGCCGCGGGCGTAGGGCACGAGGGACTGCAGGAGCTCGGCCACGCCGCCGCCTTGGGCGGTCGAATTCACGTTCCAGACGACCCGTCCGTCCAAGAGCCGGCGTCCCTCGTCCAGCTCTCGCTCGAATTCCTCGAAGCGCTCTGGCGGAAGCACCGAGCCAAACCGCTCTGGACTCATGGAGGAGACGTGAACCTCGAACATTGTCTGGCTCCAGAGGTAGGACACTTCCACGGGGAATCCACCTCAGATTTTGTTGGGCTACGAGTACAGCGGCTTATCTCTACTCTCGAGATGACCGGAGACAACGGCAGCCCCGCTGAGCACCGGTTCGACGAGGCTTCGCCGGGTGAGCCGCTCCACCGGGTAGTGGTCGTGGGTGGGGGCTTCGGCGGTCTTCAGACGGTCAAAGCGCTTCGCGGCGCTCCGGTTGAGGTCACCCTGATCGACCGCAACAACTATCACCTGTTTCAACCGCTCACCTATCAGGTGGCCACGGGCGCGCTGTCACCCGACGAGATCGGCAAACCGCTACGCACGATCTTCCGGGGGGCGCGGAACGTGCGTGTGCTGATGGCAGAGGCCACCGGGTTCGACCTGGAGCGACACACCGTCTTCCTCCGGCCTGCCGTGGCCGAGCCGGGCCCGCAGACCGTCCGGTACGACACGCTGGTGGTCGCGAGCGGCTCGAACTACGCGTATTTCGGGCACGATGAATGGCGGCAGTCGACCCACGAGGTGAAGTCACTCGGGCGAGCGCTGCGCGCTCGCGCCGGCATCCTGGCGGCGTTCGAGGCGGCCGAGCTCGAGCCGGACCCTGAGGTCAGCGCCGGCTGGCTGACGTTCGTAGTCGTCGGCGCCGGCTCCACCGGTGTGGAGATGGCCGGACAGATCGCCGAGCTGGCCAGGGACACGCTCCCGGGCGACTTCCGCACGATCGACCCGCGCGCCGGCCGGGTGCTCCTGGTCGAGCAGGCGGATCGCGTGCTGCCGGGGTTTCCACCGTCGCTCTCCGAGCGTGCGGCGCGCTCGCTCGGGGAACTCGGGGTCACCGTGCTGACCGGGCGCACCGTGGTGGGGATCGAGCCAGACCACGTGCAGATTCAAAGCGCTGACGGAGCCGCCGAGCCGGTGGCCGCCCGGACGATCGTCTGGGCCGCGGGGGTCGCCGCCTCACCGCTGTCGCGCGCCCTCGCCGAGGCGTCGGGGAGCGATGTGGATCGCGCGGGCCGGGCCACCGTACAGGCGGATTTGACCTTGCCCGGTCATCCGGAGGTGATCGCGATCGGCGACATGGTGCGCGTTCGCGACGTCCGGACGGGCATCGCCCGGACCCTGCCGGGCGTCGCGCCCGTGGCGATGCAGCAGGGCAGGTATGCCGGCCGCCTGATCCGCCGCCGCCTCGAGGGTCGCACGCTGCCGCCGTGGCGCTATTTCGACAAGGGCAAGCTGGCGACGATCGGACGCACACGAGCCGTGGCAGACATCCGGGGCCTCCACCTGGGTGGTTTCCCGGCCTGGTTGCTGTGGCTGATCGTCCACCTCGCCTACCTGATCGGGTTCGAGAACCGGCTGGTCGTGCTCGTCCGGTGGTCGTCTAACTTCTGCACCCATGGACGCGGCGCCAGATGGATCACCGACACCTCCGAGCTGTCGCGGGAGGACGCCCGCGTTCCACTGGTGGGAGCCGATGCCGGTGAGTAAGAGCATCCGCGCGGGCCAGCCGGTGGGCACCCGTCCCGGCCCGATCGATGTGTCGGTCACCGTACGTCCTGACATGCCGATCTATGCCGGCGACCCGGGCGTGGCGATCGCGTTGGCGAAGTCGATCGACCGCGGCGACCCGGCGAACGTCACACGACTCGAGCTGGGAGCCCACACCGGGACCCACGTGGACGCGCCCCGGCATTTCATCCCCGACGGCGAAGGGGCAAGCGAGCTACCGCTCGACCCGTTCATCGGACCGTGCGTGGTGGCCGATGCGGGGAGTGCCTCCGGTCAGCTGGGCGCCGCGGCGATCGAGATGCTCGGCCTGCCGCCGAGCCCGGAGCGAGTACTGCTGAAGACCTCGAACTCCGCGCTGTGGGAACGGGACCGGTTCACCCCCGACTTCGTTCGCCTGAGCTCCGACGGCGCCGAAGCGCTGATCGGCCGGGGAGTGCGGCTCGTCGGCATCGACTACCTGTCGATCGGAGATCCAGCCGCACACGTGCTGCTGCTCGGCTCAGGCATCGGGGTGATCGAGGGACTCGACCTGCGCCCCGTCGATCCGGGCAACTATTTCCTGGTCTGCCTCCCGCTCAAGGTCGCACGCTCCGACGGGGCCCCGGCGCGGGCGTTGCTGTGGCCCATGGAGGGCTAGCTCACCGGGTTTATAGTCGTCTGGCGACGGCCGTCCATCTCGCCTCTCCCCGCGCACCCTCGTGGCCGGCCACGAGGTCGGCACCCGTGAGCTACGTGCGGAGCAGATGCTCGGCACGCTCGTGCACCGGGTGTCCACCGTAGCCGTGGC